>CAMDOO010000060.1 GCA_945903545.1 Opitutus sp. GAS368 | reverse complement strand
AGGAGCTTGCGGAGCTTGTTCTGCTCCTCGCTGACCTCGCTCTGCTGGCTGTCGAACTCGAAGACCTCCTCGGAGACGCGATCAAACACGTCGAGGTGATGCTTAAGGATCGAGGCGGACTGCTTGAGGGCGTCGTCCGGCGTGATGCGGCCGTCGGTCCAGACCTCGAGGATGAGCTTGTCGTAGTCGGTGATCTGGCCGACGCGGGTGTTCTCGACCGTGTACTTGACGAGACGAACCGGGGAGAAGAGGGAGTCGATCGGGATGACACCGATCGCCTGCTCCTCCTTCTTGTTCGATTCCCCGGGGCAGTAGCCGCGGCCGGTCTTGATCTCGATCTCGGCCTCGAACGAACGCTTGCTGTCGAGGGTGCAGATGAGCTGCTCGGGATTGATGATCGTGATGTTGGCGTCGGCCTGGATGTCCGCCGCCGTGACCTTGCCGGCCTTGCTGGCCTTGATCAGGAGGCTCATCGTCTCGCGCTTGTGAGAGACGATCAGAATCTTCTTCAGGTTGAGAACGATGTCGGTTACATCCTCGACGACGTTGTCGATGCTCTGGAACTCGTGATTCACGCCATCAATCTTGATGGACGAGATGGCGGCGCCCTCGATGGAGCTCAGCAGCACCCGGCGGAGCGAGTTGCCGATGGTGTGACCATAGCCGGCTTCGAAGGGCTCGGCGATGAACTTGGCGTAGGTCGGCGTGGCGCCTTCCTCGACCTTCGTGAGTTTGTTGGGCAGTTCGAATTTTCCGAGGCGTTTGGGCATGGCGGTCTCTGGTTGGAAGTTGGGAGTGCTGTGCTGCGGTGGCCGAACTGGCTCAGAACCGGGAGTAGAATTCGACGATGAGTTGCTCGTTGACGCCTTGGACCATCTCGTCGCGCGTCGGGAGTCGAACCACCGTGGCCTTGAACGTCTCGGGCGCAAGCGTGAGCCAGCCCGGGACGGTGCGAATGCGGTTTTCCTCGAGCTGTCGGGTGGCCATCTGGCGGGAGGCCGGGGTGTTCTTCACCTCGATCTCGTCACCGGGTTGCACGTTGTAGCTCGCGATGTCGACCTTGTGTCCATTGACGCGGATGTGGCCGTGGTTGACGAACTGACGGGCGGCCGCACGGCTTTTGGCGAGACCGAGCAGGTAAATGACGCTGTCGAGACGGGTCTCGAGCAACTGGAGGAAGCGCTCGCCGGTGACGCCGCGCTCGCGCTTGGCGATCTCGAAGACGCGGCGGAACTGGCGCTCGAGGAGACCGTAGATGTAACGGAGCTTCTGCTTCTCGTTAAGTCCGACGGCGTATTCCGAGAATTTGCGGCGGGACTTCGGGCCGTGCTGGCCAGGAGGATATCCGCGGCGCTCAAACGCCTTGCCGGAGCCAAGGATAAGTTGGCCGAAGCGGCGACTGATGCGGGTGGTGGGGCCGGTGTAGCGAGCCATTGTAGAATCCTGATTTTAAATTTGAGATTTGAATCCGAGATCGCGCGAGGGCGCCTCAGACGCGGCGGCGCTTGCGCGGACGGCAGCCGTTGTGCGGGATGGGAGTGACGTCGACGATGGAGGTAATCTCCAGACCGATCGCCTGGAGGGCGCGGATGGCGCTGTCACGGCCGAGGCCGGGACCGGAAACGCGGATGACAACATCCTTGAGACCGTGTGACATCGCATTGCGGGCGGCGTCCTGGGCCACGACCTGGGCGGCGTAGGCGGTGGACTTGCGCGAGCCGCGGAAGTTGCACTTGCCGGCGCTCGACCACGCAATGACCTGACCCTTGCCGTCCGTGATCGAGACGATCGTGTTGTTAAAGGAGGCGAGTACGTTGACGACACCAGAGGTGACGTTCTTCGAACCCTTGGCCTTGCGGACCTTGATGGTGCCCAATTCCTCCTTGAGGAGATCCTCGGCGGTGGGCTGCTTGGCCACGCCGCCGATCATCTCCACCGGTTTGTCAGCGGCGGGAGCGGGCTTCGCACCGGCGTCGCCGGGGGCAGCCTTGTCGGCCGGGGCACGGCCCGGCTTCTTTTCGGCCGCGGGAGCGGGAGATTCGGCACCCGGAGCGGGCGCCGCGGCCTTGGGGGCCTTTTCTTTCTTAGGAGCGGACTTTTCTTCGGCCATGTGAGTGGGAAATTAGACTTCCTTAGCTTTGGAGACGCCAACGGTCTTACGCGGGCCCTTGCGGGTGCGGGCGTTGGTGCTGGTGCGCTGACCGCGCACCGGGAGGCTGCGGCGGTGACGGATGCCGCGATAGCAGTTGATCGCCTGGAGGCGCTTGAGATTGGCGGCAATTTCGCGGCGGAGATCACCCTCCAACACCCACTTGTGCTCGGTGATGATCTGGAGGATCTTGTTCAACTGTTCCTCCGTGAGGTCCTGAGCCCGCATGTCGGGATTCAGACCGGCTTCCTTGACCAGGAGGTCGGCGCGCGTAGGTCCAATTCCGTTGATGTAACGGAGGGAGTACGCGACTTTTTTCTTCGCGGGGATTTCAACACCGAGGAGACGTGGCATATGGGTTTAGGTTGGTAAGTGGTTGATGGCTGAAAGTGAGAGTAGAAAGTGGGATCAGGCGGACTGGCGGGCGGCAACTGCGGCGTCGCAGGCATGGACGGGCGAGAGCACCGGCTGCGGGATCGTCAGGATCTCGGGGCCTCGGTCGGTCGTGAGCACGGTATGTTCGAAGTGGGCGGAGGCTGAACCGTCCGAGGTCACCACCGTCCATCCATCGGCCAGGGTCTTGGTCCGGTAGGACCCCAGGTTGACCATGGGTTCGATGGCGAGCGTCATGCCCGGCTTGATTCGTTCACCGCTGCCGGCCCGCCCGAAATTCGGGATCTGCGGTTCTTCGTGCATCGCGAGCCCGACCCCGTGGCCGACCAAGTCGCGAACAACACTGAACCCGTGACTTTCGACGTAGCGTTGAACGGTGGCCGAGATGTCGCCGATGCGATTCCCCACCACCGCCGCCGCAACTCCGAGGCGCAGGGCCTGTTCGGTCACCCGCAGCAGCTCCGTCAACGTGGGAGCAATGGCCCCCACGGGAACGGTCACCGCGTTGTCGCCGATGTATCCGGCGTGGCGCACCACGACATCGAGGGAGACGATGTCTCCGTCCTTCAGGATCCGACGCAAACCGGGAATGCCATGGACGACCTCCTCGTTGACCGAGATGCAGGTGTGTGCTGGATAGCGCCGCGAACCGATCTGATATCCGAAACAGGCGCTGGCGGCCCCGAGTCGGGTCATCGCCTTGATTCCTGCTTCCTCCAGATCCTGTGTGCTGATGCCAGGCTTAACCAAGCCCTTCAGTTCCTGAAGGACATTGGCCGCTACCGTGCAAGCTTCCCGGATACCGCGGATCTGCCGCTCGTTCTTGAGCGGGATCATGGGGTGGAAGCTGCCTCGGATGGCTCCCAAAGGAGACCGAGAGTGCGGTAGTGGCCGACGGCGGGATGGTCCGGGTTGGTCGCGATGACGGTGTTGATCACCTCATCACGAGCCTCGAGCCATTCGTCGAAGATTTGGGCCTGGAGCAGCGTAGCCGGGTATTCCGAAAGGAGGAAACCCGCATCAGGTTTGCGCGCAAAAAACCAGCGGCGCATGTGTGCCGTGGTGACATCCTGCCCGGCCGAGGCCGAAGCGGGATGGCGGCGCGAAATCTCCGGTCGCATCATGCCGGCCGGAGAGACGTGCTCTAAATTCAAAGAACTCACTTGGTCGGCGACAGATTCCGGGAGGAGACTAGCGGGACCAAGGACAAGGATTTTGGTTCGGGCGGGAAGGCCACAAACCGCGAAGAGGTCGGAGATGCCAGCCATCACGACCGGAGTAAAGAACTATTTCAGAAGAAGGTCCGGGCGGCCCAGATACCGGTGCCAATCACCAGCAGGATCAGGACCGGCAGGGCGATCTTCATCACGGCTTCGGAGCTCAGGGCGTCGCCGGTCATGCCGGTCGGGTTGCTGCTCCGGGCCTTGATACGGCCCTTCTTGAGGAAGCCGTCGTAGTGACGCTGCAGGAGGAAGGTCTCGATCTGCCGCATGGTGTCCAGAATAACACCGACCGTAATCAGCATGCCGGTACCCCCGAAGAAGGAGGAAACGTTCTGCGGCATGCCCATCCCCTGCGACATCAGGCTCGGGAACACCGCGATCACCGTCAGGAAGACGGCGCCGGCCAGCGTCAGCCGGGTCATGATAAAGTCGAGGAACTGGGCTGTCGGCTCACCCGGGCGAACGCCGGGGATGTAGCCGCCGTACTTCTTCAGGTCATCGGCGATCTGGATCGGCTTGAACATGACAGACACCCAGAAATAGCTGAAGAATAGGATCAGCATGGCGTCGAACATGTAGTAGGTCCATGAACGGTGATCGAGCAGGGCCGCGATTTCCCCGAGGAACTTCAAGTTTGAGAACTTCGCCGCCAGGGTCGCAAAGATCTGCTGGGGGAAGAGCAGGATCGAGCTGGAGAAGATCACGGGCATGACGCCCGAATAGTTGACTTTCAGAGGCAGGAACGAGCTCTGGCCGCCCATGACCTTGTTGCCCACCACCCGCTTTGCATACTGCACCGGCACCTTGCGCTGACCCTGCACCACCATGATGACACCCATGGTCACAATGAAGAACGACGCGATCAGCAGGGCCGCCTGCGGCAGGCCGGGCGAGGTCCCGGTACCGGCAAAGCGGTTGAAGAACAGATTGTAGGTTTCACGCATCGCGTCCGGCACGCGGGCCAGGATGCCGACCGTGATCAGGAGGGAGACACCGTTGCCGATGCCGCGCTGGGTGATCTGCTCGCCGAGCCACATCAGGAGCATCGTGCCGGCGGTCATCAGGATGACCGAGGTGACGAGGAAGCCAAAGCCCCCGGTCATCACGATGGGGCCGTACTTGGCGATATCGTATCCCTGCACCAGCTTGCCCGGATTCTCGAGCGCCATGATCGTTAGGGCTCCCTGAATCACACAAATGACCACCGTGGCGTAACGGGTGTACTGGGTCAGCTTCTGGCGGCCGACGTCACCTTCCTGCTGCAGCCGGCTGAGCGCGGGGACAACCGCGGTCATGAGCTGGAAGATGATCGAGGCGCTGATGTAGGGCATGATGCCGAGGGCACCAATGGCGCCCTGGGTGAGCGCCCCGCCGGTGAACATGCTGTATAGGCCGAGGATACCTCCGCCCGAACCCTGCATGCTGTCCTTCAGGAAGGCCTGCAGGCCATCCGTCTGGACATACGGCAGGGGAATGTGCGCCGCCACCCGCGCGATGAACAACAGGGACAGCGTGTAAAAGATGCGCGAGCGGAGCTCGGGGATCTTCAGCGAGTTGGTGAAGGCGGAAAGCACAGGGTGGGAATTTACGATTTACGATTTACGAAGTACGATTGAAAGAATCGATCGGGGGTGGCCGGAGAGCGGTGCCCACCAATCATGAATCATCAATCACCAATCATAAACGCATCGGCTTCAGCCGACCGTGGCCTGCCCGCCCGCGGCCTCGATCTTGGCCTTCGCCGCATCGGAGAACCTGGCGGCGGTGACCTTCAGGGCCCGCTTGAGCTCGCCGTCGCCGAGAATCTTCACCTTGGACTCGCCCGAGCGGATGAATCCGTTGGCGGCGAGGACCGTGGCGTTGACCTCGGTGACCGAGGCATCAAGCCCGGCCAAGTCGCGCACGTTGATCACGGCGATCGTGGTGCGAAAGGCATCCTGGTTGAAACCCCGGTGGGGCAGCTTGCGGTAAAGGGGCATCTGGCCGCCTTCAAAGCCCGGACGGATGCTTCCGCCGGAACGGGCCGTCTGGCCCTTGCCGCCTCTGCCGCTGGTCTTGCCGTGGCCGCTGCCTTCGCCGCAACCCACCCGCTTCTTGCGGTGGATCGCGCCGGCAACGTTCTTCATTTCATGCAGTTTCATAGTATGTTTCCTCTTGGGCGCCCCGCCTCGTCATCCGCGGTGGCGGAGGCCGGAGGCGGAACTCGGATTCAATGATTCGTTCAGCTGAGCTTGCGCATGCTGGCGATGTCCGCGGACAGGCGCAGCTGCTGCAGGGCGTTCACCGTGGCGTTGACCACCGCGATGTGATTGCTCGAGCCCATCGACTTGGTGAGCACGTTCTTCACGCCGGCCGCCTCAAGCACGGCGCGGACAGCGCCACCGGCGATCAGGCCGGTGCCAGGGGAAGCCGGCTTCAGCAGCACGCGGCCACCGTCGCAGACACCCAGGACATCGTGGGGGATGGTATCGCCCTTGAGCTTCACGGAGACCATGTGCTTGTGCGCATGGGCCGTGCTCTTCTTGATGGCGTCCGGCACCTCGTTGGCCTTGCCGTAGCCGACGCCGATGCGACCCTTCTGGTCGCCGACGACCGCGAGGGCGGCGAAGCTGAAGCGGCGGCCACCCTTGACCACCTTGGCGCAGCGGTTGATGAAGACGACCTTCTCGACCATGGCGGTCACGCCATCGGGACCCATCGGGGCCGTCGGCTTGTTGCGGTCATCGCGGCGCGGGCCGCGATTGAACTCGCGACGGGGACGGGAGGGCGCGGCGGCGGGGGCAGCAGCGGGCGCGGCGGCGTTGTCGGGCGCGGCGGCGGGGGCGGAAGGAGTGGAATCGGTGCTCATTGGCTGGGATTAGAATGCGAGGCCGCCTTCGCGGGCCGCGTCGGCGAACTGTTTGACTTTACCGTGGTAGCGGGCGCCGCTGCGGTCGAAAACGACCGAGGCGATGCCGGCGGCCTTCGCCTTGGCGGCGAAGGCGACTCCGAGCTCCTTGGCTCCGGCGAGATTAGCCTGAAGCTTCTTCTTGCGCAGGGCGGGATCGAGCGTGCCAAGAAACACCAGCGTGGCTCCGGCCTCGTCGTTGATGGCCTGGGCGTAGATGTGCTTGGCCGTAAAACGGACACAGAGACGCGGGCGGGCGGCCGTGCCAGTGACTTTCTTGCGGATGCGCCAGCGACGTTTCTGCAGCAGCGCGGCTTTGCGGATGGTGTTCACGGTTTTGAAATTTTAGATTTGAAATTTGAGATCTGAAATGGCGAAAGCCGAGCTTACGCCACCGTCTTGCCTTCCTTGCGGCGGACACGTTCGCCGACGATGCGGACACCCTTGCCCTTGTAAGGCTCGGGCGGGTAATAGCTGCGGATCTCGGCCGTGACGGCTCCGACGAGCTGCTTGTCGGCGCCCTCAACCTTGAGCTTGGTGCCCTCCACGACGGTGATCTTGATGCCGTCGGGGATGTCCATGAGGATCGGGTGAGAGTAACCGAGGGCCAGGTCGAGCTGTTTGCCCTTGAGGTTGGCTTTGAAGCCGACGCCCTGGATCTCGAGGTCCTTGGAGTAACCGACCGAGACGCCCTTCACCATGCCGGCGATCACCGAGCGAACGGTGCCGTACATGGCCTTGGCGAAGCGGCTGGTGTCGGCGCTGGGGGAGACAATCACCTGCTTGTCGACGATGGCGATGTTGACCACAGGGGCGAAGGTCTTGGTCACCTTGCCCTTGGGGCCCTCGACGAGGACGGTGTGGTTCTTGATGTCGACCTTCACCTTGTCGGGGATCGGGACGGGTTGTTTGCCAATACGGCTCATGGTGCGTTTTTCCTTACCAAATGTTGCAGAGCAATTCGCCGCCCGACTTGTTGCGCCGGCAGTCCCCATCCTTCATCAGGCCCCGCGAGGTCGAAAGAATGCTGATGCCGAGGCCGTTGAGCACGCGGGGAATTTCGGTGTAGCGGAGGTACATCCGGCGACCGGGCGAAGAGACCCGGGTCAGGCCGGTCATCGCGGGGGCTCCGTCGATGTACTTCATCTTCACGATGATGGTCTTGTGGCCATTGGCGTCGGCACCCTCGGAGAAGTCCGAGACGTAGCCTTCGGCCTTGAGGATGGCGGCAATGCCGGCCTTCAGGTTGGAATGCGGGGCCACGCACTCATCGAGACGCGCCTTGCTGGCGTTGCGGAGACGGGTGAGGAAATCGCTGATCGGATCAGTCATGGTGGATGTTGTCGGTTGGACTTTGCCGGATCATATCCGTGGCGCCCAAAGGGCGGCGCCTACTTCCGGCGAAAAGGACAGAGTGGAATGGGTGGCGGGATTACCAGGAGGACTTGGTGACACCGGGGATCTTGCCGGCGAGGGCCAATTCGCGGAACTGGATGCGGGACACGCCGAACTTGCGCTTGAAGCCGCGGGGACGGCCGCTCATCGAGCAGCGGTTGCGGATCCGGCTTGGCGCGGAGTTGCGGGGTAGCTTCTGGAGGTTCTTCTGCGCGGCGAAGAACTGCTCGTCGGTCGTCGTGGGGCTGATGAGGATCGCCTTCAGTTCGGTCCGTTTGGCCCGGTACTTGTCGGTGAGCTTGATGCGCTTCTTGTTGCGCTCGATGGCTGAGGTCTTGGGCATGGGAGGAAGGTACCCGCGGGCGGGTGAAGTTTGGTCTTAGGAGGCGGTGGGTTTCGGCGCGACGGCGGTCTCAGTACGGCGGAACGGCATGCCGAGCAGGCGGAGCAGCTCGCGGCCCTCCTCGTCGGAACCGGCCGTGGTGACGATCGTCAGGTCGAGGCCCATGCTCTTCTTGACGTTCTCGATGGTGATCTCGGGGAAGATCGCGAAGTCGGTGACGCCCAGGTTGTAGTTCCCCTGCCCGTCCAGCTTCGGCGACACGCCGCGGAAGTCGCGGATGGTCGGGAGCGCCACGGCGAGGAGTCGGTAAAGGAATTCCCACATCGCATTGCCGCGCAGGGTGACGTGGCAACCCACGACCTGACCCTCGCGCAGCTTGAAGTTCGAGATCGCCTTGCGCGAACGGGCGAGCACCGGCTTCTGGCCCGCGATCATGCCAAGGTCGCGCTGGATGTCCGCGATCTGGTTCTTGTCGGCCTCGGCATCAATGCCGGTGTTGAGGTTGATCTTCGTCAACTTCGGCACCTGGTGCTTGTTCTTGTAGCCGCGGCTCTTCACGAGCTCGGGGATGACCTGCTCGAGGTAGAGTTTCTTGAGGACGGGAGTGTAGCTGCTGCTCATATTAGTACCCCCCGGATTTCCGACCCGGGGGCATCAAAGGATTGGGAGATGGGTTCAGGTGGCGGCGGTCGCCTTCTTGCGCTTGCTGGCATCGAAGACCGACTGGAGCATGAGGTTCGAGACATGGACCGAACCCTCGCGCTCGGAGATCGTCCCCTGCGGGTGCTCCTGGGACTTCTTCAGGTGGCGCTTGATCATCGCCACGCCCTCGACGCGGGCCCGGCCGGAGCCGGACAGCACCTCAAGGACCTTGCCGGTTTTGCCCTTCTGGGAACCCGCGATCACGACGACGGGGTCGTTGCGCTTGATGTGAAACTTCTTCATTTTAGAGAACCTCCGGGGCCAGCGAGATGATCTTCATGAAATTCTTCGCCCGCAGCTCGCGCGCGACGGGACCGAAGATGCGGGTGCCCCGCGGATTGTTCGTGGCATCGATGATCACCACGGCATTGCTGTCGAAGCGGAGGTAGCTGCCGTCGGCGCGGCGAACCGCGGCCTTCGTGCGAACAACCACAGCCTTGGCGACCTCGCCCTTTTTCACCGTGGCGTCGGTGGTGCTTTCCTTGATGTGGATGGTGACGATGTCACCCACCGCGGCGGTGTCGGTGTTCTGGCCCTTGCGGCTGATCATAGCCGCACGGCGGGCGCCGGTATTGTCGGCGACCTCGAGAATGGAGCGCAGTTGAATCATGACTGGTGCTTGGCTGAGGGTTGGCGGATGGCGTCAGGCCTTGGTGGCCGGCGCGGCGGAGGAGGCCGTGATCTTGGTGGGCACCTGCGCGGCCACATCGCTTTCGCTGATGGCGACGGCGTCGGTGGTGACGGCCTTCTCGACGACCGAGATGACGCGCCAGCGCTTGAGGCGGCTGAGGGGGCGCGTCTCCATGATCTCGACCTTGTCACCCAGGCGGGTCTCGTTCTTTTCGTCGTGCACGTGCACGACGGTCTGCCGGTTGACCACCTTTTGGTACAGCGGATGAGGCGTCTTGTAAGGAATGGTGACCTTCACGGACTTATCGCCCGAGCGGCTGGTGACGAAGCCGATGATGGTCTTGCGCGAGTTGCGCGCGCCGGTGGCAGTGGATGACATGGGAGAGTGACGTTAAGATTAGGCGGCAACCGGAGACTTGGTCTGCTTCTGGCGCAGAATGGTCTCCAGGCGGGCGACGTCCTTGCGGAGCGTGCGGAGTTCGTGGGTCTTCTCAACCTGGCCGGTTTGGCGACGCAGACGGAGTTGGAGGAGCTGTTCGCGGGTTTCGCGAAGCTTCGTGGTGATTTCCGCCGGAGCGAGATCGCGGATTTCCTTCGAGGTCATGGCAGGTGTTGTTAAATGGGTCGGAGCTTAGACCGCGACGCCCTCACGGGCGATGAAACGGCAGTGGAAAGGCAGCTTGGCATCGGCCAAGCGGAAGGCTTCCTTGGCGATGGTGGTGGAAACGCCGGAGAGCTCGAAGAGCACCGCGCCGGGCTTGATCACCGCCACATAGTATTCGACCGGGCCCTTGCCCTGGCCCATGCGCACCTCGGCCGGCTTCTTGGTCACGGGCTTGTGCGGGAAAACGCGGATCCACAGCTTGCCCTTGCGCTTGAGGTGGCGGGAGATCGTCACGCGGGCCGCCTCGATCTGCTGGCCGGTCATCGGGCCGCGGGTCAGCGACTGCAGGCCGAATTCGCCGAACGCGAGGGTGTTGCCGCGCTTGGCATTGCCGGCGCGGGAGCCCTTCTGGGACTTGCGGTATTTGGTACGGGCGGGAGCGAGAGCCATGGTAAATTTCTCCTAGGATTCCGGGGACGGGCCGCGTCAGGAGACGTCAGCCTCTTTTTTGCAGATCCAGCATTTGACGCCGATCTTGCCGTAAAGCGTGCGGGCTTCGGAGAAGCCGTAGTCGATGTTTTCGCGGAGGGTATGGAGCGGCACGCGACCCTTGCGCTGCCATTCGCGACGGGCGATGTCGGCTCCGCCGAGACGGCCCGAGCACTGGATGCGGATGCCCTCGGCGCCGAGCGCCATGGCCATTTCGACGGCCTTCTTCATGGCGCGGCGAAAAGCGATGCGGCGCTCGAGCTGGAGGGCCACGTTCTCGGACACGAGCTGCGCCTCGATCTCGGGCTTCTTGACCTCCTGGATATCGAGCAGGATTTCCTTGCCCGTGATCTTCGCGAGCTCCTCCTTGATCTTCTCGATCTCCTGGCCCTTGCGGCCGATGACGATGCCGGGGCGGGCGGTGTAGATCTTGACGCGGACGCGGGTCGAGGCGCGCTCGATGAAGATGCGCGGCACGGAAGCCTGCTTGAGCTTCTCCATCAATTTCTCGCGGATGATCTGATCCTCAAGCAGCAGCTTGGGGAACTCCTTCTTGTTCGCAAACCAGCGGGACTGCCAGTTGCGGCGAACTGCGAGACGGAAGCCGATCGGATTGGTCTTTTGGCCCATGGGGAGAAATTATTTGGTGTTACCGTCGGACAGGATGATGAGGATATGGGACATCTTCTTGCGGCGGGGCATCGCAGTGCCACGGGCGCCGGCCTTGTGGCGCTTGAGCACCGGGCCCTGATTGATGATGGCGCTTTTGACGGTGAGGGCGTCGGCCGAGAGATTGTTGTTGTTCTCGGCGTTCGCGATGGCGCTGCGCAGGGTCTTGGCGATCAGGCGGGCGGACTTGCGCGGGATGAGCGAGAGATAATCGGCCGCCTCCGTGGCCTTGCGGCCCTGAATGGTACGGACCACCTCGCGCATCTTCTTGGGCGACATGCGCGCGTAACGGGTGAGAGCTTGGACTTCCATGTTAAGTATTGGTTGGGGGACGGGATCGACGGCAGGCGGGATCTACGCCCTCCAGGTTTATCCTTCAGGTACGGTTTAGATCTCCTTGCGGGTCATGCCACCGTGGGACTTGAACACACGGGTCGGGGCGAACTCGCCCAGCTTGTGGCCGACCATGTTTTCCGTGACATACACGGCGGTGAAGATGCGGCCGTTGTGGACGCTGAACGTGTGGCCGATGAAGTCGGGTGTGATCGTGGAGCGCCGCGACCAGGTCTGGATCGGCTTCTTCGCGCCAGTCTTGACCGCCTTCTCGATTTTTTCGAGGAGGTGATAATCGACAAAAAAGCCCTTCTTGATGGAACGTGCCATGGTACGAAAAGGTGGGGGTTACTTCTGACCGCGCGGCTTGCGGCCGTTGTGGTGAACAATGATGACCGCGTTTGACAACTTGGACCGACGGCGGGTCGGGAAACCCTTCGCGAGCTGGCCCCACGGGGAGACGAGCTGCTGGCGACCACCGCCACCCTTCGACTTGCCCTGACCACCACCGTTCGGATGGTCGACCGGGTTCATCGCCATGCCACGGACGTGGGGACGACGACCCAGCCAGCGGGCACGCCCGGCCTTGCCGAGCGACTGCTTGCTGTGGTCACCGTTGCCAACGATGCCGATCGTGGCGCGGCACTTCGGATGGACAAAACGAAGCTCGCCCGAAGGCATCTTGAGCGTGGCGCGGCCGTTTTCGACAGCGACCAGCTCCAAGGCGGCGCCAGCGGAGCGGGCCACCTGGGCACCACGGCCCGGGGCGAGTTCGACGGCGTGGACCTTGGTGGAAGGCGGGATCAGCTCCAGCGGGAAGTTGTTGCCGACCACGAAGTCATTCGTCGTGGCCTTGTTGGAGGTGACGATCATCGCGCCGACCTGTAGGCCCTCAGGGGCCAGGATGTAGCGCTTCTCGCCATTGGTGTAAGCGACCAGGGCCAGATGGGCCGTGCGGTTCGGATCGTACTCGATGGCCTGGACCTTCGCGGGCATGTCGAGGATGTCGCGACGGAAATCGATCACGCGATAGAGCTGCTTGTGACCGCCGCCACGATGGCGGGAGGTGCGGCGGCCGTTGTTATTGCAGCCGCCGGTCTTGGGCTTCGGCTCGAGGAGGCTGCGCTCCGGGCGCTTCTTCGAAACCACGGAGTTAACCTGGTTCAGCGAAGTGAAACGGCCAGAGGGCGTGAGCGGGCGAAATGACTTGATGGGCATGTTGGTGTTCTCCGGTGGCTGGCTCAGACCAGCTCGATCTTGTCACCCGCCTTGAGGGTAACGATGGCCTTCTTGAAATCGGAAGTCGTGCTGGGACGACCATTCCGGCCGCGCTTGTTCTTGCCGCGGTAGTTTTGGATGTTCACCCGGCGAACCGTCACCTTGAAGGTCTGCTCGACGGCTTCCGCGACGGTGTACTTCGTCGCGGAGGAATAAACCTCAAAGGTGTACTGGCCGAGCGTGGAGCTCAGCTGGTTGGCCTTTTCGGAGAGGCGGACCAATTTCAGAACATTGCTGGCGTTCATCAGTTCTTTCCTCCGTTGACGCGGGCGATAATGGCCTCGAGCGCCTTGGTGCTAACGATAATTTTGCGGTACTGGGCCAGATCGAGCGTGTTGAGCTTCGCGGCCTCCTGCAGGGAAACGCGGCAGATGTTGCGCGCGGCGCGGCGGGTGCCTTCGGCGAACGGGGCGTCCACCAGGAGCACCTTGCCCGCGGGGGCGATGCGACCGACGATCTGGTCGACGGCCTTGGTCTTCGAGGCCGGAGCCACGAAGGACTCGATCACGGCGATCTCCCCGGCCGAGGCCCGGTCGAACAGCGCGCGGCTGAAGGCCAGGCTGCGAACCTGGGCATTGATCTTCTTCGAGTAGTCGCGGGGCTTGGGTCCGAAGACCACGCCACCACCCGACCACAGGGGAGAACGGATGGAACCGGCGCGGGCGCGGCCCGTGCCCTTCTGGCGCCACGGCTTCTTGCCGCCGCCGCGGACTTCGCCGCGCGTCTTGGTGGAGTGGGTGCCCTGGCGATTGTTCGCCTGGATCGCCACGATCACTTCCTTGACGGCTTGCTGGCCCTTGTCGCCCTCGAAGGTCGGCAGGCCGGAAAAGTCCTGTTCACGGCTGCTGGTGCCGTCGGAGCTGAATACGGTGAGTTTCATGTGTGGGGATCTCCAGGTTAGGCTTTGACCGCCTTAGGTTGACCCTTGATCGCCACGCGAACGATCACGTCGTCGCCATTGGCGCCGGGGATGGCACCCTTGACGAGGATCAGGTTCTTGTCGGCGATGACTTTGACGACACGGAGATTCTGCACCGTGCGACGCTCGCTGCCCATGTGACCGGGCATCGATTGGTTCTTCCAAGTACGACCGGGCGTTTGACGCATGCCGATCGAACCAATGCGGCGATGGAACATCGAGCCGTGGGCGGCCGGACCGCCGGCGACCCGGAAGCGCTTAACCACGCCCTGAAAACCTTTGCCCTTGGTGATGCCGATGACGTCAACGAACTGACCTTCGCTGAAGGTGCTGACCGTGACGACGTCGCCGACCTTCAAGGTGGGGGCAGCGTCCAAGCGGACTTCGCTGAGAACCCGGGGAGCGGCCTGCAGCCCACCCTTCTTGGCATGGGCCTGCTCGGCCTTGCTGGTGTTCTTGTCCTTCTTGGAGGCGAATCCGATTTGGACGGCGTTATAGCCGTCGCTTTCGGTCGTCTTGACTTGGACCACGGCGCAGGGTCCAGCCTCCACGACGGTGACCGGGACCAGGACGTTTTGAGCGTCATAGACCTGGGTCATGCCGATTTTCTTGCCGAGTAGTGATGAGATCATTGGGCTAAGCGGTTTCCAAATTGGACCTACTTTAGCGAGGGGCCTGGCGGTGCGCGGTGCGCACACAGGCAACTGCTAACTGTAGAATGGAGAAATTTACACGTTGATGGTGATGTCCACGCCGGACGGGAGATTCAGTTTCTTGAGCTCGTCCACGGTCTGGGCGGTGGGCTCAATGATGTCGATGAGGCGCTTGTGCGTGCGCGTCTCAAACTGCTCCATCGACTTCTTGTCGACGTGCGGGGAGCGATTGACGGAAAGCTTTTCGATCCGGGTCGGCAGGGGAATGGGACCAGAGACCCGGGCGCCGGAGCGCTTGGCGGTCTCGACGATCTCCGTGGCGGACTGATCGATGACTCGATAGTCGAAACCCTGGAGCTTGATGCGAATGCGTTGGCCTTTCATGACGGTAAAAGAACGAGGTTTAGCTGCGAGCGGGCCCCTTGGCGTTGGTCTCGACAATCTTGGCGAGGAGAGAATTCGGCACCTGTTCGAAGTGCGACGGGGTGATGCCGGCGCTGGCGCGACCCTTAGAGAGCGACCGGATGTCGGTCACGTAACCGAAAAGCAATTCGAGCGGGACGTGCGCATTGATGATGCAGGCGCCGGCCTTGTTCTCCATGCCCTGGATCTGGCCGCGGCGACGGTTGATGTCACCCATGAGATCGCCCTGGTATTCCTCCGGGGTGGTCACCTCGACACCCATGATGGGCTCGAGGAGGATCGGGTTGGCATTCTTCATCGCATCCTTGAACGCGAAGATGCCGGCCATCGTGAACGCGAGTTCAGATGAGTCCACTTCGTGGAAGGAACCGTCAACGATCTTGATGATGGCGTCGACGACCGGGAAGCCGGCCACGACACCATTGTTGGTGCCTTGGCGAATGCCTTCGATCGCTGGCTTGATGAATTCCTTCGGAATCGAGCCACCCACGGTTTCGTTGAGGATCTCGATCCCCTTGCCCTTCTCGTTCGGCTCGACCTTGATGACAACGTGGCCGTACTGGCCCTTGCCACCCGACTGGCGGATGAATTTGCCTTCGCCGTCAGCGGCCTTGGCAATCGTCTCGCGGTACGCGATCTGCGGCTTGCCCGAGGTCGCCTCGACCTTGAACTCGCGCTTCATGCGATCGATGATAATCTCAAGATGCAGCTCGCCCATGCCGGCGAGAATCGTCTGGCCCGTGTCCTGGTCGGTCTTGACGCGGAGCGTGGGATCCTCGGCCACAAGACGCTGGAGCGCCACGCCTAGCTTTTCCTGGTCCGCCTTCGAATTCGGCTCGATCGACATCGAGATGACGGGCTCGGGGAAGGACGGCGGCTCGAGACGGATGTCGAAATCCTCGTCGCACAGGGTGTCTCCCGTGATGACGTCCTTCACGCCGACGACGGCACAAATGTCACCCGCGTAGGCGACATCGATTTCCTCGCGCTCGATCGCGCGCATCAGCACGAGACGCGAGCAGCGCTCGGTGCGGCGGGTGCGCGGATTGTAGAGGGCCATTCCGCGCGGCAGCTGGCCAGTGTAGACGCGGAAGAACACGAGACGACCGACGAACGGGTCGTTCCAGAGCTTGAAGGCGAGACCGGCCAGCTTGGCCTTGTCGTTGACGACCGCCTCGACCGTCTTGCCGTCGCTGTCCTGTCCCTGCATGGGCGGAACGTCGATCGGGCTCGGAAGGTAGTTGACCACACAATCGAGGAGACGCTGCACGCCCTTCTTCTTAAAGGCGGAGCCGGGGAAAACACCCGTGAACTGCAGCGAGATCGTGGCCTTGCGGACACCCAGCAGGAGCTCGCTGACGCTGATCTCTTCACCGGAGAGATACTTCTCGGCGAGGACGTCATCGAAATCGGAAACCGCCTCGATAAGCTTGTCGCGATATTCCTTCGCCTTCGCCTTCATCGCCTCCGGGATCTCAACGGTGGTCGGGTTCATCCCGAGCGGATCAGCCGGGTTGTCGTCGAAATTATAGGCAACGTTCTGGACGAGATCGATGAGGCCAGTGAAATTCTCCTCGGCGCCGATCGGAAGATAGAGGGCGTGGGCGTTCGCCTTGAGCTTTGTGCGGATGTCCTCAATGCAACGGTAGAAATCCGCGCCGACGCGGTCCATCTTGTTGATGAATGCGATTCGGGGAACCTTGTACTTGTTGGCCTGGCGCCAGACGGTTTCCGACTGGGGTTGCACGCCGGCGACCGCATCGAACACGGCGACCGCGCCATCAAGCACGCGCAGCGAGCGCTCCACCTCGGCCGTGAAGTCCACGTGTCCGGGAGTGTCGATGATGTTGATGCGCTGCTTGATTCCCTTCCATGGGCCCCAAGAGGCGTTCCAGGCGCAGGAAATGGCGGCGGCGGTGATCGTGATGCCACGCTCGCGCTCCTGCTCCATCCAGTCTGTCACGGTGGTGCCTTCATGTACCTCACCCATCTTGTGCACGGCACCGGAGTAGAAAAGAATGCGCTCCGTGGTCGTGGTCTTGCCCGCGTCGATGTGCGCGGCGATACCAATGTTACGCGTCCATTCCAGCGGAAAGGGACGGTCCTTGGAGTTAACCGCGGAAACCTTGTCCTTGTCGGTAACGACAGTAATGGAGGGTGAGGCAACAGCTGACATGGTCAAAAAAGGGGACGGAAACGTTACCAGCGGAGATGAGCGAAGGCACGGTTGGCCTGGGCCATCTTGTGCGTGTCTTCCTTCTTCTTCACGACGCTGCCCGTGTTGTTGTAGGCATCGACGATCTCCGCCGCGAGGGCGTCCTTCATCGGCGTGCCCTTCCGGCTGGAAGCGGCATCCACAATCCAACGCAGCGCGAGGCTTTCCTGGCGCTCAAAGGAAATCTCGATTGGCACCTGATAGGTCGCGCCACCGACGCGGCGGCTCTTCACCTCAAGACGCGGGCGGGCATTCTCGAGGGCACCGAGGAGCAGGTCCACCGGGTCACCCTTCTCGAGCTTCTCGGAGACCTTCTCGAAGGCCCCGTAGACAATCCTCTGGGCGAGGTTCTTCTTGCCGCTCTTCATGATCACATTGACCAAGTGCGCGACCAAGGCGCTGCTGTAGCGGGCATCCGGCTCAACCTGACGTTTATCGGCTCTGTGACGGCGTGACATGGCTCAAAGATGGTTGGTTGACGGATTTATTTGGCGGCCTTCGGACGCTTGACGCCGTATTTGGAACGGCTGCGACGACGCTTCTCGACGCCGGTGGCGTCAAGAGTGCCGCGGACGATATGGTAGCGAACACCGGGAAGATCCTTCACACGGCCGCCGCGCACGAGGACGATGGAGTGCTCCTGCAGATTGTGGCCCTCGTCGGGAATGTACGAGATCACCTCGTTGCCATTCGTCAGGCGAACCTTCGCGACCTTGCGGATGGCGGAGTTCGGCTTCTTCGGCGTGCGCGTCATGACCTGCACACAGACACCACGGCGGAACGGGTTGCCGCCGAGCGCCGGGGACTTGGACTTCGCCTTAACTTGGCGACGACCTTTACGCACGAGTTGATTGATGGTGGGCATGGACGACGGTAGAGTGGGAAATTGGGAAAAGGGAAAGATGCTACCTTGGCAGGAAAGTCCCGCAAGGATATTTTCGAACTAACAAGGGCAAAATCTTCCGGAGGCAAATCCGGGAGGTAATGTTCCTCCTACGAGTATAGGAGGAAGACTGAATTCAGGCCAACTGACGGCCAACCTGGGGAGCAAAATCAAGGGACGGACGGAGGGACGGGCGCCTGGGCACCCTCCCCTGCGGCCTTCTCTCGAGCCGGTCGGGGACCGGCCTCCGAGACTGGCGTTCAGCCTCGACGGCCAGCGCCTACCTATCCGGGGATAAAAAAGAAGGCCCGGCTCCTTTTTAGAGGAGCCGGGCCATAGACCTGGCAACAACCAACTCTCGCGGGACCTATCGTCCTACTACCATTGGCTGCTCGGGGCTTAACGGCCGTGTTCGGGATGGGAACGGGTGGAACACCCGGCATATGGTCACCAGGAAGGGAAGCCCGACCGGGGTCGGGCAAGTGACTAAAGTTTAGTAATTGAAATGAAGTAGGTAAAACAAACGCCTAGAATATGGCTCTGCATAAACCGGCAAGGTCATTAGTACCAGTAAGCTGAATGGGTTACCCCACTTACACATCTGGCCTATCAACCGGGTGGTCTACCCGGACCTTGCACCCTCTTGCGAGGGATTGTGATCTTATCTTGGGATGGGCTTAGCGCTTAGATGCTTTCAGCGCTTATCCCTTCCGAACATAGCTACCCGGCGCTGCCACTGACGTGACAACCGGAACACCAGAGGTTCGTCATTCTCGGTCCTCTCGTACTAGAGAATGAACCCCTCAAATCACAAACGCC
>CAMDOO010000059.1 GCA_945903545.1 Opitutus sp. GAS368 | reverse complement strand
TGCAGGAGGGCGAGATCGCTGGCGCCCGTGGTCGTCTCGCGGGCCTTGGTGATGAGGTCGGCTTCGAGCTGGTTCTTGGTCTTGGCCGCAGTGTCCTGATAGAACAGGCCGAAGCTGCCGGGCCAGGCCTCGTTCGCGAGGTGGAAGGCGGCCTCGAGACTCGACGGGTCGTGGCGCTGGGCGTCCTCGGGGGAGCCGTCGTGCTTCTTCACGTCGACGGTCTTGAAGGTGCCGCCCTTGCGGGGCACGGAGGAGTCGAAGGCGCCCTCGTAGAACTCGACGCACTCGGAGAGGATCTCGACGACCGAGAAGCCCTTGTGCTTGGCGGCCTGCAGCATCATGTCGACCATGTGGTTGACCTGCGTGGCGTGGCTGCGGGCGACAAAGGTGGCGCCGCTGTTGACGAGCGTGCGCATGGGGTTGATCGGCTGGTCGAAGGCGCCCCAGGGGTCGGTCTTGGACTTGAAGCCGATCGGCGAGGTCGGGGAGGTCTGCTTCTTCGTCAGGCCATAGACGGAGTTGTCCATGATGACGTAGGTGAGGTTAAAGTTCTTGCGGGCGGTGTGGACGAGGTGGTTGCCGCCGATGGAGAAACCGTCGCCGTCGCCGCCGAACACGAAGACATGGAGGTCATCGCGGCCGAGGCTGATGCCCGCGGCGAAGGGCAGGGATCGGCCGTGGATGTAGTGGCCGCCGTGGGTGTTGACGAAGTACGGGAAGCGCGAGGAGCAGCCGATGCCGGCGAAGGTGATGATCTTCTCCTGCGGGTAGTTGAGCTTCTCGAGGACCTTGTAGAACGAGGCGAGCACGGCGAAGTCGCCGCAGCCGGGGCACCACGTGGGGTGGTCGGCGGTGAGGGCCTTCTTGGTGAGCGGGGCGCCCGGGGCGGGCGGGGGCGTGGCAACAGCGGGAGCGGACATGATGGAAGTTTAAGTTTAAGGGGGAAGTTTAAGCAGGTCGGCGGGTGGTCTCAGTTGACTTCAACG
Source organism: Opitutus sp. GAS368 (assembly GCA_945903545.1). Taxonomy (GTDB): domain Bacteria; phylum Verrucomicrobiota; class Verrucomicrobiia; order Opitutales; family Opitutaceae; genus CAIYFD01. The sequence continues at coordinate 18,397 of CAMDOO010000059.1, read as the reverse complement.
TGGCGCTTCAACTTCAACGCGCCGCAGGTGCCGCCAAGGCGCTCTGCGCGGCGGCGCCGGCGGTGGCGGAGAGTGCCTGGCTCTCGATGTGGCGGGCGACACCGGCGACGATTTCGCTCACCTTGAAGGTGAGGCCGTCGGTCTTGGTGACGCTGACGATGGCCGGGTTGGCGTAGGCGGCGCGCAGCATCATGGTGAGCTGGCCGTAACCGTACATGCCCTCGTCGTTGAGCTCGGTGACCACCACGCGGTGATACTTGGCGAACGTCTTGTCCAGGCCGACGGGCAACGGATGAATGTGCCGGATGTTGAGGTGGCCGGCCTTGACCCCGGCCTTGCGGATGCGGCCGAGCGCCTCGCGGGCGGGGCCCCAAGCGCTTCCCCAGGTGACGAGGAGGACTTCGCCGCTCTCGTCGCCTTCCAACTCCGGAGCGGGCAGGGTGGCGGCGAGGGCCTTGTACTTCTCGCGGCGCTTGGTCGTCATCTTCTGGTGAAGGGCGGGGCTGCCGGTCGGGTGGCCCATCTCGTCGTGCTCCAGGCCGGTGACGGTCGGGTATTTGCCGGAAGCGATGCGGGCACCCGGGGGCGCGTGGCGGGTGATGGCGTCGAGCGGGTAGGGCTTGAAGGACGCGGGGCGCTCGGAGAGATCAAGCTTGGTGCTGACCATCAGCTTGGAGAGCTCTGGCTCAGGGAAGACCTCGATGCGCGAGGACAGGCCCTGATCGGTGAGAATGATCACCGGGGTGCTGTATTCGCGGGCGATGCGGGTGGCCTCGATGGCGATGTAGAAGCAGTCCTCGACGTTCTTGGGAGCGAGGACGACGCGCGGGGTGTCGCCGTGGCTGCCGTAGATCGCCTGCATGAGATCGGACTGCTCGACGTTAGTCGGCATGCCGGTGGACGGGCCGCCGCGCTGCACGTTGACGACGATGAGGGGAATCTCGGCCATGGTGGCCCAGCCGAGGGCCTCCATCTTGAGTGAGAGGCCGGGGCCGGAGCTGCCGGTGATGCCGAGCTGGCCGGTGTAGGAGAAACCGATGGCGGTGGAGATCGCGGCGATCTCGTCCTCGCACTGCACAAACACGCCGCCGTACTTGGGCAGCTCGGAGCGGAGGGTCTCCATGATGGATGACCAGGGGGTGATTGGGTAACCCGCGCCGTGGCGGACGCCGCCGGCGAGGAGGCCGTAGGCGAGGGCGGTGTTGCCATCGATCGTGATCTGCGGGTGGCCGCCGGTCTGAGCGTGCGCAACCGCCTCAAAACGGTAGAAGAGGTCGCGGACATTGTTCTGAGGCCACGCGTAGCCAGCGTCGAAGGCCAACATGGCGTTGCGGACCACATCCTCGTTCTTGCCGCCGAAGCGCTCCTTTACGAGCGCGGCGAGCTTTGCGACATCGAGGTCGAAGATGCGGGCCAGGAAACCCAACACGTAGATGTTTTTGCCCTTGTCCTTCGAGGTGCCGCCGACGGCCTCGACCGTCCCGGTGGTGATCGGCACGGCGACGCTGGTGAAGCGGTTGTCTTCCGCTGGGAGCTTCACATGGTCGCTGTCGTAGATCAGCACGCCGCCCGGGCGCAGGGAGCCGATGTGGGCCTCGTAGCTGTGCTGGTAGAATACCACCAGCATGTCCGCGCGGTCGCCGGCGGACAGGATGTCGCCGTTGCCCATGCGGACTTGGAAGATCGAGGGTCCGCCGGAGATCGTGGACGGGATCGTCATGTAGGTCATGACCTCCTGGTCGGAGCGGCCCGCGAGCCGGGCGAGGAAGCCTCCGATGGATTGGATGCCGTCCTGCGAGTTGCCTGCGAGGCGGATGACGACGTCGCTCAGGGAGCGGGGTTGGCCGGAAGCGGAACTACCGGACTGTTCAGGAGTATTTGGGCTGACCATGAGGGGAATAGGGAAGGTAAGAGGTGCCACCCGCGACCAAGTGTGTCAATGGGTGCCGGGCGGAATGCCCCCGGCATCAGAAATCAATCGTCCCAGGTGGGAGGGGCAGAAGAGTTATTTATGAGATGACCCCGCGCAAGGGGCAAAGGCTCCCTTTTCGGGGGGGCAGTTCGGGTGCGATGCGTCCGATTAATACCGGACGGTCAGGGTGCCTGACTCAGTTGCCGGTCGAAACCGCGGCCTTGGGGGTTGGAGCAGGCTCGAGTCCCCAGTCGCTCCCGGGTACAAACAAGTAGATGACCCCGAGCGTGATCAGGGTGCCGGCGGCCAGAAATGCGATGCCGGCGCGGCGGCGGCGTGGCAGGGCCAGCCAGAGGAAAAATCCGGTCACACAGGCGAGGACGATGAGCAGGGCGCTGACGTCGATCACCCAGCGCCACGATTCGCCGGCGTAGCGCCCGCGGTGGAGATTGTTGATCAGGGCGGCGAAGTTGAAGGTCTCGTGATGGACATCGACCTTGCCGGAGGCCTTGTTGACCCGGATCTCCCAGATCTGGCCGGGCTCCTTGAAGGCGATCGAGACTTCGTCCTCGAAGTCATCGTAACTCGTCACGGCACCCGTGATTCGGATGCTGCCGCGGAGGCGCTCGACCACGGCGAGGCGGTCGCCTTTCGCCAGCAGGTTGCGCGGGAGATCCATCTGATATTCCGACACGACGGGGTGGGTCGCGCGGAACCAGTCCTCGTGGTTGATGGTATAGCCGGTGGCGCCGAACAGCAGCATGGCCAGCAGGCCCAGCATCGTCAGGTAGATGTGGATCGTCCGGCTCCAGCCGATGAACTGCTGCCAGAGCCGCTTTTTTTTTGGTGCGGCCGGGCCATGCTCCGCCGCGTGCCCGTGGGTGTTCCCGTGCGAGGCCCGGCTGTGCGGGTGTTGCGTCGCCGACTTCGGATGGGGTGCGCGGGAATGGCGGTCCTGGCTCATGGGTAGGAAGAGACACGATCTCCGGGTGGGGGCACCCGGACTACAATGGTAATGAGATAAGATGGAGGCCGGATGCCCGCATCCGGTAATCCGGCGTATCTGGCAGCTGAGCGTACGCGCAGCCAATCCAGCCCCGGACGTTACGGTGCCGTGGTGGCGGACTTCGGCCCGTAGGTGATGGCCGAGGCCTCGGACTCGGAGGTCGCCTTCAAGTCCATGGTCGCGGCCTCGGAGCCGGCCTTGATCGCGGCCTTCTGCGTGGTGTGGCCGCCGTGCTCGCGGTTGATCTCGACGTTGATGATGTAGTCACCCTGCGGCACCGGTTTGCCGGTATCGCTCAACCCGTCCCAGTTGATGGTGTAGGATCCCGGGGCGCGCGTGGCGCGGGAGAGTGAGGCGATGAGATCCCAGTTCCCGTCGATCTTCCGGAACCACGAGGTCATTTCCGGGATATATTTCCGTTCGCGCATGGGGGCCCAGAGGGCGATCGAGCGAACCACCTGGCCGGCGGTGTCCTCGATCCAGACGGCAACGTAGGGGCGCTTGGCTCCGCCTGGTCCGCCCCGGCCACCGCGTCCGCCCGGTCCGCCGAATTGGGGACCACCCGGGCCACCCCGGCCGCCTCCGCCCTCCGGAGTCTTGAGCGTGAGATTGATCGCGATCTGGAAGTCCTGCGGCCAGGCGCTGACGGCGGGGGCGAATGAGGCCGGAGCCGAACCCGCATTCTGCGTGGCGGCGGGAGATGGCGCAGGCGCGGCGGCGGCGAAGAGCCCGGAGGAAGCGACGAGGCCGCGCGGACCGGCGAGCAGGCTGCTGTAACTCAGGCCCACGAACTTTGCCATCGCGGTTGGTCCGCCGACCGCGAGGGCGGTGGAGAGCGCATTGGCGGTGAGGGTGTCGGCCGCGATGACGCTGGCGGCGAGCCCGGTACCGGCCGCCCATTGGGTGCGCGGGTCGATGAGGTGCGAGTAGTCGCGGCCGGCGATGCGGGAAAACCGGGCATAGCCGCCACTGGTGGCGATGGCCGATTCGCGCAGGCGCACGGTGGCGAGCGGGGCGGCATTATCGGCCGGCTGGCCCGGATGGGCGACGCCGACGAGCCAATCACGGTCACCCCAGACGCGGATGTCGCCGCCGATATTGAGCAGTCCGGCGGGAACGTAGCGGCGGGCGGTTTGAACGGCGCGGTCGATGATAAAGCCCTTGCCGAGGGCGTCGACGTTCCAGGCGCGCGGCGCGCGGGCCGCGGTGGCGAGAGAGGCGCGGTCGGGCAGCAGGCCGGTCCGGGCGGCTTCCTTCCACAGTGCGATCACGCCGGCCATGTTGATGTCGATCAGGCCGCCGGTGCGGCTCGACCACGCCGCGTAGGCTTGGAGCAATGCGGCGAGCTCGGGCGACTCGATTGCGGCGCCACCGCGGGCGCGGCTGATTTCGGAGTCCGCGGTGTAGGTGCTGAGAATGGCATTGAGGCGGGTGATCTCCGCCATGACGGCGGCCTCGGCCCGCACGGCATCGGCCGGCCGCGCCGCATCCACCACGAGGTCAAGCGATGTGCCGAGGACGCGATCGTAGCTGAAAGCGTAATGATCGAGCTCGGCCTGGCGCGCCCAGGAAAGCTCCCCGAGATTCATCACCGGTGCGGCGGCGAGCTTCTCGCCTCCCGAGAAAGTGACCAGGCCGGCGGCGGCACCGGTCAACCAGGGAGTGCAGCGGGAGCGGGACAGTTTCATCATGGAAATGGGTACGGGTGGGATTCGGCCGCAGTGACGCGGATGCATTGGGAAGGTTTCATGACCGAATTGTAGTGTGCGTCCTTCGACCGGCGCAGCGCGTGGTTTGGCTGAACTATTTGTGTCGCTGCTCCGCGTCGCATAATCCGCGCACGCACGGCCATCACCTCTGGGGGCAAAATGGGGTTCGGCACTCCTTGGAAAGCAGAGGGGTGGCGGTGTCTCGCAGAGAGAGCAGGGGCCTTTTGGGGCTAGGTGTGAGTAGACCTAGCGAGTGCCACAAGCTATTTACGGGCACCATATTCCACGAATATATTTTATTAATGCCATAAAATCAATGGTTTAAACATATAATGAGAATGGGTCTTATTAATATTTGACTATGATACTAGGTCTCAGTGGCGTTAATTACCAAAGCCTAACCCGGGACTCCATTCACTCCGCCTCCCTTCCATCATAATGTTTCGTAAAACCATCTTTTGGGTCCATCTGGTCGCCGGTCTACTCGCCGGCGGCATCATTCTCATCATGTCCTTCACGGGCGCGGTGCTCGCCTTCGAGAAGGAGATCGTGGCTTGGGTCGACCGCGAGGCCACGCGGATGGCCGTGCCCGCGACTGGCGCTCCGCGGCTCACCGTCGAGGAAATGGTGCAACGCACCCAGGCCGCGCACGCGGGGTCCCGGGTGGCGAGCCTGATGGTGAAGTCCGATCCGGCCGCGGCGGTCACCCTCGCACTCGGCACCGCCACGGTGTACCTGAACCCGTACACCGGCGAAATCCGTCCGCAGGGCGCTGTCCGCACCCGGGCCTTGATGCGTTCGATGACCGCCTGGCACCGCACCATCGCGATGTCGGGTGAGCAGCGCACCACGGGCAAGGCCATTACCGGCGCCGGCAACTTCGTCTTCCTCGCGCTCGCCATCACGGGCCTCTGCATCTGGATGCCGCGCCAATGGTCGTGGCGGGCGTTGCGTCCCTCCGTCTGGTTCACTTCGGCCCGGGGCAAGGCCCGCGATTGGAACTGGCACAACGTGATCGGGCTCTGGTCCACCCCGGTGCTGATCGTCCTCACGCTCACCGCGCTGCCGATTTCCTACGCCTGGGTCTCGAATCTCATCAACCGCCTCAACGGGCCGGTCGACGCCGTGGCGCCAGCCACCCCGGCGGTCACCGTTCCCCTGCCCGAGGGTCTGGTCCGCCAGCCCTTCCAGGCGCTGCTTGCCGCTGTGCAGACCGAGGTGCCCGACTGGAAGCAGATCGCCCTGCGGCTCGAGGGCGGCGCCGCCGGGCGACGCGGCGGGACCGGCGGTCGGGGTGCGGCTGGGGAAGGACGTGCCGCGGCAGCTGTGGCTCCGGCTTCGGCGGCGGGAGGCGCGCCGCGCAATGCCGTCGCGCAGGTATCCTTCACCATTCGCGAGGCCCACTCCTGGCCGCGCACGGCGAACACCACGGTCGCGCTCGATCCGTACACCGGCCAGATGCTCTCGCGCACCGGTTATGCGCAGATGGCGACCGGTGCGCAGGTCCGGGCTTGGACGCGTTTCCTCCACACCGGAGAAGCGTTCGGCCCGGTCGGCCAACTGGTCGCCGGTCTCGCCTGCCTCGGCGGGTGCGTGCTCGTGTACACGGGGTTTGCCCTCTCGTGGCGCCGGTTCTTCGGTCGGCGCGAAAAACCGGCCGGGCCTGTGGTGGCGAAGGATGAGCCCGCCCTTGCCAGCGTCTCGTGCCAGTGAGCCGGGTGGACGGCGGCCCCTGCCTTCATCCTCCGCCGTCTCCGTGGCCACCGGTGAAAACCAAACCTGGGCGATTCGAGAAAGAGTAAGGGAACGAGAAGGATGGGATCTACCGGTGCTGCGGCGCCCCCATCACTCCAGCGCGTGCTGGCCCAGAGCCTTGGCGATCGACGGCTCGGCGCCGACGGTGCCTTGCAGTTGGTCGAGGTAGGCGGGTTTCCGGGCCTCGCGGCCGACGGCGATCACGGCGTCGAGCCGTTCGCGCACCTTCAGCCGGCGGGCGACGTCCGCGTAATTCGAGCGGGTGAGGAATTTCTCCAGATAGCGCACCTGGCGCTCCGCGAGTCGGACGTCGATCGCCTGCTGCGCAAGGAGCCGCGCCCGGTACCAGTCGCTCGCGAGGAGCGACTCGCGCGTGAAGAGCGCCCGGAAGGCCGGGTCGTCCGGGCCTTTCCCCTCCCAGGTGCCGTGGCGCATGATGTGCAGCAGGGCGCGCAGGGGCGGGACCGCCAGCTCGATGGAGCCGTCCGCAAAGTAGTTTTCCGCCGCCTCGCGGATGGCCGTGGCCACGTTGTCGATGCCGTCGACAAAGACGTCGAGGTTCTGCTTTTCCGGCTGCAGGAAATCCTCGTCGAAGAGCGAGCCGGGGTTGCCGAGCACGCGGCCGCAGAAGGTCTGCACGAAGCGCGCGGTGATGCGCCAGCCGAGCCGGCTCGCGAGCACCTTCTTGCCCTTGTGTTCGAAGTCGGTGCAGCGCTCGAGGTGGCCGCCGGCGATGAGCGAGGCGGGTTCGCGCTCCGCGGGCGTCATGCGGCACCAGATCTCGGGCACGAGCAGGCTGATGTCGTGGTCGACGCGGTGGTGCGGCCCGACCCAGCCCGCCGCGGTGGAGAACAGCGGGAGGCCGGTCATGATGTAGGACACGAGCGCGGTGTTGACGTCGTAGATCGGCGGCAGGGCGTTGAAGGGGCCCTTGGTCAGGGCGCCCTCCGTGCCGGTGCCGGTGGTCGAGGGGGACTTGCCGGTGAGGCTGGCGATCAGGTCCATGAACGCCTCGGGCAGTTCCTGGTAGTGGATCGGGCCGTAGACGCAGAGCGGGCGGATGCCGGTTTCGGGCGGGTTGAGGCGGCGGCCCATCAGCACGGAACCCACGTTGAACGGGGCGGGCTGCCCGGCCGGGATGCGCCGGTAAAGCCGGGCGCCGGTCTGGGCGAGGTGGCTCGCGAGAGGATCCTCAAGGTCGGGCCGGTCCTGCAGGTAGCGCGGGTTCTTCGAGGGCTTGCCGTCCACGATCCGCGGGTGCGCGGGCGAGACGAGGTAGTCGGGCCGGCCCGCGGCCACGAAGGCGCGGAAGATGCTGCGCACCGGCTCGGTGAAAGCCTCGAACCCGATGGTGTCCTCCACGATCGCCTGCGCGTCGGGCCGGTCGAGCGGCTCGTAGTTGGAGAAGAAATGCCCCGGCCGCGCGAAGTCGCGCTCCGTGCGCTTGTCGTAGCCGCGCACGATGGCGTCGTCCGGCCGCTGGAAGAGCCGGTTTTCGCAGTTGTGGACGAACTTCACCGAGGGCGCGGTGACCCAGGCGGGCAGGCCGGGCACCTGCGCGCGCGGCGCGACCACGGCGGCGGTGATGTCGTCCTCCACCTGGATCTTTTCCGCCGGGAGGAAATCCGACCGCAGCGTGAACGTGCGCCACGCGCCATCGCGGGTGTAGCCGGCGCGGACGTAGTGGGTGAGCAGCTTTTCGTTGTGGTGCTTGAGCTCGTTGCCGGGGCGGGCGTTGACCACGTCGACGCTGAAGTGCTTCCGCCAATCAGTGCCCCACTCGGGCTTGTGAAGCCGCTTGAGGAGCAGCACGAGGTCGCGGATCGGCCGCGGGATGGCGCCGACCCAGGCGTTGTACTCGTCGTTGTAGTCCGGGCTGCGGCTGAGCAGCTTGACCACGGACCCGAGCGAGCGTTCTGGCGAGAGGATGGGTCGGCTCGGCTTGCCGGTGCCCTTGGTCGGGTCGATGTGCCGGAAGCGCCGGCCGAAGTCCCGCGCGAGGATCGCCTCGACTGCGTCGAGGTCGGAGGGGAGGTCGCTGACAAACACCGGGCCGGCGAACATCGCGTCCGAGATCGGCTTGGAGATCTCCGACTTGCCGCCGCCCGAGACCGTGCAGGGCTTGTGGCAGAGCAGGCCCTCGGCGGTGATGCCGCGGAGCCGCCACCGGCGGTTTTCGTCGGGGCCGGACATCATCACCTTGTACCCCGAGGGCAGCAGATAGGTGATGCCGGGCAGGAGCTTGAGGGTGTGTGGCGTCGCGGACGGCCCGGCCCACGAGACGAGCTGCGTGTGCAGGTCGAAGCGCGCGTGGGACGGCACATAGTGGACGCTGGGAAACTCGCGGTCGCGGGCCCAGCCACCGGGTTGCGGCTCGGCGCGGTCGCCGAGCAGAGTGAGGGCCTCGTCGAAGGTGTGGGTGACGTCGGGCAGGTTGGTGTTGAGCTGGAAACTCTCCCCGAGGTCGTAGCTCGGGAAAACGATCGCGCCGCCGGCGTGCTCCTCCTCGGCGCGGCCGAGCAGGTTGGTGGCGAAGCTGATCTGGGTCTTTACCTCCTTCTTGCAGTAGCCGAAGTAGTTGTCGGAAATCAGGGTGACGACCACGCCCGACGCGTCGCGGGCGGTGAGCTTGAACGCTACGCCGTCGTTGTAGGCCTCGGCCGGGTCCTTCCAGCACATGCCGTCGCGCCGCTGGCGCGGGGTGGCTTCGTCCCACTTCGGCAGCCCGACGTCGCGCTTGGTCACGCCGTTGAGGTGCGGGGCGAGGATGATGCAGCCGGTGTGGCCGGTCCAGTGGACCGGGTCGAGGGCGGCGTCGTTCTCGGGCAGGTTGGGGTCGCCGGCGTTGCCGAAGATGCTTTCGACGAAGTCGAGGTTGGCGACGAGCGCGCCGGGCACGAAGAAGCGCGTCTCCATCGCCCGCGCCGGGCTGACGCCAGGGATCTCCGGCACGACCACGGGACGGAGGTGGAGGGTGACAAAGCAGCCCGAGGGCGTCGCCTCCCCGGCCGTGAAGGGCAGGGCGAGCAGGTCCGGCGGCGGCTGGAGGGCGCGGGCGAGGAGCCGCCCGAAGGTCGCCACGGGCACGGCCTTCTTGTCATTGGGGATCGGCAGGCCGCCCTCGGCCACGTGAAAGATGCCCTGGGTGGTGCGGCGGTCGCTGCGCGGGTTGTGCAGCACGCCCTGGCGGACGCGGTACGAGGTGAGAATCGGGCTGGCATGGACGTCCTTGCCGGGCGGGAGCGACAGCGCACGGGCGAGTCCGGGCCGGTCGAGCACGAGCGTGGCTGCGGGCAGGCGCGGCGTGGCGCCGACCTGCTCGAGGTGGTCGTAGAGGAAATTCTGGATGCGCTGGTCGATCGGGCTGAGATGGGCGCCGAGGGCGCGGTCCTTCTCGCGGCCGAGGGCGAGGAAATGGCCAGCGAACTCCGCGAGGCTGTCATCGCCCTGCAGCGCCACGCCGGGCTGCCCGATCTCGCGCAGCTTCAGGTTCAGGTAGGCGAGCAGGCGGGGATCGCTGGGGTCGATGGTTGGCGTCAGGGCGGCGTGCGGCATGGAGAGTGAGCGAGCAGGGAAATGGGAGAGCGGGCAACGGTAAGCGAGTTTCGGACCAATTTGGATGCGGGATTTTCCGGATCCCGACGGGTTTCTTCCAAAAAATCCGGATTTCTTACGTGATTTCCGGCCAAGGAGCGGAGGGCCAGCGCGCGCCCGCCGGACCGTTGCCGGCAACGCATCGTTGCGAAATCCACCGGGAGGAATTGGATTCGGGCATGAGCGACGCTGCCATGAATGCCGCAATTCCGCCGCCGCTGTTCGAGCGCCTCGGCGGGCGGACTCGGCTCGCGCTGTTCCTGCGGCATTTCTATGCGGACGTCCGCCAGCATCGGGAGATCGGGCCGATTTTCACCGCGGCGATCACGGATTGGCCGTCACACCTGGGAAAGATCGCGGACTTCTGGTCCGGCGCCACGGGCGGCCCGGTCCTCCACAGCGGCCCCATGCCCTACAAGCACCTCCGCCTCGGGCTGGAGGAGAAACATTTCGAGGCCTGGCTCGAACTCTGGCGGCGCAATTGTCGGGTCCACCTGCCCACGGGCGCCGCGGAGGAAATGATCACCGCGGCCGAGAGGATCGGCGGCCGTTTGCGGCAGATCGTCGGAGTGAAGTAGGCGCTGGCGGGTAGGGCGGGACCCGCCTTCGTCCGGCTTCGGCGAGGCAAGCGGGTCGGCCCGCTGGATCGATTCCGGATGTTTTGCCACCCGTCTTCGCTGCGCCTCTGTGGCGAAAACCGGCATGAAGGATCCATCGCGGCCGGCTCGTCGAGCCAGCCCTACCTTATTCCAGACCCGACACCGCCAGCTCCGCGGGGTGCTCGATGCTGAACTTCAGCGTGATATCCCGCTTGCCGCCGGGCTGGAGGGTGAATTCCCAGGCCAGGCCGCCGTTGGCCTCGCGGATGATCTCCTTCTTCACCTCGGGCGTGCCGATGTCCTTCTCGACCGGGGTGAGCATCTTTACGACGATCTGCTCGTTGCGCGACTGTGCGACCGGCTCGCGGACCGTGATCTTCTCCGCGGTCTTCTTGTTGTTCGTGACGGTTACCACGTACTCGTAGGTGATGAGCCGCTTGCCGTTGGTGAGGCCGGTGTTCTCGGTGAAGCGGTTCACGACGCGGCGCTTGAGCGCGATGCCGTCGTCGGCCCCGAGCGCGAGGTCGAACTTCTCGCCGGGCATGACAGTTTTGAGGCTGCTCGTGGCGACGAAGGTGTCGTCGAGGAAGGTATTCAGCGTGCCGGCGAGCAGCGGGAACTCGGTCGTGTTGGTGGCCTTCGCCGTGAGGTAGGCGGCCTCGCGCAGCTTCGGCGTGCTGTTGTACTCGAGGAGGGCGGCGAGTCCGTTGCCGTTGATTGCGACCTTCTGGGTCGTGTTGTTGGCCGGAACCGTGGCGGGCGCGGTGATCTTGAAGGTGGCGCTCGTCGCGCCCGCCTCGACGACGGCCTGGGCGAAGACGGCTGACTCCATGGGCGGTGCAGCCGGAGCGCTGGCCGCGATACCACCACGGCCGCCACGACCGGCCGCCGGTGCGGCCCGGGCCGCCATGTCAAAGGACTGCGCTGCCATGCTGGCAGCCTCTTGCAACAGCTTCGGCTGATTCACATCCACGATCCACGGCGTGTACTCCGGCGCGGCGCCACCGAGGGACGGGCGGGCGGTGGAGAGGGTGAGGGTGACGTTGTTCCAGTCCTCGCCGGTGTTCTGGCGGAGGACGCCAAAGTAGGAGAGCTCGACGGTGCGCGCGGCGGAGCGGAGGCGGGCGTCGTAGGACGGCATCCAGGAGGCGTTCGGGACGGTGTAGCTCACGGCGACCTGCAGGTTGCCGGCGGTGGTGGCGTCGACGCGGACGGTGACATTTTTCTGGGCGCGGTTGCCCGCGCCACGGAGTTCATTGAGCTGGCGCTGGATGGCCGTCTGGCCGGCGCCGAGTTCCTCCTTCTGCTTGTCGATAGTCTGGATTTCGGTGGCCCACTTGGTGGTGGCCTCCTCGGAATAGCTCTGGAGCTGACGCCAACGATCTCGCGACCGCCGCGACCGCCCAGAAGGACAAGGCCCGTGCCCGGCTCGCCCGCACCGAGATTCGCGCCCCGTCCGCCGGGATCGTCAACGTGCGCGCCTCCCGCCCCGGCGAGGTCGTCTCCGCCGGCCAGGCCATTTTCACCCTCGTCAATCCCGACGACCTCTGGGTCCGCCTCGACCTCGAGGAAAGTTACCTCGATCGCGTCCGCCTCGGCGACAAGGTCACGGTGCGTCTGCCTTTTGGGTCCAGCCGCGAGGGCGTGATCTTTTACCGGGCGAGTGACGCGGACTATGCCACCCAGCGCGACGTCAGCCGGACCAAGCGCGACATCAAGACGTTCCAGCTGCGGGTCCGCTCCGACAACCGCGACCGCGCCCTCGCCGTCGGCCTCACCGCCTATGTGACCCTGCCGCTCGCCCGTCCCTGAGTGTAAAACCTGTCATGTTTGATATACTGGTCGAGAACCTGACGAAGCGCTTCGGCGACTTCTGTGCGGTCGATCACATCAGTTTCACGGTGGGCCACGGGGAGATCTTCGGCCTGCTCGGCCCCAACGGCGCGGGAAAATCCACGCTCATCCGGATGATGACCACACTGATCCCGCCGACCGACGGCACCGTGCGCATCAATGGGTGTGATGTCGTCCGCGATCCCGACGGGGTGCGCCGCGCGATCGGTGTCATTCCTCAGGCGCTGACCTCCGACCTCGACCTGACGGCCGTGGAGAACATGCGGATTTTCGCGAAGCTCTACGGCATCACGGGGGCCGCGGCGCGGCCGGTGATCGACGGCCTGCTGGAGGCGGTGGACCTCGTGCCCTGGCGCGACAAGCCCCTGAAAATATTTTCCGGCGGCATGCGGCGCCGGCTCGAGATCGCGCGGGGGCTGGTGCACGCACCGAAGATCTTCTTCCTCGACGAGCCGACCACCGGGCTCGACCCGGTCTCGCGCACCGCGGTCTGGGAGATGCTCGCGAAGCTGCGGAAGGAGCGGGACCTGACGATCCTGATGACCACCCACTACATGGACGAGGCTGACAAGCTCTGCGACCGGATCGCCATCGTGGACCACGGCAAGCTCGTCGCGCTCGATTCGCCACTCAAGCTCAAGGCCTCGGTGCCGGGGCGCAACGTGATCGAGGTGAGCTTCGCCGCGCCGCCGCCGGGTTGGAGCGGCGTGCTGCAGCAACTGCCCGAGGTCGCCAAGGTGGAATCGGTAGACCACGTCTACCGGATCGGTTCGCACAACGGCCCGGCCACGACGCTGGCGATGATGGAAGCCGCGCGCGATGCGAACACGGCCATTCTCTCGCTCTCCGTCCAGAGCACCACGCTCGACGACGTGTTTGTCCATTTCACCGGCCACCAGCTGCGCGACGCCCTGCAGGCCCCAACCCACGAGCGGATGGTCCGCCCCGGCCGCTGAATCGAAGTGAACCACCGATTTCACGGATGAACACGGATGTAGGATCGAGGGTAGGGCTGGCCCGCCGGGCCGGCCGAGCACAAGGACGGACGCGGCCGGCCCGGTGGGCCAGCCCTAGCTCGATCTTGGCGCAACCGAAAGGCGCCGCATGATCCGCGTCTGGGCCATCATTGAGCGCGATCTCCGGCGGTACCTGCGCAGCCCGGCGTTGGTCACCATGTCGGTGGTGATGCCGCTGATCCAGCTGGTGATCCTCGGCTACGCCTTCGGCGGCAAGGTGCGGAACGTCCAGCTCGGAGTGGTGGATGGCGACCACGGCGTGGAGGCGGCGCAGCTCAAGGAAATGTTCCAGGCGGTGGCCGCGGGGCCGCGGACGTTTGTCGCCGTGCCCTATGCCGGCGAGGCGGAGGCGCTGCGGGACCTGCGCGACGGCCGGATCAGCGCGGTGCTGCACATCCCGCCGGAGTTTTCCCGCAGCGTCCTGGCCGGGGCCGGGCCGCGGGTGGCGCTGATCGAGGACAACATCGACCAGTTCTCGTCGGCGACGGTGCAGGCCTCGCTGCAGGCGATCGTCGCGGCCTTCAACCGGGAGCGGCAGCCCGAAAGGGGTGCCCGCCTGTCGGGGGACGTCACGCTCTCGGTCGTGGAGCTTTATCCCTACGTGCCGTACATGCAGTTCCTCCTGCCCGGCATGATCACGCTGTCGATCTTCACCTCGGCGATGATCGGCGGCGGCATCATCTACATCGACGACAAGTCCCGCGGCCTGCACGAGGGCTACCTCGTCACCCCGATCACGAAGTTTGAACTCATCCTCGGCTTCAACCTCTCCGGCGTGGCGAAGGCGGTGGTGTCCGGGACCCTGATCCTGCTGATCGGCCTGGTGGTGTCGGGCGTGCCGGACCCGTTCAACCTGCTGCGGCTCGGGCGGATGTTCGTGCTGATCCTGGTGACGGCGATGGCCCTGATCAGCCTGATGTTCCTGCTCGTCGTGCGGATGAACGACCCGCTGCTGCCCCGCATGCTGTTCGGCGTGCTCAATATCCTGTTGTTCTACCCGAGCGGGGCGCTGTACCCGACGAACTCGTTCCCGCCCTGGATGCAGGTCATCACGGTGCTCAATCCCTTCACCTACGCGGTCGACGGCTTCAAGTCGCTTCTCCTGAAGAACACCGGCTTCGCGGCGGTCGGCATGGACATCCTCTTTCTGCTCGGCTTCGCGGGCATCGCGATGGCCGCCGCGACCAAGCTGTTCCGGCGGACCTTGTGATAGTTTGGCGGCCGCGCCAAACTATCACTCCGACTTCAGCTGCACCTCGACGATCAGGCGGTAGCCATCGATCGCAAAGTTGAAGACATGATGCTCGGTGCCCTTCAGGCTCACGACCGTGAGGTGCTGCCCGCGCATGATCGTGGGGAGCGTCAGCATGCAGGTCAGGCCCAGGTCGCAGAGTTTGTTCTTGAAGCCGCCGGCGACCATGTTGGTGACCTCGCCGATTGCGTCCTTCATCACCTCGAAGCCGTGGAGCCGGACCTCGGGGGCGGTGAGCCCGAGGATCTTGCCGGTGGCGTGGACGGCGAATTCGTCCTCCAGGCAGAGGTAGACCACGCCGCTGATCGCGCCGCCGAAGCCGACGCTGCAGATCAGGCCCGGGGCGCCGCTTGGCACGGGATCGCTCGGGCCGAGCGTGGCGTCACAGCGCATCATGGTGCGGCAGACGTTCTGCACGGCGGAAAGGAGGGCCTCGCGAACGACGGTGTCAGTGATAAGCTGGGAGGTGGACATGTCTGACCCCAGTGGGGGACAGGGACATGAATCGTCACCCCGGTCCGGAAGTTTAGGGAAAGGGCGCATCCACTGCGTCCTTTCCCAAGGGACAAAACCCTTGACTCCAGCACGGGCGTTTGAGTCCTTGGCCCTTCCGAATCTCCCAACCATCATGGCCAACACCAAATCTGCCATCAAGGCCGCCCGCAAATCGCAGCGCCTGCACGACCGTAACCAGGCTACCCGCACCCGTCTCAAGACGTTGCGCAAGAAGCTCGACGCCGCCGCCAAGGGCACCGACGCCGCCGCCACCCGCACGGCCGCCGCCGCCCTCATCTCCGCGATGGAGAAGGCCACGAAATCCGGCGTCGTGCACCGCAATGCCGTCGCCCGCGTCAAGACCAAGACCGCCAAGTTCTCGTTCGCCAAGTAAGACCGGCTGACAAATTCACCTTCCGACACCCCGCGCGCCTCCCGGCCGCGGGGTGTCTTGTTTTGCGGGGGACGGAAGGGGAACACGGAGGACGCGGAGGGGACGGGAGGTAGCAGGGAGAGGACTTCCGATGGGAACTTTTCGACAAACTCCGCAATGGAGGAGGCATTCTGGCCGTTCGGTCGTCCCGATCTTCCGGTGGCTCCTCGGGGAGGATTCCCTCCTCGTTCTTCCTTCCCCTCCGTGCGCTCCGTGTTCCGGATCGGGTCCGCCGCTTAAAGTTTGAACCGGCGGCGGCGCACCGTGTTCATTCGGTCCAACGTGGCCGAACCGGTTGAACTACACCTCGCACGGCACGCCGACACGGCGTGGACGGAGGTCATCCGTCCGTGGCTGGAGCGCGGGCGAGGCCAACTGGAGCGCGCCCTGGTGGTGGTACCGACCCGCGGCCAGGCCCAGGCGCTCAAGCAGCGCTGCCTGGAAGAGGGTTTGGCCCTGCTCGGCGTCGAGTTCCTGACGCCGAACCTGGCGCGCAAGAAGTGGCTCAACCTCGGGCTGCCCGTGGGCGGCGCCGGCGCCGCCTTGCTGGCGCGCCCGCCGCTGGGCCGGGAATTCCTGCGCCTTGGACTGCGGGCCCTGGTCGCCCGGCGGTTGTCGGTTCCCGCGCCTGCGGGCATCTGGCGCAGCCTCGCGAGCGATCCCGACGGGGCGCTGGATGCCTTCGGGGACTTGCTCCGGGCGGGCGGCGGGCCGGAGCAGTTTCCGCGGCCCGAGCTGCGCGAGGTGTTGGCCGAGCTCGCGGCCTGGGCGGACCGGCGCGGCTTCGCCCAGCCGGAACTCCAGGCCCTGGCCGCGGCGCAGGCACCGGCCACCGGAGCGATCCCGGGGCGCATCCTCGTCGCCGGGCTGGGCGCGGAATCGTGGCCGGATTTCTGGAATGTGGCGGCCCTGCTGCGCCATGGCAGCGGGGCCTGCGTCGTCTTGCCCGAGCCGGAGTTCTCCGGCCGCGGGGCGGCGGACGAGAAATGGGTCGAGGCCTGGGAGGCGTTTCTCGGGGTGAACGCGCTGCCGCTCGATGCGCCGGAGCCCGCGGGTTGCGGTGCGGTGGCGGAACTCTGGACGGGCGGCGGCGGCTCCGCGGAGGGCGCCGAGGTGATCGTGGGCCGCACGCGCGCCGACGAGATGGTGCTGGTCGCGGACCGGGTGGCGGCGCTGCTGGCCACGGGGGCGCGCAACCTCGCGGTGGTCTTCCCGCGGGCCGATGCCGCGCACCAGCGGCTGGCCGGCCTGCTCGCGGCGCGGGGCGTGCCCATGGCCGATCTGCTGGAAAGTGCCGGGGCCCCGCCGATCGACGTCCAGCTGCAGCGCGGCCTGCTCGCGTTCCACGCGCGGGGCGGCCGGCTCGAGGAGATGCTGGCGCTCTGGCCCCTGCTGCGCGCGCTGGGGCTCGTGAATGAGCCGCCCGGGGCGGCGCGGAACCTCGCCGAGCGGTTGTATGACGAATTCCTGACGCATGCGCTGGCGGCGTATCCCGTCCGGCTGGCGGCGGACGGCGGTCCGGCAGCGCGCGAACTCCGGCGGGTCGCGGAGATCCTGCTGCCGGCGTGGCCGGCGGAGCTGACGCTGGCCGACGCGGTGGTGCACTTCGAGCGGATGTGCGTGGCGTGCCATGTCGCGCTGCCGGCGGGTTGGGATGCCCTGCCGGCGTTCGCAATCACGGTGCGCGAGCCCCTGCCGCTCGCCGCGGTGGTGGAGTTGCTGCAGGCGTTCTTGCCCGAGGGCGCGCCCGATCCTGCGGCCCGGGGCCGGGGGAAATTCGCGCCGGTCACACTGACCACGCTCCGGCGCGCGGCGGGGGTGGCGTGGTCGCACGTGATCCTGGCCGAGAGCAACGCGGGCGTCTGGCCGCGCCGGGCCGAGCCCGGCGTCTGGCTGACCGACGAGAGCCGGTCCGCGCTGGCGGCCCGGGGCGGGGCGGCGGCGGGGCTGCTGACAGCGGCCGAGCAGAGTGCGCTGGAGCGGGACCTTTGCGCCCGGCTGGCGCGCGACACCCGGGAGGGCATCATTTTCTCGGCCGCGCTGTTCGACGAGGCGGACCCGGAGCAGTTGCTGGCGCCGAATGTCTGGCTGGAGCGCGTGCTGGTGCGTTCCGGCGGGTCGGTGGACGAGCAGGGCTTGGAAAAGGGCTTTGCGTTGCTCGCGCGGCGCGCGGCGGGAAAGCCCGCGACCGACAAACTCCCGGAGTCCTTGGCGGCCTGGGCTGGCACTTGGCGGAGCCGGCGCGAGCCGGCTGCGCCATTCGACGAATACTTTTTCTCGGGCCCCGCGGCGCAGGTGCGGCCCGAAACGTTGTCGGCCCGCCGCATCGAGCGCGGCCTGGCCGACCCGGCCGAGCTTTGGTTCGAGGACGTGCTGAACGTGCGCCGCGTGGAGTGGCGCCCGCTGGAGCGCCACCGGCAGCGCGCCCTCGGGCAGCTGGCGCACCGGGTGCTCGCGGCGGCGCTGCGCGGCGACCCGGCTGGGGGTATCTTCATGCGCCGGCCGGATCCAGCCGTCGCCCGGGCTCGGCTGGCGGAGGAACTGGCGGGGCTGCGCGGAGGCTGGCCGGGCGACCGGTACTGGGAGTCCTTCGCGGCGGAACTGGCCGAACGGGCCGGGGCCCTGCTGGGACGATTCTATGAGCTGAAGGGCGGGCCGTTTCTGGCGTTGGAGGCGGTGCTGCCCCTCGGGGCGACGATTCCCGTCGGGGTGGAACGGCTCGGGCTGAGGGGCCGGATTGATGCGGTGCTGCTCGACCGGCCGGAGTGGGGC
>CAMDOO010000058.1 GCA_945903545.1 Opitutus sp. GAS368 | reverse complement strand
GCATGGCCGCGGCGCTTGATGGACGGATCGAGCTCACGGCCGGATGCTTTTCCGCCAACGCGGAAAAGTCGCATCTCTCCGGGGCCGACCTGGGACTGCATGCGAACCGGGTTTACGGGAGCTACAAGGAGATGGCGAAGCGCGAGGCCCTGCTGCCAGAGGGACTCCGGCTCGATTTCATCAGTATTGTCACCCGCAACGATTCCCACTTGGAAATCGCCCGGACATTCCTCGAGCGGGGCTTCCACGTCGTTTGCGAGAAGCCCCTCGCTTTCAATCTGGCGGAGGCGAAACGGCTCCGGTCCATTGTCCAGAAGAGCGGCAAGGTCTTCGCTCTGACCCACAATTATACGGGCTACCCGATGGTGAAGGAGGCCCGCGAGTGGGTCCGCGCCGGGAAGCTCGGCAAGCTTCTCAAGGTCGTCGTCGAGTACCCGCAGGGCTATGCCATCACCGCGCTCGAGGGAAAAGAGGGCAAGATCTCCAACTGGCGCATGGATCCCTCCATCGCCGGGATCTCGAACTGCATGGCCGATATCGGCACCCACGCCGCCAATCTCGCCCGGTTCATCACGGGCCTGGAGATCGAGGAACTGTGCGCGGACCTCTCGACCTTCATTCCCGGCCGGCCGCTCGATGACGACGGCGCCTGCCTGCTCCGCTTCCGTGGCGGCGCGCGCGGGCTGCTCTTCGCGTCGCAGATCTCGAGCGGCGACGAAAATAACCTCCGCATCCGCGCTTGGGGCACCAAGGGTGGTCTCGAGTGGCACCAGGAGAATCCCGACGAACTCATCTGGAAATCGGTCAACCAGCCGCAGCAGATCCACCGCCGCGGCAACAGCTACCTGGCGCCGATCACGCAGAAATACTCCCGGACGCCGTTCGGGCATCCCGAGGCCTTCATCGAGGCCTTTGCCAACGTTTACCGCGCCGCCGCCGAGGCCATCGCCGGCGTGCAGGCTGGGAAGCCCCTTCCGCAGGATCCGGATTATCCCACGATCGACGCCGGGGTCGAGGGCATGGCCTTCATCGAGACGGTGGTTAAGTCTTCCAAGGCCGGAGGCACTTGGGTGAAGTTTCCCAACCTGTAGTTTCCCGCCGATCGTCCGTGACTAGGGCTGGACGGCATCCCCCATCGCACCAAATAATCTCACCAATGAAGAACCCCCGCTCCGCCCATTTTCCCGGTATCGCCCCGATACGCTTTGAAGGCACCGGCACCGACAATCCGCTCGCGTTCCGGCATTACAGCCCGGACGAGATCATCGATGGCCGCACGATGGCGGAGCACCTCCGTTTCTCCATCGCTTACTGGCACAGCTTCCGCGGCACGGGTAGCGATCCGTTCGGCCCGGGCACGATCCAGCGTCCGTGGGAGCAGGGGAGGGATCCTGTCGCGGTCGCCAAGAAGCGCCTCGATGCCGGCTTTGAGTTCTTCCAGAAAATCCGCGCGCCGTTCTGGTGCTTCCACGACCGCGACATCGCGCCCGAGGGCAAATCGCTGGCCGAGAGCAACCGCATCCTCGACCAGGTCGTGGCCCACGCCAAGGGCCTGCAGAAGGCCACCGGCGTGAAGCTCCTCTGGGGCACCGCCAACCTCTTTTCGAACCCGCGCTACATGTGCGGCGCGGCCACCAATCCCGACGCACACGTCTTCGCCTATGCCGCGGCCCAGGTGAAGAAGGCGATGGACGTCACCCTCGAGCTCGGCGGCGAGAACTACGTCTTCTGGGGCGGTCGTGAGGGTTACGAGACCCTGCTCAACACCGACCTCAAGCGGGAGCAGGAGCACCTCGCGCGGTTCCTCCACCTCGCGGTCGATTACGCCAAGAGCATCGGCTTCAAGGGCCAGTTCCTCATCGAGCCCAAGCCGAAGGAGCCGACCAAGCACCAGTATGACTTTGATGTCGCCAGCGGCATCGCGTTCCTCCGCACCTTCGGGCTCGAAAAGCACTTCAAGTTCAACATCGAGACCAACCACGCCACGCTCGCCGGCCACACCTTCCAGCACGAGATCGAGGTGGCCGCTTCGCAGGGCATGCTCGGCTCGATCGACGCCAACACGGGCGATCTCCTGCTCGGCTGGGACACCGACCAGTTCAACACCGACGTGCGCGAGCTGACCCTCGCCATGCTCTCCATCCTCAAGGCCGGCGGCCTCGGCACGGGCGGCTTCAACTTCGACGCCAAGCTCCGCCGTCCCTCGATCGACCCCGAGGATCTCTTCCACGCCCACATCGGCGGGATGGATGCCTACGCCCTCGCGTTCAAGGTGGCGCGCAAGATCATCGCCGACGGCAAGCTCAGCCAGTTCGTCACCGACCGCTACGCCTCCTTCGACTCCGGCTTCGGCCGCGACATCGAGCGCCGCAAGCTCGGCTTCCGCGAACTCGACGCCCTCGTGCAGAAGAAACTCGGCGAACCCACGCTGCGCTCCGGCAAGCAGGAGTACCTCGAGAACCTGATCAGCCGCTATCTGGGCTGAGTTTAGTTTGTCGGATTGATCGGAGGTAGGGCTGGCCCGCTGGGCCGGCCGCGATCATTCCGAGCCTGTTTTTGCCACAGAGTCGCAAAGCCACAGAGTCCGAATTCTAAACCACGAACCGGAAGGGGAACGCTAATCTTCGCTAATTGTACGCCAATTTTTCCGAGTCCGAATTAGCGCGGATCAGCGGAGATTAGCGTTCCCAAAAATCAGGTTCCTGTCCCCATTTTATCCATGAGCATTTTCCTCGGCATCGATTCCGGCACTCAGGGCGTCAAGGCCGTCGCCCTCGACCTCGACTCCGGTCGTGTCCTCGCCGAGGCCCGCGCGCCGCACCGGCTCATCGCCGGGCTGCCCGCCGGGCACATGGAGCAGGATCCCGCCGACTGGATCACCGCGCTCGACCGCGTCCTCCGCGAGGTCTGCGCCGGGATCGACCGCAGTCGCGTGCGCGGCATGGGTGTCTCGGGCCAGCAGCATGGCTTCGTGCCGCTCGACGCGCAGCACAAGGTTATCCGGCCCGCGAAGCTCTGGTGCGACACCAGCACGACCGAGGAATGCGCTCTGATCACCGCCAAGCTTGGCGGACTGAAGGGTGCCGTCCGCCAGGTGGGGAACGCCATTCTCCCGGGCTACACCGCCCCCAAGATCCTCTGGTTGAAACGCCACGAGCCGGCCAACTACCGCCGCCTGCGCCACGTGCTGCTGCCGCACGACTACCTCAACTTCCATCTCACCGGCCGCCTCTGCATGGAA
Source organism: Opitutus sp. GAS368 (assembly GCA_945903545.1). Classification (GTDB taxonomy): domain Bacteria; phylum Verrucomicrobiota; class Verrucomicrobiia; order Opitutales; family Opitutaceae; genus CAIYFD01. The sequence continues at coordinate 16,727 of CAMDOO010000058.1, read as the reverse complement.
GCCGGTGACGCCTCCGGCACGGCGCTGTTCGACGTCCGCCGCCGGACTTGGTCCCGCGCCGCGATCAATGCCATCGACCCGAAACTCGCGGACTGGCTCCCGCCACTGATCGAGTCGCACGCCTCCTCCGGACTGCTGCGGCTCGAGCTCGCGGCCCGCTACGGGCTGCGGCCCGAGGTGTTTGTCAGCGCCGGGGGAGGGGACAACATGATGGGCGCGATCGGCACGGGGAACGTCCAGCCGGGCGTTGTCACCGCCAGCCTCGGCACCAGCGGCACGATCTACGCCCACGCGGCCCAGCCCGTCGTGGATCCGCGCGGCGAGATCGCCGCCTTCTGCGATTCGACCGGCGGCTGGCTGCCGCTGCTCTGCACGATGAACGTCACGACCGTGACCGAGGCCGTGCGCGGCCTGCTCGAGCTCGATCACGCTTCCCTGGATCGCGCGGTCGGCCGCGTACCAGCTGGCGCCGACGGGCTGTCGTTCCTGCCTTATCTCGCCGGCGAGCGGACGCCCAACGTGCCCAGCGGCACCGGCGTCCTCTTCGGCCTGACCGGCCGGACTATTTCCGAGGCCCATCTCGCGCGCGCCGCCATGGAGGGCGTGGCCCTCGGCCTCAACTTCGGCCTGCGTCGGCTCAACCAGCTCGGCGTGCGTCCCAAGGAGATCCGCCTGACCGGTGGCGGCGCCAAGTCCCTCGCCTGGCGCCAGATCATGGCCGACGTGTTTGAGGTCCCCGTGGTGGCCATGCAGCAGGACGAAGGTGCCGCCTTGGGTGGCGCCCTGCAGGCCGCTTGGTGCGTCTCCGGGATCGACGGTCGCCGCGCCTCGCTGGCCAAGCTGGCCTCCCGCGTCGTGGCTCTCGACCCCAAGACCCGTTGCGAACCGCGCAAGGCCAACGCCGCCCTCTACCGTGAACTCCAAGGCATCCACGACGAGCTGAGCGTGACCCTCCGCCCGCTCTTCGACAGGCACCGCCAGCTCGTCACGAAAGGGTAGGGCTGGGCCGCTGGCCCGGCCGCGACTGTGGCCTGCGAAGCTCCATGAGCGAAGCAGGCTGATCCAAACCGATTTTTTGCCACAGAGACACAGAGGTCGGATGGATTGGGTTTTCGAACCTCAAGCCTCGGCAGATTTAGCCGCAAAAAGGCGCAAAAGGCGCATAAACGGATTTCCGGATTCCGAATCAAAATCCTTTGCATTGGATCCGATGTATTTCTTGCGCTTCTTGTGCCTTTTTGCGGCCAATAATTCCTAATCAAAACAACGAGGCTTGGCCTCAGTGTCTCGGTGAGAAAAACATCCGAGGCTTGGATTCGTACCTTCGCGTGACCTTCGCGTCTTTGCGTGCCAAACTACCGCATCGAACCCAAGCTTGCCTCGATCAGCAGCCACCGGTTTTCTCCGCGGTTCACCGGACGACCATGCCTGAAATCTCCAAGAGCTACGAAGCCCACGACGTTGAGAAGCGCTGGTATGCCGCCTGGCTGGCCGCCAAGTGCTTCCGCGCCGACCCGCAGCCGGGTCAGGAGACGCATACCATCGTCATCCCGCCGCCGAACGTCACTGGCATCCTGCACATGGGCCACGTGCTCAACAACACGCTGCAAGACGTGCTTACCCGCCGCGCCCGCCTCGAGGGCAAGGCGGCCTGTTGGATCCCCGGTACCGACCATGCCGGCATCGCCACCCAGACGATGGTGGAGAAGCATCTCAAGAAGACCGAGGGCAAGGGCCGGCGCGACCTCGGCCGCGAGGAATTCCTGAAGCGCGTCTGGTCCTGGCGCACCGAGAAGGGCGACATGATCCTGCAGCAGCTCCGTGAGCTCGGCTGCTCCTGTGACTGGGACCGCACGGCCTTCACCATGGACCCGGGTTACAGCCGGGCGGTGCTGACGTCGTTCGTGAAACTCTTCGAGTCGGGCCGCATCTACCGCGGCAAACGGATGGTTAACTGGTGCCCGGTGTCGCTCACCGCTCTTTCGGACGAGGAGGTCGAGATGCGCCCGACCAAGGGCTTCATCTACAAACTTCGGTATGAGCTCGTGGAGCCGACCGGCGGCCTGACCCATCTCACGGTCGAGACGACCCGCCCGGAGACGATTCCCGCGGATGTGGCCCTCGCGGTGCATCCGAGCGACGAGCGTTATCAGGCCCTCATCGGCAAGAAGGTCTGGCGACCCCTCGGCGCCCGCGAGGCCCTGCCCATTGTGGCCGACACCGCGGTGGACCCGGTCTTCGCGGCCGGCGTGCTCAAGGTCACGCCCGCCCACGACAAGGTGGATTTCGAGATCGGCCAGCGTCACCGCCTCCCGGTGATCGAGTCGATCAACCCCGACGGCACGATGAATGACGCCGCCGGCCCCGAGCTCGCGGGCATGGAGCGTTTCGCCGCCCGCAAGAAGGCCTCGGCCCTGCTCCAGGAGCGCGGTTCCCTGCTCGAGGAGAAGGCCTACGAAAACAACGTCGGTTACTCGCAGCGCGCCGGCGTCCCGATCGAGCCGCGCCTCATGCAGCAGTGGTGGCTCCGCTACCCCCGCGTCGAGGAGGCCAAGCAGGTCGTGCGCGACGGCCTCATCCAGTTTCACCCCGAGCGCTGGTCCAAGGTCTACCTCAACTGGCTCGAGAACATCCAGGACTGGTGCATTAGCCGCCAGCTTTGGTGGGGGCACCGCATCCCGGTCTGGTACCGCAAGGGCGTGGACCGCGAGACCCTCACCGAGGCCGACCTGCGCGACCCGGCCAAAATCCACGTGTCGCTAGACGGCCCGCCCGATCCGGAGAACTGGGTGCAGGAGGACGACGTCCTCGACACCTGGGCCTCCTCCTGGCTCTGGCCCTTTGCCACGCTCGGCTGGCCCGATGCGTCCGCGCAGAAGGCCGCCGCCTACCAGTCGCTGTACCCGACCACCACGCTCGCGACCGGCGCCGACATCATCTTCTTCTGGGTCGCCCGCATGATCATGGCGGGTCTGGAGTTCACCGGCAAACCCTCCAGCCTCCCGCCTTCCACCTCACGCCTCACGGAATCCGAGCTGAAGGCGAGGATTCCGTTCAAGCACGTCTACTTCAACGGCATCGTGCGCGACAAGCAGGGGCGGAAGATGTCGAAGACCCTCGGCAACTCGCCGGACCCGCTCGACCTGATCGCAAAGTACGGCGCCGACGGTTTGCGCTTCGGCCTGCTCCAGATCGCGCCGCTCGGACAGGACGTGAAGTTCGACGAGGATCGCGTCGAGGCCGGCAAGAACTTCTGCAACAAGCTCTGGAACGCCTCGCGCTTCCGCCAGATGAGCGGCCCGGCCGGCGACAACCGCAACCTCGCGACGATCCTCGCCCGGCTGGATCCGAAGAAGATCGACGATGACGACCACGCGCTGCTCGCGGCGCTGGTCGACACCATGACCGTGCTGGAAAAAAGCTTCGTCGGCTTCGAGTTCGCGGCCGCGACGCAGAAGCTCTATGCATTTTTCTGGAACGACTTCTGCGACTGGTACGTCGAGGTCGCGAAGTCGCGCGTGCAGGATCCAGCCGCGCAGTCCCATGCGCTCGCGATGCAGGATCTCGTGATCCGCGAGTTCCTCCTGCTCTTCGAACCGTTCGCTCCGTTTATCACCGAGGAGCTCTGGCACCTGCTCGGCTATGGGCCCGACGGCAGTTTCCTGCAGGAGACCCGCATCGATACCGTGGCCTCGTTCACCGCCGCACTCACGCAGCGCGGCGTGAAGGTGGATGCCGACGCCACCGCGCGGGTGGAGCGCCTGAAGCAGTTTACGACGCTGGCCCGGCAGCTCAAGGCCGACCAAGTCGTGGCGCAGAAGCGCGACGTGAAGTTCCTCCTCCTCGCCGGCGATCCCGATTGGACACTCACCGCGGCGAACAATGCCAAGCTGCTCCGCCTCGTCGGCGCGGCCTCGATCGAGCGCACCACCGGCAAGCCGGCGCTGCCCGCGATCGTGACCCCGCTCGGCACGCTCTTCCTCGACACCGGGGTGAAGGTCGATCCCGCCGCCGAGAAGACCCGACTCACGAAGGAACTTGAGGCCATCTCCAAGCACATCACCGGCACCGAGGCGCGCCTCAGCAACGAGGCATTCGTCAGCAAGGCCCCCCCGGCCGTGCTCGAGGGCGCCCGCAAGCAGCTCGCCGACCAGAAGGCGAAGCGCGACGAACTGCAGCGCCTGCTGCAGGCCCTGGGCTGAGGCCACGATCCCGATTGTGGCACGCAAAGACGCGGAGAACGCAAAGGTCGGAGGAGTTGTCTTTTAAATCGGTTTCTTTTCCGCCCTTCGCGTTCTCTGCGTCTTTGCGTGCCAAAAACCGATGATAGGGCAGGGGCCGTCGGCCCGGCTGCAATTTTCACGGATTGCCCCGTCGCGCCGCCCCCCGGATCCTCCGCCCCTCAGGTCTTCAGCCCCCCACACTTCCGCCATGAACTTCACCTCGATCGACATCGGTTCGCCGCACCTGACTGGCACGACCAAGCGGGTCGGCACCGACATCGAGATCACCGCCGGCGGGCGGGACATCTGGGAGACGCGCGATGAGTTTCATTTCGCGCACCTTCGGGTCACGGGTGATTTCCGCCTGAGCGCCTGCCTCGCCTCGCTCACGATGGGCGATCTCTACACGAAGGCCGGCCTGATGCTCCGGGCCTCGCTGGACGCGGGAGCGGAGCATGCGTTCCTGCTGGCGTTCGGCGACAATCAGCCGCGCAATAAAAACAACGGAGGACTTGAGTTCCAGTACCGGACGCAACCCAGCGGATCCTGCACGGGAGTCTATCCCCCGCAGCCACTGCCCGTGCAACCCGACTTCCCCGTCAATTATCCCCAGGTCTGGGTGCGGCTCAGCCGCGTGGGAGACGCTATTACGGCCGAGCACAGTCAGGACGGCCGCACCTGGCGGACCTTCACGGTGCACCAGCAGGCGTTCCCTGCGACGGCCTGCCTCGGCCTCGCCGTGACCTCGCATAACGTGAACGAGCCGGTCCGCGCGGTCTTCAGGCAGGTTGAACTCAGTTGAGGCGATCGCCCCAAACCGGGTTTCGCCACAAGGCACGGAGACACAGAGCCCAAGCTTCGTTGGCTTGAATCCTGATTCCGAACGGGAGAGGGGAACGCTCGTCAGCGCTGATCCACGCTGATAAAAAGGGTGGGGGCGTGTGTCCTTACACGCCCTCGATCTAGGGCACGTGGGACACGCGCGCCTACCTGCCAAATTAGCGAAGATCAGCGAAGATTAGCGTTCCCAAATCCGGTGCTGCGTTAAGGGCAATGAATCGATCCCTGTGTCTCTGTGCCTCCGTGGCGAAATCTGTTTTCCCGATGATCGTACGATTGCCGCGCCGGAGGATTCCCGCTGCGCTGGTCCCATGGCCGATGTCTCCCGCCTCACCGCCCGTCGCCTGAGCTACGCCTCGGGCTACCTCGGGCTGGGCCTGTACAAGGAGGCGGCGGGGGAGCTGAAGGCGATCAAGGGGGAGGAACGGAAGACGGCGGATTTCCTCGCGGTGCAGTCGGAGCTGTTGCTCGTGACGAAGCAATGGGAGCCGCTTGTGGCGGTGGCCGAGGAGCATGTCCTGCGGCAGTGCGCCGAACCCACTGCCTGGATCAATTGGGCCTATGCGCTGCGCGAACTGGAGCGGGTGGAGGAGGCGAAGGGCGTGCTGCTGCAGGCCGAAAGCATCCACCCCAACGAAGGCGTCCTGCACTACAACCTGGCCTGCTATTACTGCCTCCTCGGCGAGCTGAAGGAAGCGAAGCGACGCCTCGCGAAGGCCTGCAGGCTGGACCAGAGCTGGAAGGAAGCCGCGGAGTCGGATCCGGATCTGCGAAGACTCCGCGAGGACTGAGGGCAGACGACGGAGGGCGGATAATCTCACGCCACGACGCGAAGACGCCAAGGTCGGATGAGTTGGCTTTTGACCGGTTCACAGTCGCGTTCCGAAGCGGTCAACCCCCGGCTTCTTCTCCGGCCTTGGCGTCTTCGCGTCGTGGCGTGCCAAACTTCCGACCGATCACAATCCGCTCTTCGGGGCGCGGCGGTCGAAGCCCGACCGACGCTCGGGCAGGCGGCCGGAATCGTAGGCGGCCTTGGTCGTGTGGTAGTCTGAGATCCGGCGCAGGAGCTCCATGGCGCGCGCGAGGCTCGGGTGCCCGGGATTGCCGACCTCGAGTTTTCGGAGGAGCCAGGTGAGGTTGAGGATGTCGCTCAGGTCCCGGTGCGATTCGGGCACGTTCATGCCTGCGAGGAGCCCGGCGAGCTCGCGGGTGAGATCGTCGATGTTCGACGGACGCCGGAGTGGTTGGGAGGAACTCATGGCTGCACGCCTAGCCCAACACAGCCTTCAGGACCTTGCCAAGATCCGTCACCCGGTACGGCTTCGTCAGGTAGCCGCAAAAGCCCATGTCGAGGAAACGCTTGGCCATGTCGTCGTTGTCGTAACCGCTCGACACGATGGCGCGGACCTCGGGGTCGAGTTTCCTCAGCTCGTGAAAACACTCCTCGCCGCCCATGCCGCCGATCACGGTGAGATCCATGATCACGACATCGTACGGGCGGCCGATGTTGAGGTAGCGCTTGTAGAGCGCGATCGCCTCCTCGCCGTTCTTCGCGGCGTCGTACTTGTAGTCGAGGCTCTGCAGCATCGTGGAGGTCAGGTCCGTGATCGCCGCGTCGTCGTCCATCAGGAGCACGCGGCCGGTGCCGAAGCGCAGGGTCGCCGGCTTGCGCGCCTGCACCTCTACCGGGCGGTCCGCGACGGGGAGGAAGACCGTGAGGACGGTCCCGACCCCCAGCGTGGAGTCCACCCCGATCATGCCGCCGTGCTGGCGGACGATGGAGAGCACGGTCGCGAGGCCGAGGCCGGTGCCGTGCTTCTTGGTGGTGAAAAAGGGATCCCAGATCTTCTCGAGGTGCTCGGGCTTGATGCCGCTGCCGTTGTCGCGGGCCTCGAACTGCACGTAGTCTCCCGCCGGCAGGGGCGGGACCTGGTCGTCGGTGAGCGTGACATTCCCGGCGCGGAGCTGCACCTGCGCCGGGTGCGGCGCGGGCGGCATGGCCTGCAGGGCGTTGATCACGAGATTCTGGAAGACCTGCAGGATCTGGCCGCGGTCGACCTGCACAGGCTTGAGATCATCGGAGGTGTCGACGGTCACGACGGCGGTGCTCGCGGCCGCCGCGATTTTCACGGCGTCCTCGAGGATGTCGCGCGGGCCGACGACCACTTGCGTGCCGCCGCTGCCCTTGGCGAAGGCGAGCAGCTGCTTGGTCAGGCCCTTGGCCGTGAGGCAGGCTTTCTCGGCGTCGGGGAGCTTGCCGTAGTCGCGGTTGTCCTTCGCCAGCGAGATGCCGCCGAGGATGGTCGTGAGCAGGTTGTTGAAGTCGTGCGCGATGCCGCCGGCGAGGAGTCCGAGCGATTCGAACCGGTTCGAGCGGACAAGCTCCTCAGGCGTGAGGCGCATCTCCTCGGGATCGCGGAAGACCACGACCACGCCGAGCGGCTTGCCGGCGGCGTCGCGCGCCACGCGGGCGGTCCAGACGATCGGCAGCGGGGCGGGTTCGGCCTGGCCGGCGGCCGCGGGACCGGCGGGCTGGAGTGAGTCCTCGGCAATGAGGGGCAGGGGGCCGTCGGCGCTGAGCACGCGGTCCACCGCGTCGTCGCTGGGCCGGCCGCTCTGGCGGTCGACGAGACGGAAGACATCGCCGATGAGCTGGCCGACGGCCTGTTCGGCGGCCAGGCCGAGGAGGCGCGCAGCGGTGGCGTTGACAGCGAGGACCTTGCCGCGCTCGTCGGTGGCGATGAAGCCCTCGGCGAGCGTGCCGAGCAGCTCGGCGAGGAGCGGGCCGCCGAGTGCGCCGGGGGCGGCGGCGGCGGCGGGCAGGGGGCAGACGAAGCCGACGACGCGCACGAGCTCGCGCTTGCGGTTGAGCTGGCGGTGCGCGCCAAGGAGGAATGGCAGCACGCGGCCATCGCGGTGGCGGAGTTGCACGACCTCGGTGAAATTCGTCTGCCCGGTGGCGGGCGCCAGGAAGAAGGGACCGACCCCCGCCTCGGCAGCGGACTCGGGCAGCACGGCGGCGAACGCGGCCTCGCCGGCGGTGGTGTCGCCGTCGCCGAAGCCGAGCCGCTGGCGCCACGCGGGCGAGTACCAGAACGTCTGGGTGGCGAAATCGAGCTCGAAGGCCGCGAGCGGCGCGTCGTCGTCGGTCAGCGCCTGCAGGCGGTCGTCGTTGGCGAGGCTGGCCTCCTCGAGTTCCTTGCGCTCGGTGATGTCGAGGTGCAGCCCGGAGACGCGTTCGAGCGTGCCGTCGGCGCCGACGACCTGGACGCCGAGGGACTGGATCCAGACGTAGTGCCCGCGGCGGTGCTTCATCCGGAACTCGACCGAGTACGCGCTTGGGCCGGGCGAGCGTTTCTTGCGGAGCTTGTCCGGCGCCGCGGAGGTGTCGTCGGGATGCAGCGCCTGCAGCCAGGTCTCGTAAGTGTTCGGCAGATCGGCATCGACATAGCCGAGGATTTTTTTCCACGCGGGCGCGTAGTGGATGTGTTGCTCGAGAAAATTGAGGTCGAAGAGTCCGGCGGCGCTGTACTCGGCGAGGAGGGCCGCGCCGTGGTCAGAAACGGCGGCCGCGGCGGCCGGAGCCGGGGCGCCAACGACCGGAGTGACGACGACGATGTACCCAGGCTGGCCGCAGACCGCGGACTCGAGGCGAACCGAGACGGAGAGCGGCGCGCCTTCCCGGGGCTGGGTCTGGAGGGTGACGGGATCGGGGACACATGCGGCCACAAGAACCTCCCACTGCGACTCAAGGAAGTCGGGATCCTTGGAAGTGACCTCGAACGCAAAGAGCCCGGCAAAATGCTCACCGATCAGTTCCGAGTCACCGGTCTGCCAGAGCGAGCGAGCGGTGGTGTTGGCAGCGACGACGTGTCCGCTGGCCGCCACAAAAAGTACCGCGGGGCCGGCTTGGCCGTTCTGGCGGGCTATATTGTTGGGCGACGGGCGATCGTTCACGACTTCAAACCAGTGAGCCAGTATTGCACCTTTTTGGCAAGAAACTCGATGTAGGGGGGCTGGTCGTTGAGGCAGGGGATTTGGGTGAACGATTCCCCGCCCGCGTGCAGGAAGGTTTCCTTACCCTCGCCGGCGATCTCCTCAATGGTTTCGAGGCAGTCGGCGACAAAGGCCGGGCAGATGACCAGGAGGCGTTTTTTGCCCTGCTTGGGCAGTTCCTCGAGGACCTTGTCGGTGTACGGCGTGAGCCACGGTTCGCCCGCAAGCCGCGATTGGAACGAGACCGAGTGCTTGTCGGCGGCGATCCCGGCGCGTGCCACGAGGGCCCGCGTGGTGGCGAAGATCTGGGCGCGGTAGCAGAGACCCTGGACCGGCGAGCAGGTGTTGCAGCAGTCGGGCACGGTCAGGCAATGCGCGTGGGACGTGTCGGCCTTGCGCATGTGTCTCTCGGGCACGCCGTGGTAGCTGAAGAGCAGGAAATCGTGCGGCTGCTGAAGGTACGGCGCGGTGACGGCGTGCAGCGCCTCGATGTACTCGGGGTCCTGATAGAACGGCTGGATGGACTCGATCTTGAGTTTGGGCGCGAGGCGCCGGGCCTCTTCGTACACCTTCACGACCACGGTCTCCCAGGAAGACATCGCGTAGTGCGGGTACTGCGGGAAGAGCAGGATCTCCTCGATGCCGTCGGCCGCGATTTTCTCCATCACGGAGGCGATGGACGGATTGCCGTAGCGCATCGCGAGGTAAACCGGGGTGTTGGCGCCGAGCTTGGCCGCCAGCTTGTCGCGGACGCTCTTCGAGGTGTTCACCAGCGGGGAGCCATCCTTGGTCCAGACCTGCTCATAGGCATGGGCGGACTTGGGCGCGCGGAACGGCGTGATGATCACGTTGACCAGGAACCTGGCGAGCCAGCGGGGCTTGACGTCGATCACGCGCTCGTCCCCGAGGAACTCGCGCAGGTAGCGCCGCACGTCGGGGACGGCGGTGGAATCAGGGGAACCGAGATTGACGAGCAGGACGGCGCGTTTGGGCATGGGAAAAGTAGGAGTGAGGGTGAAAGGGCCGGGGAAGCCCATGCAATGCTCAACGCGCAAATTCCTGACGGAAGAAGTTTACCACGGAAAACACAGAAAATACGGAATAGGATGCCGGATTGGGCAAAACCTCCGGGTGGAGCCGGCGTCGCCGACCCCGGCTGCGATCCCTTCCGGGTCTTCCGTGTGTTCGTGGTTAAAAAAAGGGATCGGGATGATCAGCGTTGAAGGCTGGCGGGCATCCCCCAAACGTGGTGCCTTCTATTATCCATGAGCACACCGCGCCCGCCCGTTCTACTCGTGATCCGTGATGGTTGGGGTTCCAGTCCCGACCACAGCCAGGACAAAACCAATGCCGTCGTGCAGGCGAAGAAGCCCTGCGACGACGCCCTGCACGCGAAGTACCCGGTCACATTGGTGCGGGCCTCAGGCCTCGACGTCGGCCTGCCCGACGGCCAGATGGGCAACTCCGAGGTCGGCCATGAGAACATCGGCGCCGGCCGGATCGTGGACCAGGAACTGGTCCGACTGAACAAGCTGTTTTCCGAGAAGCAGCTGGCCCGGAACCCGGTGTGGCACGCCATCGTCGCCCGCCTGAAGGCCAACCCGGCGGCCAAGCTGCACCTGATGGGCATCGTGTCCGACGGGGGCGTTCATGGCATGCTCGAACATCTCTACGGCATCCTGCGCCAGGCGAAGGAAGATGGTCTCGCCGGCCGGGTTTTCATCCACGGCTTCACCGACGGCCGTGACACGCCGCCGTTCGGCGGCCTCGAGTATGTCCGGCAGGTCGAGGCGCAGATCAGGCAGATTGGCGCCGGCCAGATCGCCACGATCTGCGGGCGTTTCTGGGCGATGGACCGCGACAACCGCTGGGAGCGCGTGCAGCAGGCTTACGACCTGCTCACCGGCCGCAAGATCGCGGCCACCGCGCCGAGCGCCGAAGCCGCCGTCTCCGCCTATTACGCGAAGCCGCTCAGCGAAACGCAGAAGGGCGACGAGTTCGTCGCGCCCACCGCGATCACCGGCCCCACCGGCCAACCCCTGGCGAAAATCGCCAACGGCGATGCGGTGCTGTTCTACAATTACCGCGGCGACCGTCCGCGCGAGCTCACCAAGGCCTTCGTGATCGACGGCTTCCAGGGCTTCGACCGCGGCCCGAAGCTCGACCTCTACTATGCGACGATGACCGAGTACGAGGCCGGTCTCCCCGTGAACGTGGTTTCCGGCAAGCCCGAGGCGCTGAAAAACATTCTGGGCGCCGTGGTCGCCAACGCCGGCATCGGCCAGTTCCGCTGCGCGGAGACGGAGAAGAACCCGCACGTCACGTTTTTCTTCAACAACTACCGGACGGACCCGTTCCCCGGTGAGGACCGGGCGTGTCCGTCGAGTCCCAAGGTGGCGACCTATGACATGCAGCCGGAAATGTCGGCCGCCGAGGTGACCAAGGCCGCCAAGGCCGCGATCCTTTCCGGCAAGTACGGCCTCGTGGTCGTGAACTACGCGAACCCGGACATGGTCGGCCACACCGGCTCGCTGCCAGCGACGATCCAGGCGGTCGAGTCGACCGACGCCGGCGTCGGCGAACTGCTCGCCGCCCTCGCGCAGGTGAACGGCAAGGCGCTGGTGACCGCCGACCACGGCAACGCCGAGCAGATGTGGGATCCGACGGTCAACGGGCCGCACACCGCGCACACGCTCAATCTCGTGGAGGTCTTCGTGGTCGGCGCGGACTTCGCCGCCGGGAAAACCAAGCTCCGCGCCGGTGGCCGCCTGGCCGACCTCGCACCCACGCTCCTCGACCTCATGGGCCTGCCCAAGCCGGTGGAGATGACGGGTAGCTCACTTATCGTGAGCTAAAGCAGAGGTTCAGAGGATCTGAGGGCCGAGGATCGGAAATACCGACCCTCAGAACCTCGGGTCCTCCGACTCTCCGGCATCAGGTCAAACTTGCCCGGACCCGCTCGCGCTCGCGGTCGATCTGCTCGGAGGTGGCGCCGAGGTTGCGGAGGATCGTCTCGGTCATGGCCATCGCAACCTCGCCTTCGCCGGCAAAGACCACATCCGCCCCGGCCGCGCGGAGTTCCGCCAGCTGGCGCACATAGGCGGTCCGGGCGAGGACCCGGATGCCCGGGTTGAGCGCGCGCGTCTGGCGCACGATCTCCTGTCCGCCCTCGATGCTGGACGCACTCAGGATCAGGGCGACGGCGTGCTCCACGCCGGCCTGGGTGAGGGTCTCGATCCGCGTGGCGTCGCCGTAGACGGCGGCGATGCCCCCCGCCTTGAGCCGCTGGACGGTCTCGATGTTGAGTTCGACGATCACCGGCTCGATGTCGTTTTCCTGGAGCAGGCGCGCCACCGTCTGCCCGACCGGCCCGTAGCCGACCACCACGGCGAGGTGCCGGCCGTGGGAGGGGAAGGGGACCGCGGTGCCCTTGCCCTGCGCGCCTGACCGGCGGGCGACCCAGGCGGTGAAGCCCGGGACGCCCCGGTCCAGCAGTTTCTCGAGGGGCCCCACGAGACGGTAGAACAGCGGATTGAGCGTGATGGAGATGATGGCGGCGGCGACGAGGATGTTCGCGGCGTTCGCGGGCAGAATGCCGAGCTGGCGTCCCATCGTCGCGAGGATGAAGGAGAACTCGCCGATCTGGGCCAGTACCACCGAGACCGACAGGGCGACCCGCAGCGGATGACGCAGGAGGAGGGTGATGACGAGGGCCGCCATGGGCTTGCCCACGAGGATCACGCCCATGGTCGCAAGGACCAGGAGCGGCGAGGCGATGAAACTCTGCCAGTTGAAGAGCATGCCGACGGAGACGAAGAATAGCACGGCGAAGGCGTCGCGCATCGGCAGCGCCTCCGTGGCGGCGCGCACGCTGAAGTCGGACCGACCCACGACCATGCCGGCGAGGAAGGCGCCGAGCGCCATGGAGACACCGAACAGGGCGGCCGAACCCACGGCGAGACCGAGCGCGGTGGCGAGGACGGCGAGGGTGAAGAGTTCGCGCGAGCCGGTCCGGGCGATGTGGGTGAGCAACCGCGGGATGACCCAGCCGCCGCCGAAATACACTACCCCCACCAGGGCCACGATCTTCACCACTGCGAGGCCCAGGGCGGAGGCAAGGCCGCCGCCCTCGAAGCCGAAGATCGCGGGCAGGAGCACGAGGACAAAAACCGTGAGCAGATCCTCCATCACCAGCCAGCCGATCGAGATGTGGCCCGTGGGGGTATGCAGGTCGCCGTGATCCGAGAGCACGCGGGTGAGGACGACGGTGCTGGCGACCGAGATTGCGAGGCCGAAGACGAGGCCGGCGTGCCAGCTCCAGCCGAAGGCGTGCATGATCAGGGCCCCGAGCGCGGTGGTGACGAGGCTCTGCACGATGGCCCCCGGGACGGCGGTGCGGCGGACGGCGAGGAGCTCCTTGAAGTGAAACTGCAGGCCGACGCCGAACATGAGCAAGATGACGCCAATCTCCGCGAGCTGCTCCGCCATCTCCGTGCTGGCGACAAAGCCGGGCGTGTGCGGACTGATGGCGACGCCAGCGAGCAGGTAGCCGACGATCGGCGACAGGCCCAGGCGCTGCGTCAAATATCCGAACGCCAGCGCGGCAATGAATCCGCCGGTCAGGGTCAGGATGAGGTCAAGGTCGTGCATGAGGGCCGGGGAGATCCGGAGTGGGCGTCAGAACCTGGAGGCCAGCAAGTGCGTTATCCGGCGGGCGAGGACGGTGTCCGGCATTGCTGGGCCGGGTCGGCGACCACAGAGAATCAGGGCTCCTTGGAACGCCGGCGCGCGCGGACCCAAAGTCCGACGCAGGTCACAACCACGACCACCAAAAGCAGGGTGCTCCACAGAGCATAGGAATGCGTTCGAGCCATGACCTCGGCTAATCGCTCGAGATCCGTATGGAAGTTCGCCCATAACCAGTCCCCCAGCCAGACGAAGACTGGCACGCTGATCAGTGCCGCGATGCCATCGAACAACGCAAAGCGACGGTAGGGCACCTTCATGGCACCGGCGGAGGCAAAGAGGGGGGCACGCAGTCCGGGCAGGAAGCGCGCGACAAACAGCACCATGGATCCGTAACGTTCAAACAGCCGTTCGATGCGGGCCTGCTTGGTCGGTGAGAACATGCGGTGGGTCCAAGGCAGGGTCAGCAATCGCCCGCCGAGATGGCGGCCAATCAGAAAGATCAGCGTATCACCCGTCATGACGCCGAAAAACATGAGCACGCTGGTCTTGACCCAGTATTGACCGGTGTCCTGTCCGATCATGCCGGCGGTGATCAGGATGATGTCCTCCGGGACCGGCAGGCCCAAGCCACAGAGGATCAGCGCCAGAAACAACGCCCAGAGGGCGAGGGGAGATCCTTGGATTAAGGTGAAAAATGCTTCGGCCATCCGTGAGAAGGCAAAACTCAAGCCCACTCTCCGGATGTGCAAGCCACAGGTGCGGCCCGCCGACTTATCGGCCGGCGACCGGGCCACCCGCGTCAGGGCAAGCCGGTATGGACACTCGGGCGGTGGAAAAGGCGGCCGTTTCAGACGTTCTTGGGGTGAAACCCTCATGCCGTGGCTTCGTCAGTGATTCCCCAGCGCTCCGCCTTTGCGGCTGGTGGGCCGCCATATCGGGGCTTGCCGGGCGCCGCGGGGCTGGGCTTAGCTCTGACCCTTTCCCCGTCTGCTATCTCCCATGAAACGCACCCACCACTGTGCCCAGCTCAAGCCTGCCGACATCGGCGCGACCGTCTCCCTTGCGGGCTGGGTCGACACGATCCGCGACCAGGGCGGCATCATCTTCGTGGACCTGCGCGACCGCGAGGGCGTGACCCAGATCCAGCTTGAGACCAGGGAAAACGCGGCGCTGGGCGAGCAGCTCAAGCACCTGAAGCCCGAGTCGGTCATCGGCATCACCGGCAAGGTCGTGCAGCGCCCGGCCGGCACCGAGAACCCCTCGCTCCCGACCGGTGGCATCGAGGTCAATGCGACCGCGCTCGAGATCCACAACATTTCCGACACCCCGCCGTTCCCGCTCGACGACGCCGGCGGCGACAAGGTCAACGAGGACCTGCGCCTGACCTACCGCTACCTCGACCTGCGCCGGCCGAAGATGCGGAAGAACCTCATGGTGCGCCACCGCGCCGCCAAGAGCATCCGCGACTATTTCGACGCCCAGCAGTTCATCGAGGTCGAGACCCCGGCCCTGTTCAAGAGCACCCCCGAGGGCGCGCGCGAGTACCTCGTGCCATCGCGCATTCACCCGGGCGAGTTCTACGCGCTCTCGCAGTCGCCCCAGCAGTTCAAGCAGATCCTGATGGTTGCCGGCGTGGAGAAGTACTTCCAGATCGCCCGCTGCTTCCGCGACGAGGACCTGCGCTCCGACCGCCAGATGGAGTTCACGCAGGTGGACGTCGAGGCGTCGTTCGTGACGCGCGAGGACATCTACGCCCTCTTCGAGGGCATGCTGAAGAAGGTCTGGCTGGACGTGCTCGGCACGGACATCCCGACGCCGTTCCCGCGCATGTCGTACGATGATGCGATGAACCGCTACGGCGTGGACAAGCCCGACGTGCGCTTCGGCATGGAGCTGGTGGATTTCACCGAGACGTTCCGTACCTCCTCGTTCAAGGTCTTCCAGGGCACCGTCGCCTCGGGCGGCGCAATCAAGGGCCTCAATGCCAAGGGCCTCGCCGATCTCACGCAGGGCGAGCTCAAGAACCTCGAGGACACCGCGAAGTCACTCGGCGCGAAGGGCCTCGCCTTCATCAAGGTCGAGGGTGGCGAGTGGAAGTCGCCGATCGTGAAGTTTTTCTCCGACGCGGAGAAGGCGACGCTCACGCAGCAGCTCGGCATCGCCGAGGGCGACATCGTGTTCTTCGCCGCGGCGCCCTGGGAGAAGGCCTGCGCCATCCTCGGCCGCATCCGCCTCGAGGCAGCGGCCCTGCTGCAGAAGCGCGGCAAGCTCACGCTGCGGACCGACGACTGGAAATTCCTCTGGGTAATCGATTTTCCGCTGATGTCCTACGACGAGGAGCGCGGCGGTTATGCGGCCACGCATCATCCGTTCACCGCCCCCGTTTTGGAGGACACGGCGCTCCTCGACTCCGACCCGAAGAAGGTCCGCGGCCAGCACTACGACCTGGTGCTGAACGGCATGGAGCTCGGCGGTGGTTCGATCCGCATTCACCAGCCCGCGCTGCAGAAAAAGATCTTTGAGGAAGTGCTGAAGATCCCGGCGGACGTGGTCGAAAGCCGCTTCGGCTACATGCTCAAGGCCTTCACCTTCGGCGCGCCCCCACACGGCGGCATCGCCTTCGGCCTCGACCGCATGGTCGCGCTGCTCTGCGGCACGACCAGCATCCGCGACGTCATCGCCTTTCCGAAGACCCAGAAGGGCCAGGACCTCATGGCCCAGAGCCCGACGCCCGTCACCGCGAAGCAGCTGAAGGAGCTGCACATCGCGGTCGTGCAGCCGGAGTGAGCGGCGCGGTCCGCGCCGCTCACGAGGCAAGAAGTCTGAGGTAGGGCTGACCCGCCGGGTCGGCCGCGATCATTTTGGGGTGCACGCAGAGCAGGCCGCTGCTCCCCCCAAGACAAAACGCTGAGATCGGAAGGCTTGGATTTTCGAAACCCAAATCCGGTTTTATCCGTTAAATCCGCGGTTAAAAACGGA
>CAMDOO010000057.1 GCA_945903545.1 Opitutus sp. GAS368 | reverse complement strand
GGCTTTACGCCGCGATGGTCCCGGGAAATCGCGGCGTAAAGCCGCTCCTACAATTTTGCCGGGACCGCCATCATTTCCCCTGCGTCTCCGCCGGCTTCTCCTGCAGCCAGGCCTTGAAATCGCGGATCTGCTGTGCCGACCCCAGCGCCAGCACCTCGTCGCCCGCGCGCAAGACCTCGGTCGAGCTGGGATTAAGGATCCGCACCCCGTGGCGGTTGAGGCCGGCAATGAGCACGCCGTGGTTTTGCGCCGGCGCGAACTTCCCGAGCGTACAGCCGGCGACCGGGCTCCAGGCCGGCAGGACGAGCACCTCCATGCTGACCTCATCAAAGACCGTCTGGTTGACCGGCGCCCCGCTCACCGCATGCAGAAACCGCTTGCCCGCGTGCACCTGCTCGACCGTCCCAAGCAGCAGCACCTTGTCCCGCGCATAAAGCACCGTCTCCGGTCCGGGTAAAGGGATCATGTAGCCCTGCCGCTCGATCCCCACCACCGTGCAGCCGAGGCTGGAACGCAGTCGCAGCACGGCCAGGCTCCGGCCCTGGCAATCGGCCAAGTCGGGCAGCACGCAGTCGGCAATGTGCAGGTTCCACTCCTCGTGCGGCTGCAGCCACGGTGCGTTGGTCGCGGTCATCCGCTTCGAGTCGAGCGTGAGGATCTCCTGCAGCTCCACCTCAAACTCGCTGTGCCAGTAGATGAACTTGTGCCGCAGGCGGAGCAGCGCGGCCACCGCCAGCAGCCCGCACAGCACCAGCAGCCAGCGCGCCGTGCCCTCGGCCGGCAGGATCGCCGCCAGCCAGAGAAACAGCCCCGCGCCGGCCGCGATCTTGAGTCCCGTCTCGACCACGGGCCGCAGTGTGGCCTGATGGGCATGCCCCTTGGTGGTCACCTCGGCGTAGAGCATGGCCATGGCCGAGAGGTTGCGCCAGACCGCCAGCAGCGGCATCAGGGCGACCAGCACGAGGGTGAACCAGAAGACGACCTCCAGCCCGTCGGGAAACAGCCAGTCGCGGCCGAGGTGGGACTGCAGCAATTCGAGCAGCTGGCCCGAGAAAACCACCAGCCCGGTGACAAACATCAGGCCGGTCGAGACCTGGATGATGCGCTTGCGGCTGAGCTGCCAGAGGAGGTTGCGCGCCTGGCGCTTTCGCACCCGCTCCAGCCAGCCGTGGTAATAGCTCCACGCGGCGTCGAGCCAGTGCGGGTGTCGCTGCATCACCAGGCCCGCAATCCGGTCCGAGCGCCGGGTCAGCACCGGTGCCGCCAGCGTCGTCAACAGCGCCACGCCGACCGCCACCGGGTAGAACCGGGGCGGCACGACGCCCGCCCCGACCCCCAGCTGGGCGATGATGAAGGAGAACTCGCCTATCGGCGTGACAGAGAGGCCCGTCCGCAGGGCATCCCGCACCGGCGTGCCGATCAGCGCGAGCCCCGTGCCGACTGAAAGACTGCGCGCCACGATCGTGAACCCGGTCAGGCCAACGATCAGAAACCACGACTCGGCCAGCAGCCGGAGCTCAATCTGCATGCCGATCGCCACAAAGAATACCGCGCTGAAAATGTCCCCCATGCCCTCGAAGATCCGCTCGATCTGCACGCGGTGCGGGGTCTCTGCGACAATCATTCCGAGCAGAAAGGCGCCGAGCGCCAGCGAATAGCCCGCGCGCTGGGCCACCACCGCGAGCAGGAAGAGCAGGCCGGCCAGCCCGAGGGTCTGCAGCTCCTCGTCCGCTGCGATGCTCATCCGCTTGAGCAGCCACGGGACAAACAGCAGGCCGGCCAGGCTGGTGAGCACCACGAAGGCCCCGAGCTTGCCCACGGTCTCGAGCACGGTGCCACCTCCGCCCGCGCCGCCGAACTGCACGATCGAGTTCAGCAACGTCAACATCACCACCGCCACCACGTCCTCGAGCACCATCACCCCCATCGCCAGCTGCCCGGGACGCTCGTGGGTGTTGCCCGTCTCCTGCAGGATCTTACTGATGATCGCGGACGACGAAACCATCAACATGCCCGCGAGGAAGATGCTCTCGGTCGCACTCCAGCCCATGGCGAGCGCCAGCATCCGGACCAGGGAGAAAATCAGGAGCGCCGACAGCGCGACGGCGATCAGCAGCGCCAGCCCGAGCCGGCGGAGCTTGCGGACGCTGAGCCGCAGCCCGATGCCGAACATCAGGAAGACCAGCCCGAGCTGCGCCAGGGTCTCGATGCGTTCGACCCCGTCGTCAGGCGACACCAGCGGGATCACCGGGGAATGCGGGCCCACCACGATCCCGGCCACGAGGAAGCCGACCACGACCGACATCCCGAACCGCTGGCACACCCAGCCGACCAAGCCGGCGACGGCCAGGATCACCGCGAGATCCTGAATGAAATAGTCGATTCCGTGCATCGGGGTCGGGGCTCCGCCTAGGACGCGTTCAACCGCGGAAGCCGTCAAGCCTGGTAGGGCGCGGACTCCGTTTCACGCCGATCTGGTTCGAGGTAGGGTTGCCTCGACGAGGCGACCGCGATGATCGATCCCGGCCGGGTCGACGGCGACACAGCCCTGCCTTTGAGCGGAATCGCCGCCCCCGTCAGCCGCCCGGCTCACGCCGCCGTCATGATTTTTTCGCTCGCGCCACCTGATGGCGCCCGAATGCTCCGACGTTTTTCCCGCGCCCTGATGCAATTCTTCCGCCGCCGCGCCCTCACGCCCGATGCCCTCCAGGCCCTCGCCGGCTATGATCGCGAGATCAAGGGACTGCTCGGCCCCTCCCACACCCATCAGGTGCGGATGCGCGACTGGGAACTGCTCCGGGTGCTGGACGCGGCGGCCAGCCTGCCCGCCCAGGCCCGGATCCTCGATACCGGCGCCTTCAACACCTACCTCGGCCTGTACCTGCGTCAGCGGCATCCGGACGTGACCGTCTCGGACCTGCTCTCCCTGCGCGCCTGGAAAAGCTTCCTCCGCCGGCTCAGCCTGCTTCCCGCCAAGCCGACCGAGGTTGGCTATTGGACCTGGGTCCAGACGATGCGCGCCCATGGCCTCAAGGTCCGCAACCTGGATCTCACGCGCACCGGCCTGCCCAAGGGATCGTTCGACTGCATCATCGCGCTCTCGGTGATCGAGCACATCCCGGCGATCGAGCAGGCGCTGGCCGAGATGTACCGCGTGCTCGCGCCCGGCGGCCGGCTGCTGATCACCACCGACTGCTCGCCCGAGCCCCGGCCCTACGCCCACGGCGTCCGCTATTTCAGCCTGCTCGAGCTGGAGAAACTGTTCGCGGCCTACCCCGTGACCTCCGTGCTCGACCAACCAGACTTCGCCCGCGAGAACTGGTGCTACGGCGGCCGCGAGGCGGTGGTGACGGTTTTTCTCGAGATCACCAAGCCGCGTTGAATTCCGGGTGAGGGCACCCGGGATTCAGTTCACGCCGGTGGAAACGGCAGCCGCTTCAGCTCCTCCCGCGCCACCTCGTGGCCCAGCCCGACGAGCTCGTCGATCAGCAGCGTGGGATCGTCCGTATACCGGAGCCGCAGGAAGTTGTCGCGCAGGCGCTCATACTCAGACGGATCCTGCACCCAGGTTTGGATCAGGCGGGCGAAATCGCCGGCGTTCTCGATCTTCGCCGCCGCCGTGCCATTGCGGAAGAACTTCCACGTCAGTTCCTCCTGCGGCATGATGCCGCCAAACGCATTGAAGATGATCGGGCAGCGGAAATGCAGCGCCTTCGCGCAGGTCGTGGTGCCGCCGCGGGTTACGATCGCATCGCTCACCTGCATGAGAAGGTGGACGATCTCGGAAAACCCCTCGACGTAGCAGGGCAGCTCGGGGTGGTTCGCGCGCCAGTGCACGGCGTCGTTGTAGGCCTGGTGGTTGCGCCCGCAGATCACGATGACCTGGAGGTGCGCGGCATAAGGCAGCAAGGCGGGCAGCAACTCGAGGTGATTGTTCGCGCCGTTGCCGCCGGTCGCGAGGAACACGGTGAAACGATCCGGCTCGATCCCCAGACGCTTGGCGCGGAACGCGCGCCGCTCCGCCGGGCCCAGCACCTCGAGGTGCGCCTTCGGCAGCATCAGCGAACCGCGCACCTTGGCACGCTCGGGGCGGATGCCCTGCTTGATCGCATAGTCCTGGGCCGTCGGCGTACGGGAGAAATACAGGTCCGCCGTGGGCTCGATCCAGTTCCGGGAGTAACCCCAGCCGCCCGAGAACTCGCCGCAGTAGGTGGCGCAGCGCACCTGGTCGGCGCCGAGGATCTTCCGCGCGACCTGAAAATAGCCGCGATTCAGACAGTCGTGGACGCTGAAAACGAGATGCGGCCGGTACTCCTGCAGCACCGAAAGATAATAGGCTCCGCCGAAAGTCACGTTCGAGGTGTTCAGGTAACTCAGCCCCTCGACGAAGGCGTAGAAGAGCTTGTGGATCCACGGGGCCGAACGCTGGATGCGGTTGTAGAAGTTCACCCCGGCGCGGTTCACCACCGAGGATTTCTCCAGCATCTGCTCGATGCGCACGTCCACGTCATGCCGGTAAAGCTGAAAACACCACGCCGCAAAGGCCTCCGCCCGGGCGTCGTGGCCGGCTCCGGTGCTGGAGGTGAGAACAAGGATGCGGAGCTTCGACATGCGGGGACTCAGTCGAGGTCGAAGTAACCGGCCTGGATGCGCCGCTTGAGCGGGAGCGAGCCGAACCGGGCGAGCAGGGGCGCGATGACGGCCTGAAAAAACCGTCCGCAACGCACCGTGCCACTCTTCCCGCGCTGCAGCGCCTGCCGCAGTGCTTCCGCCGCTGCCGCAGGCGGGGGGCCGCCGTGCATCATCTTCTCGAACGCCGCCCATACCCGCGGCAGCCGGGCATCGCCCTGTCCCGCCGGCGGCCGGCGCACCGCACCTTCGAAGTCCGTGCGGAAGTCGCCCGGGCGGAGATCGATCACCGCGACACCCGTCCCGGCGCACTCGATCATCAGGCTCTCGCTCAGGGCGGTCAGCCCGGCCTTGGCCATGTTGTAGGCACTCTGGAAGGGCAGCGGGAACTCGGCTGCCAGGGAAGATACGTTGACCAGCGCCCCGCGCCCCCGGGTCTTCAGGCCCGGCAGGGCGAGATGGGAAACCAGCGCCGTGTTCACGAGCATTACGTTCATTTGCTCGCGCCAGACGGAAAAATCGACCTCGGCAAAGGTCCCGAACACCCCGTAGCCGGCGTTGTTGACCACGAGATCAAACCCGCCCGCCGCCTGCTCAGCCTCGCGGAAGCCGCGACCCACGGCGTCGGCGTCGCCCAGTTCCATCACCACCGGGTGAAACGCGCCCGGGTGGGCCCGCCCCAGCTCGCCCAGCCGGCCGGCCTCGCGGGACGTGCCCCAAACGGCCACGCCCTCGGACAGGAGCATCGTCGCAAAGGCCCGGCCCAAGCCGGTGCTCGCCCCGGTAACCAAGGCGGTGCGATAGCGGGTCGCGAGACGCTCAGCCATGGGCGTGCCGGGATGCGCTCCTCACGCCTGCTTGAAGACCAGGCTGACGTTGGCGCCGCCAAAACCGCTGACATTGTTCAACACCACCCGCGGCTGCGCGGGCAGCGTCGAGCGAATGATGTTCAGGCCCTCGCACTCGGGATCGAGATTCGTGATGTTGGCGGACCCGGGCATGAAGCCGTCGCGGATCGCCAGCGCGCAGAATCCACTCTCCATCGCGCCGGCCAGCGAGAGGCCGTGACCCGTGATTGCCTTGGTGCTGCTGATGGCCGGGCGGGTGGCCGGCGGACGGAAAATCGACTTCAGCGCCCGTGCCTCCGAGGTGTCGCCAATGGGCGTCGAGGTGGCGTGGGCATTCACATAATCCACCGCCTCGACGGGCGTAGCGGTGGCCTCCAGCGCCAGCTGGATGGCTGCGGCGAGTCCCTGCCCGTCGGGATGCGAGATCGCGACATTGTGACCGTCGGAGGCCTGACCCCAGCCGGCCACCTCGCAATAGACCGGCACGCCGCGCCGGGCGATTTCGTCCTCAGTTTCAAGGACGAGCACGACCGCACCGCCGGTGCCGACAAAGCCGTCGCGGCCGATATCGAAGGGACGCGATGCGAGGTTCGGATCGGTCTGCAGGGACAGGGCCCGCATGCTCGCAAACGGCAGGATGGCATCGGGGTTCCCGTCCTCCGCCCCGACCACAAACATCCGTTTCTGGCGTCCCAGCGCCAATTCATCATACGCAAATCCCAAGGCGTGGGAGGAGGACGCACAAGCGGAGGAAAACCCGCACGAGGAACCCTTGATGCTGAAATGCGCCACCAGGTTGAAATTCAGGGTGCCGGCGATCGAAGCCACGATGCCCAGCGGTGAACACTTCATGATCCCCTGAGTGTGCATGCGATGAAGCATGTGCCCCATCAGGAACGGCGAGCCGCCCGAGGCGGCGTACAGCCCGGTATGCCGGTTGGAGACCTCGGCATCGGTCAGGCGCGCATCGGCGATCGCCTGCTGCATCGCGCACCAGGAATAGACGGCGTTGGGGGACATGCCCCGCAGCACTTCGCGCTTGATCGTATAACCCGCGGGAAACGTCCAGTCCTCCGGGTCGGTCGAATCCAACTGGAAGCCGCGGACCGGGGCCGCGATCTTGACCGGGACCTCGGGACCCTGGAAAGGGGCGTAATGCTCAAAACCGTGCTGCAGGGTACGCAGGCTGTTCGTCACGCTCGCGCGGTCGTTGCCAATGCTCGTGATGAATCCCAGACCCGTGATGTAGACTTTTGGCATTTCGATGCAGACCGATGGTTTCGGGCGCCCCACCCCGGTAGGTGCGACGATTCCGCCATCAGCAGGGGGCCAACAACAACGGGCGGAGAACCCGCGGTCAACGCGGGACAATGGCTCGCCGCCCGCTGACAATCTCAGGCGTTCGGACCGGTCCCGTTGGCGACCTGACCAAGACCAGTGATACTGGTCGGGGCCGGGACGACCGGCAGGCGGACGAGGGGCGTAACCGTCGCGGCATCCTCAAGACCGAAAGTCAGGGTGAACTCCTCGACGATCGCCGCCTTTTCCTGACCCACCCGGATCGAGCCCTCGAATGTCGCCAGCGGCATTTTCGTCCGCTTCGGCTTGATCGAGATCGAAAGGATGTCTCCCGGACGGCAGATGCGGTGAGCGCGGACGCCCTCGCAACCGGTGAAGAAAATCGTGGACGGACTGACCACCTTGCCCTGCTCGGTTGCAATGCCCTCCAGCAGGAAGAGAACGCCGAGCTGGCCGAGCGCCTCGAGCATGATCGAGGCCGGCATCACTGGGTTGTCCTTAAAGTGACCCTGCAGGAAAAATTCCTGGCCGGTGATCTTGTACTTGGCGTTGGCGCCGCTCGAGCTGACAGAAGCCTCGTTGAGGAAAAGGAACGGAGGCTGGATCGGCATCACGCCCACGATCTGCTCCACTGGGAGGAACTTGGTCGGCTTCGGCAGCGGGAGACCCCGGATCTTGCAATCGATGAAGAGCTTAACATCCCCGACCGTGCGCAGGTTGCGCAGCTCGTCGTTGTTGATGGTCATCGTGAGGACATCCTCCACCAGAACCACGATCTCCATCATCGTCAGGGAATCGACCCCGAGATCATCAATCAGGCGCAGATCGTCGTCGGCCTCCTTCAGCTTAACCCGGAGGTCCGGTTCTACAAAGCGTTCGATCACGCCGATGACAACCGCCGGAACGTGTTCGGGATTGCCGGTTCTACGGTACTGAACCGCAGCCTCGAACGTGGAGGGTGAGCAACGCTTCAGCGACTCGCGCAGCGCGGTCTCATCTTCAGGCGTGAAGGTCTTGGCCAATCCGATAAACGGCTTTGCCTCAGGCCCGGTCGGTTGATCTGGGTTCGGAACCATGACAAATTGCTATTTCAAACGAGCTTAAGATGTAAACGCATTTTTCCCGGTCCCCAAGGCCTTATTTGCCGGCCCGGCGACTGACTCACTCTGCCGGAAAGGGTTCCGATTGGGCGGGCGAGAGGATCCGGCGGTCTTGCCACCACCCATTTGCTAGTCAAACGTGACCTACCTCGCGCATGTCTGCCACCGCCTCCTCCCGGCCTGTTTTCCTGATCACGCACGAGTTTTTCCCGAAACGCGGGGGAATCGCGACCTTTACCGAGGAGATTGCCCGCGCCTCGACCCATCTCGGCTACGACGTCGAAGTCTGGGCCCAATCCGCCACGCCTGAGGCCGAGAAGGACTGGCCCTTCCGGCTGCGGCGGCTTCCCCTTAAGGGTTCCCACGACTTTATCTGCCAGCTGCGGCTGGCCCGCGAGCTGATCCGCGAACGGCGGCGCCTGCGCCATGCCACGGTCTATCTGGCGGAACCGGGGCCGATGCTGGCGATGATGATGCTGCAGTTTTTCCGCGCTTTCCGCCCGGAACAGCTGGTGCTCACCTTCCATGGCTCGGAAATCCTGCGCTTCTCCCGCAGCGCTTGGACGCGTCATCTCGGGCGGCGTTTGATCAAGCATGCCACCCGGATCAGCACGCTTTCCAGCTACACCCAGGAACTGCTCTGCGAGCATTTCCCCGAGGCGGAGGGGAAGACCTTCCTGACCCCCGGCGCCCTCCGCGCCGACTTTGCCGTCGTGCCGCGCGGCGAAGCCGCCCCTCGCGACCGGATCGTGGTCCTCACCGTCGGCCGCCTCCATCCGCGCAAGGGCCAGCTCCTGACCCTGCGTGCCTTACGCGGGCTCGCCCCCGAATTCCGCGGCCAGATCGAATACTGGCTGATCGGCAGCCATCCGCGCGCCAACTACGAACGCGAGCTCCGTCAGGAAGCCGCGGACGCCGATTTCCCCATTCGCTTCCTTGGCGACGTCCCTGATGAGGAACTCAGCCGGATCTACGACCGCGCCGACATCTTTGCCATGACGAGCATCAACCACGGGGACAGTATCGAAGGCTTCGGCCTGGTCTACCTCGAAGCCGCCGCCCACGGCCTGCCCATCATCGCCCACGATGTCGGCGGTGTCCGGGAGGCCGTCGCCGACGGCGTGACCGGTCTACTGGTGCCGCCGGACCGGCCCGCCCAGCTCACCGCCGCGTTCGAGAAACTCATCACCAACTCCGCCCTGCGCCGCCAGCTGGGCGAGGCAGGCCGCGAATGGTCGCGGCGGAACTGTTGGAAGGAATCCGCCCACGCACTGTTCCACTCGGCCCAAACGTAGTCGGCCGACCGCCTACCGATCATGATTCAATCCCGCCAGCAGGTTACCGTTCGGTACGCCGAAACCGACATGATGGGCGTCGTCTACCACGGAAACTACCTGCCGTGGTTCGAAATCGGCCGCACCACCCTGCTCAAGGAAATCGGGCTGCCCTACCGCGGACTCGAGGAGGCCGGCTTCCGTCTCCCGGTCCTCGAAGTCTCCGCGCGCTACCTGCGGCCCGCGGTCTACGACGACACGCTCACGATCATCACCACGCTGAAGGAAAAGCCGGTTCTGCGCATCCACCTTGCCTACGAGGTCTGGCGCGAGGCCGAGCTGCTCGCGACCGGCGAGACCGTCCATGCCTTCATTGATCTGCAGGGCAAGCCGGTCCGGCCGCCGCCTGAGGCGATCCAGCGCTTCAACGCCGCCTTCCGGGCGTCGCCCTAGGCGGCGTACTCATCCAGAACCTCCACCGCGGCCTCCGCCTGACGCGCGGTGGCGAGCCGCAGGTTCCAGTCGTCCGGCGCCAGCTGCCGGACAGCCCACACCGCATGCGCACGGACCAAGGCCGCCGGATGCCCGGCCAGGACAACCAGTTCATCGAGCAGACCCCGGTCGCCCGAATTGCCCGCCGCCACGCAGGCATTGCGCAACAGCCCGGTCAGCTTGAGGCGCTTGACCCCCGTGCCGCGGAAGACCTCCGCATAGCGCGCAGGGGTCAGCGTCAGGATCTCGCGCAGTGACAGCCCAGCGATTTCATCCCTCACCTCCAGCAGCGTCCGCCGTCCGGCCTGGGCGAAACGATTCCACGGGCAGACCTCAAGGCAGACATCGCATCCGTAGATCCGCGACCCGATCGCCGCGCGCAGCTCGCGGGGAATCACCCCCTTGTTCTCAATCGTCTGGTAGGAAATGCAGCGCCGGGCATCCAGCACCCCGGGGGCCGGGAAGGCCTGCGTGGGACACGCATCGAGGCAGCGCGTGCAACTGCCGCAGAGCAGGCCGACGCCGTGGGGGGCCGCCCGGGCCGGTTCCGCGCGGCGGATCGGGTCGTCGGGCGCGATTTCCGCGCGCACCAGGATCGCCGCGAGCAGCAGCCAGTTCCCGTGCGTGCGGGAAATCAGCATCGTGTTCTTGCCGATGAAACCCAGCCCCGACCGGGCCGCCCAGCCGCGCTCGAGCACCGGCCCGGTGTCAACATAGTAGCGGTAATCCTCCGCACCGATCCCGAGCTCCGCCTCCAGGACCTTCCCGGCCGCGGCCAGCGCCGGCTTGATCGTGTCGTGATAGTCGGCGTGCCCCGCGTAACGCGCCCAGACCGGGCGGCCGGCGGCAACCGGCGGGCGGCCATCCCAGTAATTCACGCCCAGCAGGATCACTGATTTCACCCCGGGCAAGACCGCCGCGGCATCCAGGCGCTTGCCGGCCGACCGTTCCATCCAGTCCATCTCGCCGTGCATGCCGGCGGCGAGCCACTCGGACAGGCCCGAGGAGGGCCCAAGCATAGCGGAGGCGAAGCGCACCTCGTCGAAACCCAACCCGTGCAATCGCACCCGCAGGGACTCCGCCGGTCCGTTCATGCGCGCGGCTGGCCGGCGGGCGGACGCCAGCCCGCGGCGTCGCGCCGGTAGGCCCGCACCACGTGGCCGACCACCTCCAAAAGCGGGCGGCCGTCGGTCAGGATCACCGAGCCGGCGCGGCGGTAGATCGGTTCGCGCTCGGCATAGAGGGTGCGGATCCGCTCCGTCGGGTCCGCCACGGCCAGCAACGGCCGGTGATTGGTGCCGCTCGTGCGGCTGAGGATGGTCTCAAGCGTGGCATGCAGGCAGACCACGATCCCGCGCGACTGCACGAGCTCGAGCATGCCCGGCTGGACGACCAGCCCACCGCCGCAGGCCACGACCCGCCCGTTGGGGGCATGGCCGGATTCGATGAACGTCCGCTCCATCCGGCGGAATGCCGGCTCCCCATCCTCCGCAAAGATCCGGGCAATCGTCCTCCCGCTGGCCCGCTCAATCTCATGATCGCTGTCGACAAAGGTGAAGCCCAGCCGGACGGCCACCGCGCGGCCGACCGTGGTCTTGCCCGTGCCCATGAAGCCCACAAGGTAGAGGTTGACGTCGGGGTTGGACATGGCGCGCGTCTGAACAAAGGCGGCCCGCCGCCCTTGCCAACGCCGAAAAAAAAGCCCGCCACTTTCGTGGCGGGCTGAAAATGGCGGGGCGGTACTTATTTCGCCATCGCGGGAGCCGGCAGCGAGGGGCCGACGGAAGCCGGTCCGGGGGTCGCCTTGAAGTCCAGGAGCTCGACCTCGAAGATCAGGGCCGAGTTGGGCGGGATGCCCTGGCGGCCGTCCTCGCCGTAGGCGAGCTTCGCGGGGATGTAGAGCTTGATGCGGCCACCCTTGTTGATCTTCTGGATGCCTTCCTTCCAGCCCTCGATGACGTTCGCGAGCTCGAAGGTGACCGGCTCGGCCTTTTCGCCGGGAGGGGCCTCGAAGGTCGTGTCGAAGACCTCACCGTTGATCATCGTGCCCTTGTAATTGGCGGTCACGGTGTCGGTCGTCTTCGGGTTGGCGCCGGTGCCGGGCTTCATGATCTCGAAGCCGAGGCCGCTGGCGGTGAACTGCACGCCGGGCTTGGCCTTGAGGTCAGCGAAGAATTTCGTGCTCTCCGCGGCGCCCTTGGCCTTGAGCTTGGAGACGTAGGCGTCCTGGCGCTTCTGCACGAAGGTCTCGACCTCGGTACCGATCACTTCGAGGGAAAGCGGTGCTTCCTTGTCGGCGGCGGCGAGCTGGAACCCCTTGTACACGGTGGTGAGCTGCTCGGGCGTGAAGTCGAACGTGTCGATCTGGCTGTTCTTGCCCATGACCCAGCCGATGACCTGGAGAATCTCGGCCTCCGTGTGGGTGACGGCGGGCTTGGCGGCGGCCGCGGCGGGAGCGGCGGGAGCGGAGGCGGCTGCGGCGCCGGGGACGTTGAGCTTAACTTCCTGGGCGGAGAGCGCGGAAAACGCGCCGAGGCCGCCGAGAGCAAGCAGGAGGGGGACGTAGGGTTTCATACGGTATTGGTGATGGGAGTAGAGGGAGTGCTGGGGAGTTTTGTTCCGGAAAACTCATGCCTGTGCCAGCCGGTCCAGCCGAATGCAATCCCTTTAGCGGTCCACCCGGGACCAGGCCAAATCGTAACAACCCGGCTGCGCAAGGCGCGGCGCCGGCCGCCCGGCCAGTCCCCGCTTGTCTCGCCCCGGGTGCGCTGCTTCCCTCCCCGCCCCAACCATGAACGCCGATCAATTCTGGACGAGCCAGGATGGACAGATTCTGCAGGTGAAGAACAAGGACGAGCAGTTTGTCACCCTCACGCTCGCCTTCTGGCCCCGGAACCCGGCCGAGTTCGAATTCCTCAAGGCCAACCTGGCCTCCCTCAAATACTCGGAGCGCAGCTCGCTGGCCCGCATCGGTATCGAGATGCTCGTCCATGGCGGACCCGTCCTCGACGGCAACCGCCTGGTGATGACCGTCGACGCCTTCCTGTTCGACCCCAGCTTCCCCAACGCCCCGTACTGGAAGAAACTCCTGCGTAGCGGCGCGCCGGTGGGCCGCCTGTTTTACGCCCCCGCCGCGGCCAAGCTCACCACCGCCGAGATCTGGAACGCCATCCAGGAAAACGACCTCAAGCTGCCCGACACCATCAGCATCGACCGGCTCGGCCGCGTTTTCCTCACGCCCCACCAGGTCAGCTACACGCTCAACCCCCGCCTGCAGCGCCACAACTTCGAGCACGTCGTCAGCGGCCACGCCGGCCGCGGTTTCCTCGACAAGGCGCAGATCCGCCACGACCGCTCGCCGCTCACCATCCCGCCCCGCTCCGGTATTCTCACCAGCTGCTCCATGTACCTCAAGGAGCACTATGTCGTCCTCAACCAGGGCGAGGGCAACTTCGGCATCCACACCAGCGCCGTCCTGCTCGACCCGATCAAGACCTTCGGCACGAATGTCATGCTCGAGATCTACAACACCGGCGACCAGCCGGTCGTGAACCCCATGGTCTCGGTCGAGCTCTTCCGCGCCCCCGAGGTCAACGATCCCGAAGTCAGATCGCTCGCCAAGAAGCGCGTCCGCCTCCTTTCCACCGCGACCGACATGTTCAAGTGCCTCGACGCCAATCCGGCGCAGGACACTGGCGAGGCCCGCCCCCGCACCAAGATCACCGTCCGCGGCCAGAGCGGCTCAATGGAGAACCGCTGCATCTTCGTCCGCGCCAACGAGGACCTCCGCAAGTTCCTCGAGGGCGACGCCTGCCCGATCGGCAGCCGCACCATGATCCAGGCGCTGGACAACGCCCCGACGGACTCCGACACGCTCATCATCGACTTCTTCCCGGACCTGCTCGAGCACATCGAGCTCCTCACCCGCCTCGGCGACGTGAAGCTGCGGCGCATCATCTTCCGCAAGGCCTCGCGCACCCACGGTTATTTCCTTTCCAGCAACGCCCACGCCCGCCTCGACACCTTCAACAGCATCGGCGTGCAGGTGTACTGGTACGACGAGCTCACCAAGGACCTCTACCTCCACACCTACAAGAAGGAGCACGGCTTCTTTGTCCGCGAGGAAATGGCCCGCAAGTTCCAGGAGTCCACCGTGCTCGCCTTCTACGGCTCGGCCATGGGGCTCGACGCGGCCGACACCGACCGCATCTCCCAGCTCGTCGACAAGCTCACCAGCTTCATCGGCCACAACCTCGGCGTGCTCACCGGCGGCGGCGGCGGCGTGATGCGCCTCGCCACCGACCAGGCCCGCGGCAAGGGCGCCCTCACCGGCGCCTGCTTCCTCGAACTCGAGGCCCAGCCCCCCGAGCTCGGCGTGGATTTCTTCAACACCTTCCAGGAGTCGTCGCGGCACTTCCGTCAAAAATGGTTCGAGGCGGCCGATTTCTGCATCTTCAACGTCGGCGGCGTCGGCACCCTCGAGGAGATCGGCATCGAGATGTGCAACCTCAAGCTCGGGATCCGTCCCCGCGTGCCCTACGTCTTCTTCAATGCCAAGTACTGGGGTAGCCTCAAGGGGCAGATCGCCGAAATGATCCGCTCCAAGCGCGCCCCCGCCTGGCTCGCCGACTACATCCTCTTTACCGACGATCCCGACGAAGTGGTGGCTTTCTACCGCAAGAAACTCCACGTGCTCTGATGACCTCCCTTCCCTCCTCCGTCCTCGTCGTCGGTTCCGGCGGACGCGAACACGCACTCGTCCGCGCACTCCTCGCCAGCCCGGCCCGGCCCCGCGTCCTCTGCGCCCCGGGCAACGCCGGGATCGCGCAGGATGCCGCGTGCTTTCCCGTCGCCGCCGATGATGTCCCCGGCCTCGTCGCCCTCGCCCGCCGCGAGCAGGCCGCCTTCGTCGTGGTCGGCCCCGAGGTCGCCCTCTCGCTCGGCCTCGTCAATGCCCTCGCCCAAGCCGGCATCCCCGCCTATGGCCCCAAGGCCGACGGCGCCCGGCTCGAGGCCTCCAAGATCTACACCAAGGAAATCCTCCTGAAGTATGGGATCCCGACTGCCGCCGCCGCCTTCTTCGACGACGCCGCGGCCGCCATCGCCTACGTGCGCGCCCGGCCCGCCCCGATCGTCGTCAAGGCCGACGGCCTCGCCGCCGGCAAGGGCGTCGTTGTCGCCGCCACGCACGCCGAGGCCGAGGCCGCCGTGCGGACGCTGCTGGCGCTGCACCCGGCATCTCAGATTTCAAATCTCAAATCTCAAATCCTGATCGAGGACTGCCTCACCGGCGAGGAGACCTCGATCCTCGTAGTCGTGTCGGGCCGCGACTATGTCATCCTGCCAACCTCGCAGGACCACAAGCGCATCGGCGACGGCGACACCGGCCCGAACACCGGCGGCATGGGTACTTACTCGCCCGCCGAGGTGGTCACGCCCGCCCTGCTCGAGCAGATCGACCGCGAGATCGTCCGGCCTTCCGTCGACGCCATCGCTGCCGAGGGCATCGATTTCCGCGGCACCCTTTTCATCGGCATCATGCTCACCCCGGCCGGGCCGAGCGTGCTCGAGTACAACACCCGCTTTGGCGATCCCGAGACCCAGGTCGTCCTCCCGCGACTTGAAAACGACCTGCTCGCCCTGCTCTGGGCCGCCGCCACCGGCCACCTCCGCGGTATAATGCTCAAGATCCGCCCTGAGCACGCGATCTGCGTCGTCATCGCCGCCCAAGGCTACCCGGATGCCTACCCGAAGGGCGATGTCATCACCTTCCCCCCGCCGCAGTCCGGCGTCACCTTCATCCACGCCGGCACGACGAAGAACACCGCCGGCGAGATCGTGACCAACGGCGGCCGCGTGCTCGGCGTCACCGCCCTCGGCCCGACCCTCCGGCAGGCCGCCGCCAGCGCTTATGCGGCCTGCGACGCCCTCCAATGCGTGAGCAAGTACTTCCGCCGCGACATCGGCGCCCGCCAACTCACGCGCCGATGAAAATCACCGGCTCAGGCTCCCTCCGACCGATCGGTCGGATCCGTCGGATGGGTCCGATTTTGATCGTCGCCCTCAACCTTGCCCTTGCCTCACCGGCCATCCACGGCGCCGCGGCGCCTGAATCGCCCGCCAAGGGTCCCGCCACGCCCGCCCCCGGCGGCGCCCTCGGCCTCAACCTCGATTACCTCCGGGTCCGCGCCGTCCCCGCCGACCTCGTCAACGCCCAGCCCGCCGCCACCGGCGCCCTGGTGCTCGACCTGCGCTTCGCCACCGTCGGTACCAATGACGGATTTTCCGTCGCCAGCTGGCTGGCTTCCCGCGCTCGTTCCAACGCCCCAGTCCTCGTGCTTTTTAATGCCGCCACCCAGCCGGCCCTGATCGACGCTCTCGCCCCCGGCTATCTCCCCGCCGGTGTCATCACCCTGGCCCCGGCCGGCACCACCCTCCCGGCCGACATCGTCGTCGACGTCAGCGCCGAAGCCGACCGCCGGGCCTACGAGGCCTACGAAAGGGGCACCGCCCTCACCAGCCTGGTCACCACCACCACGGAAAAGCAGCGTTTTGACGAGGCCGAGCTCATCCGGCGCGACGCCGCCGAGGCCGCCGGCAAATCCCCGGAACCTAAGACACCGCCTCCCCCCAGCCGCGGCCGGGGCCGGGGCGGACAGCCCCCGCCGCCCGTGGTGGACTCCCTGCTCCAGCGCGCCGTGCAGCTGCACCGCTCGCTCCTCGCCCTCGGGCGGTTGAAGTGATCCGGAGGATCAGAGGGTCAGAGGATCGGAAGTTCCGAAGCTCCGACCTTCGGCCCCTCCGATCCTCTGATCCTCAGGCCTTACGCCCCGCCGATCCTCCGCCCAGCAACTCGGGCTTTGCCTTTTTTACTTCAGCGTGTCCATTCGCCTCCGCCTGATGCCCGCGCCCGGACCCATCGTCACCGTCTGCACCGCCAACATCTGCCGCAGCCCGATGGCGGCCGGCTTGCTGCAGCATGCCCTCGCCGGCCAGCCCGAGCCGCTGCGCTCCCTCAAGGTCGTTTCCGCCGGCGTGGCCGCCCGCTCGGGCGAGCTCGTCTCCGAGAACTCCGTCACCGCCCTGAAGAAGGCCGGCATCACCATTGCCGGCCACCGCAGCCAGCCCCTCACCGCCCGGCTCGCCGCGGAGGCCTCGCTCATTCTGGTGATGACCGAGTCGCACCGGGCCATGATCCAGCTCACGCTCAATCCGCCGCCGAAGCACGTCTACCTGTTCCGGGAGTTCCTCCCCCGCGGCAAGGACAAGGAAATCGGCGATCCCTACGGCGGCCCGCTCAAGATCTATGAGGCCTGCCGCGACGAGATGGTCGAGGCGATCCCATCGCTGCTGGAATTTCTCAAGAAGCACTACGCCTGAGCCGAAGTGACGGGTGACAGGTGACGAGTGACGAGATCTCGGACCAATCCGGATCCTCCCTCCTTCTTGTCACCCGTCACTCGTCACCCGTCACTGCGTTGATGACATGATTCAGTATTGCCCGCCGCCGCGTTTCACTTTCGCCTCGCGGCTTACCTTTGCCGATCTCCGGCCTTCCGATCCTCCGACCCTCTGATCACCCGCTCATGCTCAACGCCACGCCACTCCCCTCCCTCGATCCCGAGGTCTACGCCGCCATCTCTTCCGAGTTCTCCCGCCAGCAGAGCCACATCGAGCTCATCGCCTCGGAGAATTTCACCTACCCGGCGGTCCTGCAGGCCCAGGGCAGCGTGCTGACCAACAAGTATGCCGAGGGTTACCCGGGCAAGCGCTGGTATGGCGGCTGCGAGTATGTCGACAAGGTCGAGCAGCTCGCCATCGACCGCGCCAAGCAGCTCTTCGGCGCCGAGCACGCCAACGTGCAGCCGCACTCCGGCTCGCAGGCCAATTTCGCCGTCTACACCTCCGTGCTCCAGCCGGGCGACAAGATCCTCGGTATGAACCTCAGCCACGGCGGCCACCTCACCCACGGCAACCCGGCCAATTTCTCCGGCAAACTCTATCAGTTCGTCCAGTACGGCGTGCGTGAGGACAACGGCCTGATCGACTACGACGAGCTCGCCGCCACCGCGCAGCGCGAGAAGCCGAAGATGATCACGGTCGGCGCCAGCGCCTACTCCCGCGTGATCGACTTCGCCCGCATGGGCGAGATCGCCCGCTCCGTCGGCGCCCTGCTCTTCGCCGATATCGCGCACATCGCGGGCCTCGTCGCCGCCGGCGACCACCCGTCACCCATCGCCCACGCCGACTTCGTCACGACCACCACGCACAAGACCCTGCGCGGCCCGCGCGGCGGCCTGATCCTCTGCCGCACCGCCCACGCCAAGGTGATCGACTCCGCCGTCTTCCCCGGCGCCCAGGGCGGCCCGCTCATGCACGTCATCGCCGCCAAGGCCGTCTGCTTCGGCGAGTGCCTCAAGCCCGAGTTCAAGACCTACTCCTCCCAGATCATCAAGAACTCGCGCGCCCTCTGCGCCGCGATGCAGTCCCGCGGCTACCGGATCGTGTCCGGCGGCACCGACAACCACCTCTTCCTCGTCGACCTCCGCGCCAACCTGCCCGAGCTCACCGCCAAGAAGGCGCAGGAGACCCTCGATCTCGCCAACATCACCTGCAACAAGAACACCGTCCCCTTCGAGACGCGTTCCCCCTTCCAGGCCTCCGGCATCCGCCTCGGCACTCCCGCGATCACGACCCGCGGCCTCCTCGAAAAAGACATGGACGAGATCGCCGCCAACATCGACGCGGTCCTCAAGGCCATCGGCACCCCGAACGAAGCCACCGCCATCGCCGACACCAAGAAGCGTGTCCTCGCGCTCACCGCCCGCTTCCCGCTGCCGTACCAGCTCTGAGATTCGGCAAGGTAGGGGCCGCCGTCCCGGCGGCCCGGGATCACCCGGTGGGGCGCGTCACTCCGTGACCGCCGAGAAGGTCCTTCGAAAGTCGCACCCAGGGAAAGTACCCCGCGCGACACAGCCAATAAGCGCGGAGACTCTTCACCTTGCCTTCCCATGGCACGGGATCTTGTTTTGGCCCGTGATGATCGCGGCTTCATGCAATCACGCTTGTCCCGAATTCCATGGTCACGCTTCGCCCAGCCACGACCGCTGATCTTCCGTTCCTGGAAAACCTACGCCGCGAAACCATGCGGCGCATCGTCGAGAATCACCGGCCGTGGAACGAGGCCGAGCAAAGGGAGAGGGTGCTGGTCCACTTCGACTGCGCCCAAATTATCCGGAGCGGCGACCGCGATGTCGGACTCTGGAAGGTGGTTCAGAGAACGGAGGAGATCCTGCTCTGCCAGGTCCAAATCGATCCGGGCCATCAAAAGTGCGGCCTCGGCACACGACTAATCCGGGAGCTGCAAGCGGAAGCGAATCGGCTGGGTATACCGATCACGCTACACGTTTACCGGAGCAATCCCGCCCTCACGCTCTATCGCCGGCTCGGCTTTGAGACCGCAACCGAAGACGCGGAATCGTTGCAGATGGCCTACCGCCCACCGCAAAGGCCGTCCATGACCTGCCCCGCTTCACTCCGCCTCCCACTGCGGAATCACCTCACGGGTCGTCCCTACGTGCTCGTGCGCGCCGATGCCGTGGAGATCACGGCAGCGACCCTCGCGCAGGTCGTGGCCATCTGCCGCGAACCAAAGGTCTATGATTGGCTGTTCCGCGAGCTTTTCGCCGGACGTCCCTATGCAGAAGCCAACGCCCGCGAATGGCTTGAATGGTCGCGGGCGGGATGGGTCTCCGGCTCGCACTTCGTTTTTGTCGCGCTCGACGAGGCGGGAGCCATCGCGGCCGCCGTCGACATCAAGTCGCCCGACCCCATCGCCGAGATCGGGTACTGGGCCAGCGGGCAACATCGCGGCATCATGACCAATGCCGTGAAAGCCATGACCAGCCTCGCCGCCGCGGCCGGCTTCCACGGGTTGTTCGCCCGGACCAAGCCGGGCAACCAAGCCTCGCAAGCCGTTCTCGAACGGGCGGGCTTCCGGCGGGGCGGCTTCCAGTCCCACGGCGAGGATCGCTTCGAGCTGCCACTCCCCACCCGAAACCCATGATGACCCCGCCGCACCAGCTTGCCGTCCCCCGGGAAACCTGACGCTGTTGGCGTCAGGTTTCAGTCCGATGCCACTCCGCGCCAAAACCCGCCCACCCACCGATCCAGGCCCCGCGCTCACCACCCTGCTCCTCGCGACCCGGGACGACGCCGTATTCCGCCGCCAGCTCCTATTCCTCCTGCGCGCCCCGTCATTGCAGCGGCAGTCGCTGGTCAATACCGCGATCCATGAGATGACCCTGCGTGGTGAGCCGCCCGCTGCTCGCGCCGCGTTTGCCCTCCTGGCCACGGACGAAGGCGCCAAGGCCGCCCTGGAGTTCCTCGCCACCTGACCTCCCGGCGCCCGCCAAGCGCCCAAGCCCATGCAATACCTCCTCCTGATTCAGCGCAACGTCCCCACCCCGCCCACCGCCGGGGAGTGGGACCACTTCCTCGCCGCTGCCCGGGACAGCGGCCTGTTTCGCGGCGGCAGCGAAATCAGCGCCCGCGAGATGCTCGGCAATACCCAGTCGTCCGTTTCGTCCGCGCATCTCACCGGCTACATGCGCTTTGATGCCGACGACCGCCAGCAGCTCCTCGAGCTGCTGCAGCTGCACCCGGTGATCCTGCACGGTGGATCGGCCGAGCTGTGCGAGCTGCCGCGGTCTTGACCGGATGCATCCATT
>CAMDOO010000056.1 GCA_945903545.1 Opitutus sp. GAS368 | reverse complement strand
GGGGTCAGGCCGTTTATTGTTAGAACTCTAACAATAAACGGCCTGACCCCATAGAGTTTCTGGGGTGGCCGCTCAGCGGCCCATGTTGTTGCCCATGCCGGGAACCTGGTTCTCCCAGGAGGCGGGATTGCTCCACGGGATCGAGCTGTCGCCACCCTTCTTGGTGGAGATGCACCCGGCGAAGAGGGACCCGACGGCGAGGGCGAGGAGGATCGACGCAGTGGCTTTCAGCACTTTCATGGTCCCAAACTAGGCCGAGGTCGGCGATTTCTGCAAGTGCGCAGGTGTGACAAGCCGGAAATCCGGTGTGGACTGCCGTTGCAGGAGGTGGATGAAGCCGGCATGGGTGTTGCCGATGTCCGCCCGCCCGCTCCTTTCTATTGTTATCGTCGCCTACAAGTCGCGCGACGAGATCGGGGCGTGCCTGCGGTCGGTGCCTCGGAGTTTGGCTGGTGGCCGGGAGGTGCAGGTCGTGGTGGTGGACAACTCGCCGGGAGACGGCGCGGGCGGGATGGTGCGGCATGACTTTCCGTGGGTGAAGTACCTGGCCCCGGGGGAGAATCTTGGCTTCGGGCGGGCCAATAATGTCGGTTATGCCCAGACCTCGGGGGAGTTGGTGCTCTTTCTCAATCCGGACACGGTGGTGAATGAGGGGGCGCTGACCCACTGCGTCGGGCGGCTGCAGTCCGATGTGCGGATCGGCCTGGTCTCGCCGCGGCTCATGCGGGCGGATGGCGCAATGGACCTGGCCTGCCGGCGCTCGATTCCGACGGCGTGGGACGGCTTCTGTCGCGCCAGCGGTCTGGCCGGGATGTTTCCGCGCGCCGCCTTCTTTGCCGGCTACAACCTCACACACCTCGATCCCATTGGCACATATCAGGTCGGCGCGATCAACGGGGCCTTCATGCTGGCACCGCGGAAGGTGCTGGAGCGGGCGGCGCCCGACGGGAAAGTCTTCGACGAGGCTTTCTTCATGTACGGCGACGACCTCGATCTCTGCCTGCGCGTCACTCAGGCGGGCAAGCGGGTCGTCTATGATGGTCGCGTGCAGATCATCCACCTCAAGGGCGTCAGCGTGGCCAAGGACTTCGACGCCATGTCAGAGGCGATCTTCGACGCCAACCGCGATGTCTACCTGAAGCACTTCGGTGCTTCGCCCTGGGCCCGCTGGAAATACCGCACTGCCTTCGCCGCCTGGAAGCGCATCTCGCTCTGGCGCGCCAAGCGCCGCGGCTACCGCCAGGTGCGCCCGGTGTGAGCTCTGTGCCTTGTGGCAAAAAAGTCCGGAATCCGTTGGCTGGCTGTAGCCGTTCCGCCTACTTGGGCACCCCGGTCCGCAGTGCCGCCGCGTGCTGCCGTCCGAGGTACAGGTACAGCCCAAGGTAGATCATCGCCCCGAGCATGAACATCGCCCGCAGGCCGAGCAGCATGGTGGAGAACTCCAGCAGGCCGCCGAGGACGGCGCCGATGATGTTCCAACCGAAGGCGGTCTCGGCGTCCGGTCGCGAGGAGAACCGGTCGGCGAAGGCAAAGCCTGCACAGAAAACGGGGAGCCCGCACACGGCGACCGCAAAGACCACGCGTGTGATCTCGCCGGTCGGGGCGATGCCGCGCAGGGGCAGCAGGCCGATGGCGATCAGCGAGAGAATCACGCCGAGCAGCGCCCAGCGCGGGTTCGGGCGCCACCAGCGGCTGATCAGGGTGGAGGCGAACAGCGCCAGCAGGATCGAGGCGAAGACCATCCCGCTGGTGCGCCAGACCGCGCCGAAGAGCAGGTTCAGCTCGGTGACCAGCGAGGTCTCGACGAGCAGGAAGGCCATGCCGAAGCCGAGCATCTCCCAGTCGATCTTTCGGGCCCGGATCGCCTCGCGGGTCCGGGCGTTGAGCGCGGCGAGGAAAGCCACCGCCACCGCCAGCACGATGGCCGCGAGCTGCCAGTAGAACGCCGGGATGCCGCGCTGGTCGAGGTACAGGTACGGCCATTCGTCGGTTGGCGCGGTGAGCCGGTCGGCGTACCGCTCGAGCAGGGGCAGGTGCAGGGTGGGGTCGCCCGCGAGGTGCGCAAAGCCGGGCCCGGCGAGGAACATCGTGTTGAACAGGATGTGGTCGTGCTTGTACGCGAGTGGCATCGTGCCGAAGGCCCGCTCGAGGATGGAAAACAGGTGCTCCTCGATCTCCGGGTGGACGACCATGAACATCAGGGCGACACCCCCGGTGGGGGTCAGGCGCGCCCGAGCGGCCTGCATGCTCTCCAGCGTGTAGACAAAGTTGTCGAGTCGTACATTGGACAGCGCCGAGAGG
The DNA here is from genome assembly GCA_945903545.1 of Opitutus sp. GAS368. Lineage (GTDB taxonomy): Bacteria > Verrucomicrobiota > Verrucomicrobiia > Opitutales > Opitutaceae > CAIYFD01. The sequence goes on along the minus strand of CAMDOO010000056.1, from coordinate 18,985 downwards.
CGCGTCATGGAATCGAGTGTCCCGAAGACGATCAGGTCGAAGCGCAGGGGCGTCTGCTCGAGGAAGGACCGGGCGTCGGTGTTGTGGATCGCCACGCGCGGGTCGGCGTACGGTTTCGAGGGGTGCAGGCGGCGGCCGATGTCGATGATCGCCGGGTCGATCTCGACCACGTGGATCTCGGGCACGCCGGCGTCGAGCAGCGAGGCCACGTCGTTGCCGCTACCGGCGCCAAGCACGAGGACGCGCTGCGGCGGCGTGGCGAGGTGCGTGACATGGTAACGGTAACCCTCGCGCATCACCTTGAGCGACGGCAGGTCGGCGTCCGGCGCATTGGAGCGCAGGTCAATGGCCTGCTGGTGCAGGGAACCGTTGGCGAGGAGGACGAAGCCGGAGTCGTTGATTGGCTCGACCCGCAGCGCGTAGTAGGGGCTGTAGATCTGGGCGCGGTCCGTGACCTGAATCGCCACCAGGGCCGCGCCGAGGCAGGCCGCGAGGCCGGTGCGTTGCCAAGCGGGACCGCCGGCCGCGGCAAACCAGCCGAGGAACGCCATGCCAAACCACACCACCGGGTGGGCGCCGAGCCCGGACAGCCCGAGGAACGCGAGCACGCCCGTGAGTGAACCCAGCAGGTCGATCGCGTAGCCGGCGAGGGCCTGGCCGCCGTGGCGGAAGGTCTCCAGCCGCCGGCCAATCTCACCGCCGAGCGGGATGAAGAGCGCTGTCACGAGCACAAACACCGCGGCGAGCGGCGGCAGGACGTTGTCGATGACCGGTGCGTTCTTCGGCAGGTCGTAGTAAAGGAGCCAGAGATGCTCACTGATCCCGGACGAGGTGAACGCGATCCGGGACAGTCCCACCGCGGAGCCGACGGTCGCGAGCGCGAGCGCCCCGCCGGCAAAGGTCCAGCGCACTTTCCCCAGCGCGCCGAGCCCCAGCCCGAGAAAAGCGGCGATCAGGACCAGGTTGGGGAAATACGAGACCACGCGCACCTGCCCGGGCAGCCAACGGATCAGGGCCATCTCCAGCGCGAGGGCGCCAAAGGAGGCGGCGAGCAGTTCAAGGCCGGGGCGGCGGGGAAGCATCGGGAAATTTATGATTTACGATTTATGATCTACGATTGCCAGAGTGCACCGGGACCAAGGCGGGGTTCGCTTGGCGGAGCGGCTTCCGGATTCCGGTCAATCGTAGATCGTAAATCCTTAATCATAAATTTCCACTTATTCCCCCGGATTTCGCCAGCGGACAAAGGTCAGGAGCACGATCTGCACGTCGAGCCAGATGCTCCAGTTCTCGATGTAGTAGATGTCGTGGCGCACGCGGGCGGGGAGGTCGCCCTCGCCGCGGAGGCCGTTGACCTGCGCCCAGCCGGTCATGCCGGGTTTCACGAGGTGGCGCGGCAGGTAGTGGGGGATCTCGGCCGCGAGGCGGTCCACGTGGAGCGGACGCTCGGGGCGAGGACCCACCAGGCTCATGTCACCGCGGAGCACGTTCCAGAACTGCGGGAGCTCGTCGAGATTCCAGCGCCGCATCCAGGCGCCGATCCGGAGCAGGCGCGCATCGCCGCGGGCCGTGCTCTGGCGCTCGTGGTCCGCGGCCTCAGCGCCCGGGGTCATGCTGCGGAGCTTGAGCAGCGTGAACTCGCGGTGGCCGGCCCCAATGCGCCGCTGGCGGAACAGCGCGGGCGCGCCGGGCGATTCGCGCCGGATGAGGAAAGTCAGGATGAGCAGCTTCGGCGCGGACAGGACGAGACCGACGAGCGCGCCGACCAAATCGAAGGTGCGCTTCAGCGCCCGGTTGAAGAGGCGGGTGATCGCGAGTTCCTCGACGCCGAGGACGGGGACGCGCCCGATGGTCTGCAGGCGCAGGCCCGAGAGGAAGACGTCGAACGAGCCCGGCACCGCCTTCCACTCGACGTAGGAGCGCTCGCAGGTCTCGACGATGCGCCGCAGGTCCTCGCGCGGCAGGTCCAGCCGGGTCGCGATTAGGAGGTCGGCGCGCTCGCGCTGCAGAATGGCATCGAGTTCGCCCGAGCCACCCAGCCGCGGCGGACGATCCGTCGGCGTGGCGGTGGCGAAGGGCGCGGTGTCTCCATCGAGCGTGACGAGCCCGATGAGTTGGAAGGGATGATGCGGATCGCGGGCAATGTCAGCCGCCAGGTCGCGGGCGGCATCGTTCCAGCCGAGCAGGATCGTGCGCCGGCGCAGGCTCGCGAGCAGCGGGCTGCGGACAATGAGGTGGTACGCTGCGGTGCGCCACGCGTGGAGCAGCACGACGACGCAGGCGAAGGCGAGCACGACGAAGAGCCGGGAGATCGGCGGATCGAACTTCAGCACGAGCGAGACGCCGAGGTACGCGGCGAGCCAGAAGGCCGCGCCCTTCAGAATCACGCTCAGGCTCTGGTAGCGCCGCAGGACCAGGCGGGTGTCGTAGAGGCCGAGCTGGGCGAACGCCGTGAGCAGCAGCGCCACGCCGACGAGGAGCAGGGGCAGGTAGGCGCCGAAGGCCGCGTCGGGCACGTCGATCGCCAGCCGCGAGCGGTTGATCGGCGAGGCGTACCGCAGCCACCAGGCGAGGGCGAGGGCCGCGAAGGTGAAGACCACGTCGCCGGCCAGTAGAGTCAGAGGGACCACGGTCTCACGGACGGAATTGGCGGCAGCGCGGGGCATCAGGTAAACAGGCGAGGGTCACCACGGAAGGCACAGAACACACGGAAAAATCGAAATCAGCATGATGGTCGTTTTCTGTGTTTTCCGTGAGTTCTGTGGTCAATCCCTCTCCGGCTCATTTCGGATCCAAAATTTCCAGCAGCAACGGTGCGGGCAGCCAGCCCTTGTCCGGGAAGAGGAAGCGCAGCGGACCGGCGGCGGCGGCGTTTTCCTGGACGGTGAAGACGTCGGAGGGCGGCGGGAGATCGGGCTGGCGCATCAAAACGGGATAGCCGGTGCGCTCGCGGCGGTAGGCATTGATGAGCGACATCTCGAGTTCGGTGCCCTGCGGGTCGCGCTGGAAGAAGGCGGCCCGATTGGCGCCGGTCAGGGCGGCGTCCGGGATCAGGGACCGGTCCAGCGCCCAGCGCGTGAGCGCGGCGACGTAGCGCGACTCGCGGGCCAGCCAGCCGTCACGGGACTGCAGCTGGCTGGCCGCAGCGTCGGCCACGCGGATGAATTCCGCCGCGTGGGTCTTGCGCAGGCTGGCGAACATCTCGGCCTTCCACCACGGGGAGAACAGGAAGGCGGGATCGTTCAGTCCCTCGAGGGCGAAGGCCCGCGCGGCGCCCGCCGGGTTGTTCTGGTTGAGCCGGGCCAGCCCGAGCCCGAACCAGACGCCGCCCTTGTCGGGCACGAGGCGAGCGGCGGCGAGGAAGTGCTTTTCGGCCGCGGCGGAATCCTTCACCACCAGCAACCAGCCCAGGTTGAAATGGGCGATCTCCTGGTCGGGGTTCAGCACCAGCGATGACCGGAGCAGGCCGATCCCGCGGTCCGTGGTCGCCGGGTTGCTCGCGAAAACCAGGCCCTCGATATTCATGACGGGAGTCAGGTCGCGCTGTCCGAGCAGTCCAACGACGCTCAACCCCAGCACCGGGATCACAACCCCCGCCCGCCGGGCGACAATGCCCGCATGGTTTCCCCGAGAAGCGAGCAGGGCGCAGCCGACGGCTGCGCCCGCGGCAAACACCGGCACATCGAGCTGCGAGTCGGTGAGGGAAAAAACGAGATACCCACTGAGCCCGAGCAGGACGGCCTTGGCTGGGGCTAGGGCTGGCTCGACGAGCCGGCCGTGGTTGGGGGATGTGGCCGAAGGCAGCGCCGATTCCGCGCCACCGCGGAAAGCCGACCAAGCCGCCAGGCCCAGGCCCCCAAGCGCTACCAGCACACCCGCACCGCCCAACTCGGCCCAGAGCTGGACTGGCAGGCTGTGCAGCTGCAGCACGTTCTCGGCGCCTCCCTCGAGCCCGGCCCGCACGCGCGGATAGGCGAGGGGCGTGGCGCCCGCACCCCAGCCGAGGATCGGACGCTCGGTGCCGAGCCGAAGTCCGGCCTCGAGCATGGCCGAGCGCTGCACTTTGCTGGCGTTCGGCGGGGCGTCGGCCTTGGCGCCGGTGAGCATCCCGCGGATGCGGGGATTGGCGGCAAAGAGCAGCGCGCACACGGCGAGCCCGATGATTGCCACCAGCCAGAGTTGCACGCGAAGCTTCCGGGCGATCGCGGGCGTGGCGGCCAAGGCTAATACGGCGAGGCCGCCGAATCCCCCCCGGCTTCCGCTGGTGAAGAGCAGCGCCACCGCGATTCCGGTTCCGGCCCACCATGCCAGCCGCACCCGGCCGCAAGCGCCGAGCGCGAGTCCGACAAAGCACGGCAGCATCAGCAACGTGAGGCCGGCGGTGTAATTGGAATGTCCGAGCGGGTACGCGTTGCGCGCCAGCCACACCGAGCGCCAGCTCGGCCGGTTGGAAATGTCGCCGAGCCAGAGCGCCAGGCTCGCGAGCGCCACGATCCCGAGGAAAAACCCTGCGGTGTGCTGCATCCGGCGCGAGCGTTCTGCCACGGTGTCGGACGAGGCGTGCAACCAGTCGAAGAGCGCGAGGAAAAGCGCCGGTGCCGCGAGCAGCGGTGCGCTCCACAGCAGCGTTGGGCCGCGGTACGGGCTGGCGAGGGTCGAGGCCAGCACGACGCCACACCAGGCAAGGGTGAGCCCGATCCATGCCCGGCCGGGCAACACCCATGGTCTGCGGGAATCGAGCACCCGCAGGATCAGCAACGTCACCGGCGCCAGCAGTGCGGCCCAGTAAGCGAAAACCCAGGGCCAGGCATACATCCGCGTGGCGCCGGGACTGGCGAGGGTGATCGCCCCCAAGCCAAGCAGGCCGACGAAGGTGCAGAGTGTCGGAACGGTGATGCCTCCGGGCGCCGCGCCGGAGGCGGCGGGAACGGTTGCGGCATCGGACGGGCTCGGCATCGCAACGATTAGGCCCCGGGCCAGACCGGCCCGCAAGCTAGCAGCGGACCAGACAGCCGAAATCGCCTCAGTCAGGGCGGCTGGAGACAGTCGCCCCGACCTTTTGCTCATTTCGTCCAGACGAGCTCGGGGCAGGTGAGCGGGAAGTCGGCGGGAAGGTTGAGCTCGAAGGTGCCGGTCAGCAGTGCGCGCAGTTCGGCGGGCGATGTAAGGGTGCGGGTCTCGGTCCGGTCGCCGGCGAAACGCACGGTGTACTCGCGGTTGAACAGGGTGTGCCGGCGGTCGGCCTCCAGCCGGACGGCGATCAGGTTGAGGACGAAGCGCGACTCCGGGTAGGTGGCGGTGAACCAGTTGCCGATCTCGAAGTCCATCGGTGGCGGCGCGTGCGGGCTGAACGCGTAGACATCGTTCCACGCGCCCTTGAGTTCGGCCTGCTGCACGAGCAGCGGGCCTTCGGCGACGAGGCGGCGCGATTCGAGCCCGGCATGGTCCTGGCGCTCGCCGGGCATCAGTTCCAGCGGCTCAAGCAGCGAGAGACTGCCGTAGCCGGTGTCGGCGAAAAAGGTGCGGCCCTCGGCCGTGACGCGCAGGAGCATGTGGGTGAGGCCCGTGACCACGGTGGTGCCGAGGGGGCGCACCCGGGCGATGAGCGGCTCGGCCTCGAATCCGAGCGCGCGCAGCATCGCCAGGAGCAGGTGGCCGTGCTCGAAGCAGTAGCCGCCGCGGCGGTCGTGCACGAGTTTCCGCACCAAGGCGGCCGTCGAGTAGTCGATGGGTTGTCCGCGGATGGGATCGAGATTCTCGAACGGAATCGAGAGGGCATGCCTTCGATGGATGGCATGCAGCACCGCGACGGTCGGCGTCCGCGGTCCGGTGTACTCGATCCGGCGGAGGTAGGCATCGAGGTCCGGCATGTGTTCCGGGAAATGGCACGTTGCCCGGCCAGCGGCAAGCTGCAGCTGGGTAATGGCCACCGGAACGTTTTTACCGCCAAACGCCCCGGGGAATGTCATCTATTAGTTGACACTTCCCCACGGGGGTTCGCGGGAGGGCGGCAAAGGGATGCAACGGTTGCTCGTGGTGCGGCGGCTTGCACGGAGGGAATAGGCCGGCCATCGAGGTCGCATGATTCGCCCCCACCAGAATCGAGGATACCGCCGAGATCGCGCGGATTCATGTGGAGACCTGCTTGTGCTGCGCTACCGGAAGCGGCTCTGAGCGCGAAGCGGGGACGAGATCGGCCCGATCCGTTGGATCCGCCCGATCGGTCCGATGGGATCGCTCTCCGGCTTGCTTAAAACCTGACAAGGATCTCCTTCGGGGCGTGCCCGCTTCACCCACCTTGCTCTGGTTCCGGCAGGACCTGCGCCTGCATGACAATCCGGCGTTGCACGCCGCGGTCGCGCGCGGCGGGCCGGTGGTGCCGGTCTATGTGCTGGATGACGAGGCGGAGGGCCGCTGGGCGGCGGGCGGGGCCTCCCGTTGGTGGCTGCATCATTCACTCGCGGCCTTGGACGAGGCGCTGCGCGAAAAGGGATCGCGATTGATCTTCGCGCGGGGCCCGGCGGCCGGGATCATCCCGGCGCTGCAGCAGGCGACCGGCGCCGGCGCGGTTTACTGGAACCGGCGCTACGAGCCCGCGGCGATCGCGCGCGATTCGGCACTCAAGGCCGCGCTCACGGCGTCGGGCGTGGAGGCGAAAAGCTGGAACAGCGCGCTGCTGTTTGAACCACACGAGGTGCGGAACAAGGAGGGTAATCCCTTCAAGGTGTTCACGCCGTTCTGGCGTCATTGCCTCACACTCACCGTGACCGAGCCGGTGCGGCCGCCCGCGGGGCCGATCCCGGCGCCGGCCCGCTGGCCGGAGTCGTTGCAGCTCGAAGTGCTCAGCCTGCTGCCGCGGATCCGCTGGGACCACGGCATGGCGGCCACCTGGCAGCCCGGCGAGGCGGGGGCGCGTGACCGGCTGCGAAAATTCGCCGCGGGCCCGATGGCGGACTACGCCGACACCCGCAACGATCCGGCGCTGGCGGGCACGTCGGGGCTCTCGCCGTCGCTGCATTTCGGCGAGCTCGGCCCGCGCCAGATCTGGGCGGCGGTGCGCGCGGCGGGCAAGGCCCGCGGGGTATTCCCGCCGAGCAATGGGGCGCGCGTTTTTCTGAGCGAGGTGGGCTGGCGCGAGTTCGCCCATCACCTGCTTTTCCATTTCCCGCACACGCCGGCGGAGCCGCTGCGCGGGGAGTTCGCGCAATTTCCCTGGGCGGACGACCCGGGTGGCCGGATGCTCAAGGCCTGGCAGCGCGGGCGCACAGGTTACCCGATCGTGGATGCCGGCATGCGGGAGCTCTGGCACACGGGCTGGATGCATAACCGGGTGCGGATGGTCGCGGCCTCGTTCCTCGTGAAGCATCTGCGCCTGCCGTGGACGCGCGGCGCGGAATGGTTCTGGGACGCGCTGGTCGACGCCGACCTTGCCGCGAACACGCTCGGCTGGCAGTGGACGGCCGGCTGCGGGGCCGATGCCGCGCCGTACTTTCGGGTGTTCGCCCCGGTGCTGCAGGGGCGCAAGTTTGATCCGGAGGGTGCGTATGTGCGCCGCTGGGTGCCGGAGTTGGCGCAACTGCCCGCGGAGTTCATCCATGCCCCGTGGGAGGCGCCGGCAGCGACGCTGGCCGCGGCCGGGGTCAGGCTGGGAGGCAATTACCCGGCTCCGATCGTGGATCACGCCACGGCGCGGGAGGCGGCGCTCGCGGCTTGGCGCAGTTTGCGGACGGCAGGGTGAGGTAGGGCGCGTTATCCTTAACGCGCCGGTATTTCGCGGTCGGAGCCAAATGCGGCGGGTTAAGGATAACCCGCCCTACCGCCGGTTTGTGCAGGTCACGTATGGCCGTTCATTGAAGGGGCAACGGCAGCGTTGTACACCAGGATACCGGGCGCATGCTTCCACTCACCAGACATGTCATTAGGCGACAAACAGTGTTCTGCCGGGGAACCGCTCCGGATCCTCGTCACCGGCGGCTCCGGCCTGATCGGCCGGGCGCTGCTGCCCGAGCTGTGCCGGTGCGGTTGCCGCGTCACGCGGCTGGTGCATGGCACCAACGTTGGGCCCGGCGACGTGCCGTGGAACACGCGGGCGGGCGGACTGGAATTCCCGGCGGGTGCGACCTTCGACGCTGTGATCCATCTTGCGGGCGAAAATGTGGCGGCTGGCCGCTGGACGGACCGGCGGCGCGCGTTGATCCGGGACAGTCGTGTGGTAGGGACGAGGAATTTGGTGGCCGCCCTGGGCCGCTTGCCGTCACCGCCGCGGGTGTTCGTGAGCGCGAGCGCGATTGGTTACTACGGCGACCGGGGCGAGGAGGCGCTGCCGGAATCGGCTGAGCCCGGGGCGGGCTTTCTGGCTGAGACCTGCGTGGCTTGGGAGCGGGAGGCGGCGGTCGCGGCGACCGCGTTCGGCGCGCGGGTGGTCCTTGGGCGCCTCGGGGTGGTGCTTTCGGGTGAGGGCGGGGCGCTGATGAAGATGCTCCCGATTTTCAAGACCGGCCTGGGCGGTCCGCTCGCCGGTGGCCGGCAGTGGATGAGCTGGGTGGCGGCGCCCGATCTCGTGGCGATGCTGGTGGCCGCGGTGCTGGAGCCGCGGTGGCGCGGGCCGGTCAATTGGGTTTCGCCCGGGGCGGTGACGAATGCCGCTTTTACCGCCGCGCTGGCGCAGGTGCTGGGCCGCCCGGCCTTTATGCCGGTGCCGCGCTGGGTGCTCCGGGCGAGCTTCGGCCAGATGGCCGACGAGGCCCTGCTGGCGAGTACGCGGGTGGTGCCACAGGTCCTGACGAGGGAGAATTTTGCCTTTGCCCATCCGCAACTGGAGCCCGCGCTGCGGGCCGTGCTGGGGCGGTGAGGCGGGCGGATCTGGCCAAGCTGGGCCGCCACAACCCTGCGGCGAGAATGGCGTACGGCAGACCGGAAGGGGCTTTGCCCAGCATGTCACGGATTACGTGACATGTTGGGCAAAGCCCCAGTCGTTTGGGGTGGGCTGGCGGGAGCGGAGAACGCCTGCCATCCTTGGTAGAAAACCGACGGACTGGGCGCGGTCGCAAAAACGTGCTTTCCAAGGCGGGGGGGCGGCCTATCGTCCCGGGCTCCTATGCAAAGAACCCTCGTGATCCTGAAGCCCGACTGCATGCAAAAGCGCCTCGCCGGGGAGGTCCTCCGCCGCTTCGAGCAGGCGGGTTTCTCCGTGGTGGGCTGCAAGATGGCGCGGCTGTCGGCCGCCGTCCTTCGCGAACACTATGCCCATGTGGCCTCAAAGCCGTTTTATCCCGAGATCGAGGCCTTCATGAGCGAGCGCCCGGTGATCATCGCCGCGCTGCAGGGCGACGGCATCGTGGCCAAGGTGCGCGACCTGCTGGGGCCGACCGACTCCAAGAAGGCGGCCAAGGGCACGATCCGCGGCGATTTCGGCACCGACATGATGAAGAACATGGTCCACGCCTCGGACAGCGACGAGAACGCGGCGATTGAGCTCAAGCGCTTCTTCAAGGCTGACGAGCTGTTCTGAGCGGGGATTAGATCAATTTCAGCCCGCCCTGGCCGCAACGGCTTGGCGGGCTTTTTGTTGGCGGGCGCGCGCTGGGCGGCCCGGGCTTCGCTCTTCGAGCTACGCAGGGCATTCTTCGCGCGGAGAGAAGTGGCCCGCTGGAGTCCTTCCTGGGCGAGGCAATGGCCGTGCCATGCGTAGCCCGCAGGGCGAAGAATGGTGGTGGAGGTTGGATTCGAACCAACGGTGTCGTAAGACGGGAGATTTACAGTCTCCGGAGCGGCCACTGCTCAACTCCACCAAGAGAAACGAGGGCGGAAATTCTCGGTTCGATCTGGCGAACTCAAGGCTTTTTTCACTCCTTGCGCTGCCGTCGCTCCGCGGCAATTTTCGCCCATCGTCGCGCCCAACCCGCCATGTCCCCCGTCGCCCTGACGATTCTCGAGCATTTCCTGACGGTAGTGGGCGTGCTGCTCGCCCTGTTTGCCTTTGCGCGCCTGTTCAGCGAGCGGCGGCAGCCGGGCAACACGGTGGCCTGGCTCATGGGCATCGTGCTGGTTCCCTATGTGGGGGTGCCGCTCTTCCTGCTGCTGGGCGGACGCAAGATCCGCCGGCTGATGAAGCAGAAGACCAAGGTCACCCCCGCCGTGGCCGGCGTCGTGGCCTGCCAGTCGGAGGCCTCGTCCACCCCGACCGCCCAGACGATCAGCTCGATCGCGGAATGCCCCGTGATCGGGTGCAACGACCTTCGGTTGCTCACCACCGGTGAGGAGACCTACGCCGCCCTGGAGCAGGGCATTCGGGGCGCCAAACACTCGATCCACATCACGACATTCATCCTGGGACGGGACGACACCGGCCGGCGGATCGTGCGGATGCTGGCGGAAAAGGCGCGCGAGGGCGTGAAGGTTCGGCTGCTGCTCGATGCGGTCGGCTGTGTTTTCTCGAGCCGGGGCTTTGTCGACCCCATCCGTAAAGCCGGCGGCGAGGTGGCGGTGTTCATGCCGGTGCTGCCGTTCTCGTCGCTCCGCAACAGCGCGAACCTGCGCAATCACCGGAAGCTGGCGATCTTCGACCAGCACACGGCATTCATCGGCGGTCACAACCTCGCCCGCGAGTACCTCGGTCCCACGCCGCTGAAGAAACGATGGCGGGACTTCGGCGCCATGGTGAGCGGGCCGTCCGCGACCCTGCTAAACGACGTGTTTCTCGCCGACTGGTCGTTCGCGGCGAACCAACCGATGAAGACGCTGCGGGCCGAGGCCCTGCCCGGGGCGGTGCGGGCGGAGGGCGACGCCGAAGTGCAGGTGGTGGCGAGCGGGCCGGATTGTGCCGGCGATGCGCTGTACGAGGGCATCATCTCGATGGTCCAGGAAGCCGCGAAGAGCATCATCATCGTCACGCCGTACTTCATCCCCGATGAGGTGCTGTTCCGTTCGCTGATCGTCAAGACGCGCGCCGGGTGTGATGTCACGATTGTCGTGCCGGAGAAATCCAACCACCCCATCACGGACTACGCGCGCCGGCATTTCCTGCGCGAGTTGCAGGCGGCGGGCGCGGATGTGCGGCTGTTCGGGCCGGGCATGATGCATAGCAAGGCGGTGATCGTGGATGACCGGATCGGGCTGCTCGGCTCGGCCAACCTCGACCTGCGCAGCCTCTTCGTGAACTTCGAGGTGGGACTGTTGGTTTACTCCCGGGTGGACGTGCTTGCGATGCGCGCCTGGGCGGGTGGCTTGATCGCCTCGAGCAAGAAGTCGTCCGCCCGGCACAAGCCACTCGGTTTCGGCCATACCATCATGGAGGAGTGCGCCCGGCTGCTGGCGCCGCTGCTGTAGGATCACCAAGCCGAACGCTGAACGTCGAACTCCGAACGTCCAAGTACGGAGGATCTGATGTGTTAGGGCAACCTTCCTGCTTGGGCGTTGGACGTTCAGCGTTCGACGTTCGGCGTTTGATCGATATCTCCTTTAGATCAGCCCGCTCGCGCGAAAGCTGTAGTACCCCAGTCCTGCCGGGTCGTGGGCCGGCTGGCCGATGATGAGGTGGTCGATCAGCTCGATGTCGAGGGCGCGGGCGGCTTCGCGCAGCTGGCGGGTGACGTGCAGGTCAGCCTGGCTTGGCGCCGGGTCGCCGCTGGGGTGGTTGTGGGCACAGATGAGACCGGTGGCGGCCTCGCGGATGGCCTCGCGGAACACCTCGCGGGGATGGACGAGGGCGGCGGTGGCGGTGCCGGAGCTGATCTCGATGCGCCGCAGCAGGCGGAGTTTTCGATTCATGCAGAGCACCCAGAATTTCTCGACCTGCAGCCCGCGGGCCAGCGGCTGGAGGTAGGCCACCATCAGGTCGGGCCGGTTGAGCAGCGGGGTGTCGCCGGCCTGCTGCACGAGGACGCGGCGGGCGAGTTCCAGCACGGCGACCAATTGGAGGGCCTTCACCGGCCCGATGCCCTTGATGCGGCGGAAATCGGGTTCCTTCCACGGCACGAGCGCGGCGAGGGATCCGGACGCGTGCATGAGCCGGGAGGCGATGCTGATGACGTCATGGCCCCGTGTGCCGCTGCGCAGCAGCATGGCGAGCAGCTCGGTGTCGCTCAGGGCGGCCGACCCCAGGCGCTCCAGGCGCTCCTGCGGACGTTCGCCGACGGCGGTATCGCGGAGGCGGTTGGCGGCGGATGATTCGGGCGGAGGTGGGGCAGGGAGTGGGTCCATACCTGCCTAAACGCAGGAATGGGGACCGATCTTTCACCTAATCTTTGTTTTTCGGGAATTCTTCCCGAAAAACAAAGCTCAGAACGCCGAGCGGGAGACCTGGAGCGAATCGCCGGGGAGCAGGCGCGGGTCCTCACTGGGCCGGCGCTGGGCCAGGTTGATGTCGACTGGGTAGGAGCGGCTGTCGCGCGTCAGGTTGACCGCGTTCTCCTTGGCATAGAGCGAGAAGCCGCCGGCGGCCTGGATGGCCTTTGAGGCGGTGAGATCGGGCGTCCAGACCACGCGGCCGGGCCGGGCGACCTCGCCGCCGACATAGATGAAGCGCTCGGCGATGCTCACCGAGACATCGATGGCGGTGTAGAACCTGCGATTGAGGTATTCCGCGCGGATCGCTCGGGAGAGATCGGAAGTGCTGACTTCCGCGGCCTTGGTCGAACCGATGAAGGGGAGGGAGATCAGGCCCTGGTCGTCGATCTGAACTGAGTTGGTGGACGGGTCGGGGATGCCCTGCAGGACCACCGTCAGACTGTCGCCCGGACGGAGCACGGCGCTGGAGGCTGACTCCGGGATCGTGGGATTGCTGGCGAGCACCGGGGTGCTGCCCGCGGTGCAGCCGCTCCACGCCAGCCAGAGGGCCAGGCTCAGAACCAGCACGGGAAGGCGGGCGGCGTTCATGGAGCCGCGTTGATGCACAAGGGCGGACGCGAACGCAACCTTACCGCTTTCCGCGGGCTTTCTTCTTCGGCTTGTCGTCGTCGGCATCTTCATCGCCGTCGCCGTCATCCTTTTCCTTCTTCTCACCGTCGTCGTCCTCGTCGGCGTCCTTGTCCTTATCCTTGTCCCCTTCCTTGCCTTCCTTGTCCCCGTCGCCGTCCTCGTCGTCCCACTTCAGGGAATCGTCGTTCTTGAGTTTTTCCTCCTCAGCCTCGTCGAGTTCGGGCAGGTCGGCGTCATCCTCGTCCTCGGCGGAGGGCTTCTCCGTTTCCTCGCCGTCGGCATCATAGCCGGCCGGCATATAGTCGAGGATGGCAGTGAGCTCGTCGAAGGTGTGGATGGCCTTGCCCTCGATGAAATGGGTGTTCTGGTCCTCGCGGATCTCGTCCTCGACCTCGTCGACGGTGAGCTTGCTCTCGAACTTGAAGATGTCGTTCAGCATCTTGACGCGGCAGCGGGTCAGGTGGTCGAGCAGGTCGGCGTAGGGGCCGTTCTCATCGTCGAGCACATCGGCGAGGGCGAAGAGTTTCTCTTCGGAATCAATCAAGGATTCCTTAACCCGCTTAAGGCGGACTTTCCCGGGTCCGGCTTCCTTCTCGATGCGGAAGGAGAAGAACGCGGATTCGAAGACATCCTGGTCGAAGCCGTAGTCGCGCAGGGGCTCAATCAGTTCGATCAGGTGGGCCACCTGGCGGGGATCGATGATGCTGAGGCCGTCGACGTCCCAACGGACCGGATCGCTGACCTCATTGACCCACCAGTTGTGGTCCTCCCCAAGGCGGACGATGCACCAGTCGAGAGTCGTGGAAGCTTTGGCCATGTGTGATTAGATTCGAGAAAAGGTGAAGTTCCGCGCGGAGCCAGAGTCAAATCGCAAACAACTGTGCCAGAGCTTTGTTGCAAATTCGTCCCGCGGCCACCCCGAGGTGAAAAGTGAGCGCAGCGTGGAAACGGGGGAGTAAAAAACAAGCCGAAAAAAGTTCGGGGCGAAAACGGGGTCCTGCCGGTGATTTTTGGATGCCTTTCGGGTGAATAGGAGCGGTTCCGGTCGCGACCCTTGATTTTTGGTCTCCGCGTTTCACTGTCCGGCGCATGGATTTGCTGTACGAGAAGGTGATTCGCCCCTGGTTGTTCACGCTCGATTCCGAGCGCGCCCACGAGCGCGGGGTCGAGGCGATGGCCTGGCTGGCGCGGATCGCGCCTTTGCGGGCCCTGTTGGAGGCACGCCACCGGCTCGCCGCCGGACACCGGCCGGTCCGGGCGTTCGGGTTGGAGTTTCCGAATGCGGTCGGGCTCGCGGCTGGCTTCGACAAGAACGCCCGGGCCTGGCCCGCGGCGGCCGCCTTGGGCTTCGGTCATGTGGAGATCGGCACCGTGACGGCGCTCGCGCAGGAGGGGAATCCCAAGCCGCGCATGTTCCGCTATCCCGCCGAGGAGGCGGTAATCAACCGCATGGGCTTCAACAACGATGGTTCCGAGGCGGTGGCCGTGCGCCTGGCGGGCCAGGCCGGTTCAGGAAAACGCCGGATTCCGCTGGGCGTGAACCTGGGTAAATCGAAGGTGGCGCCGATCGACGAGGCGGTGGCTGATTACTTGGCGAGCTTTGCCCGGCTGGCAAAATTTGCAGACTACCTCGTGCTGAATGTCTCGAGCCCTAACACCCCCGGCCTGCGCCAGCTGCAGGACGAGTCGCGCCTGCGCGAACTGCTCGGCGCGGTGTCTGCCGCCAACCGGACCCGCGAGGCGGCCGAGGGTCGGCGGGTGCCGCTGCTGCTCAAGATCGCGCCGGACCTGACGTTTCCGCAGATCGACGCCGTGCTTGGGGTGATCGCGGAGTTCGGCTTCGACGGCATCATCGCGACCAACACCACGCTCGCTCGGCCGGGCTTCTTCGCCGGGGTGAACGAGGCGGGAGGACTGAGCGGGGCGCCACTGCGCCGTTGCTCGACCGAGATCATCGGCTACATCGCGAAGGCCACGAACGGCCGCCTGCCGATCATTGGCGTGGGCGGGATCACCGACGAGGCCTCGGCCGCGGAGAAACTCGATGCGGGCGCGACCCTCGTGCAGGTTTACAGCGGCATGATCTACCGTGGGCCGTTCTTTGCCGCGGAACTGGCGCGCGGGCTCGCCGAGCGGCAACGGGCGCGTTGAGGTGCGCCAGATGGTGCGGCGTGGCGGTGGCGCGATCGGGCCTATCCGTCGGATCCGACCGATCGTTCAGATCACCCAGTCGGCGAATTCGGCGAGCAGTTCTTCCTTCTTTTTCCGCGGACGGATGATCGAAGCCTGGTCGCCCTGATAGTAGGCAATGCTGTTCGGTGGCATGGACTGCATGACCCAGACATTTCCTCCGACCACGGAGTCCTTCCCGATCACCGTGTCGCCTCCGAGGATCGTGGCGCCGGGATAGACAATGACATTGTCCTCAAGCGTGGGGTGGCGCCTCACGCCCTTGACGGGATGGCCCTGATCATCGGTCACGAACGACTTCGCGCCGAGCGTCACGCCCTGGTAGAGCTTCACGTGCGCTCCGATGGTCGCGGTCTCGCCGATCACGACGCCGGTGCAATGGTCGATGAAGAAGCTCGGCCCGATCTTGGCGCCGGGATGGATGTCCGTGCCGGTGCGCTCGTGCGCGTACTCGGTCAGCATGCGCGGGAGCAGGGGGACCTTCTCGTTATAGAGGATGTGCGCAACGCGCTGGAGGGCGATCACCAGCACGCAAGGGTAGGCGAGGATGATTTCCTCGACGCTCAGCGCGGCGGGGTCGCCGTGGTAGGCGGCGGTGACGTCGGTCTGGAGCAGGCGGCGCAGCTCGGGCAGTTGGGAAAGGAGGGCGGTCGCCGCGGTCCGGGCTTGATTCTCGGGCTCGGGCCGCTTGGCGAAGCGTAGACATTTCTCCAGTTCCGCGGCGAGGCGGGTGTCGACCTGATGCAGCATCCGGTCGACCCAGGCCGGAAGATCGCTGCGCTTGGTCCCGATGGCGCTGAAGTAGCCTGGGAAGAGCAGGTGCATCAAATCCCGGGCGAGCGCATCGACCGATTCCTGCGAGGGCAGGTTGGTGCCGTCGAGGTGATTGATGCCGCCGTCGGCCTCATAAGAGGCGAGCAACTTGGCTTTTACTTCATCGAGCGACATACGGAAGAGGCGCGAACAGTCGGCCCGCCCCTGAGTCGGGTCAAAACTGATTTTTGGGACTTTACAGGTCCGGGACCATGACTCTTAGTGCGCCTTCCTCGATTGGAAATGCCCAGGTGGTGGAATTGGTAGACACACACGTTTGAGGGGCGTGTGCCGTAAGGCGTGCAGGTTCGAGTCCTGTCCTGGGCACCATCCGACTGCGCTTTCGCACTGCGAAAGCTTTGGGGAGAGTGCATCTGCCAGACGAGCCGAAGCCCGGAGGGCGCGGGAAGGGTGCCTCGCCGTAGTCCGGCGACTGCGGGACGAAGGCGGGCGTTTCTTCTGCGACTGCCGTGGGGAAATCGGCCCTTGTGCCACCGCGCAGGGGCGGATTACGTTGGCGACGCTCCAGGGCCTCGCTCAGCGTCAGATGCCGACGATGAAACCCCTGATCCTTGTGGTCGACGACCAACCGGAGATCCGGGACCTAATGGTGCATGTCCTGACCAACGCCGGTTTCGAGGTGAACACCGCCAGCGATGGCCATGACGCCAGCCTGAATATCGGTGATCGGGTCGTGGATCTGGCCGTGACGGACATCAACATGCCCGGACGCAATGGCCTCGACCTGATCATGGAGCTGAAAGTGCGGCGACCGGGCCTGCCCGTGATCGCGATGTCGGGCGGCGGCGGGCGGTTGTCCCGGGAAGACTGCCGAAGGACGGCGCACCGGTTCGGGGCAGCGGCGATCCTGCACAAGCCGTTCACCATGGCCCAGCTCCTGGCTTCCGTCGATCTGGCGCTCGCCGGCCGGCCGCCGGAAGCCGCCGGGCCGTCCCGCTGAAAGGGCGGTATGTGACGGATTAGTCCGGACAAATCGCTTGCCAGTACCGGGGCACCGTGGAGACTCCGCCGACCTACCGTAAGCCAGAGCCCGACCAAGCAACCCCGCGGGTACCAACCCGCTTTTCCGCAGACTACATGGACGAATCCGCCCCGCCGTCGAATCCTTCCCCGGATTTCAACAAAATCGACCTGACCCAGCTCCAGAGCTTCAGCTTTGGAACCCAGTGGACACAGGATAAGGCCGCTCCGCGTGAAACGCGGCGCGACGACCGTCCGCGTCGCGACGATGCCGGAGGTGCGGATCGCCGCGACCGCCGCGCCTTCCGTCGCCCAGCAGGTCCCGGCGACGCCGCCCCGCCAGGGGCTCCGGCCTCGCCCGAGGCTCCGCGCCGCGAGTTCCGCGACAGCCCGGACAACCGCGGCCCGCGCCGCGAGGGTGGGGCTCCCTTCCGGGGCGGCCCGCGTCGCGATGGCGAAGGCGGCGGTCGGGATGACCGCCAAGGGGGTTACCGCGGCGCCCCGATCGATCGCGGTCCCTACGACAGCCCTTATTTCCACGCGACCTTCTATCCGGAGGACACCAGCTTTACGACCCTGGCCAAGACGATCCGCGCCTCGTGCCGGACGTTTGAGCTGTTCGACATCGCCCGGACCGTGATCGGCAAGTCCGACCGCTTCGTGGTGGTGCTGCACCGCAAGACCCCCGAGGGCGCACCCGGCACCGAGTCGGCCAAGCCCGCCCCGATCGCGCTCTCCGTGCCGGACGACCTGCCCTTTGAGAGCGAGGATGCCGCCATTGCCCATGTGCTCTCGAAGCACCTCGGGGATTTCTTCGACATCGCAGAGGTCGAGGTCGACCCGCCGAAGGGCAACTTCCAGGTGGTGAACAAGTGCGGCATCACGGGCGATCTGCTTGCCCCACCGAACTACCACCGCTACAGCGCCATCATCCAGCTGCATCACGCGAAGAGCGTGGACCGGATGTCCTTCGAGTCCTTCAAGTCCCGCATCGAGACCATCCGCGATCCCGAGGTGATTGCGAAGTGGATCGAAAAGATGAAGAAGACCACGCGCTACACGTGGAAGACCGGCAAGCCCGCGGTGCCGGCCGCCGCGGCTGCGCCGGCTCCTGCCGAAGCGCCGGCGACCGATGCCGCCCCCGCCGAGGCCCCCGCGGAAGCCGCTCCCGCGGAAGCCGCTCCCGCGGCCGTTCCGGCCACCGCCACCGAACCCGCTCTCTCGTTCGATTCTTACGACGAGGCCCGGACCTACCTGCTGACCCAGGCGCGCAATCGCATCGTGCGCTTGGTCGACGGCACCCGCCTGCCGGGCAAGGTCGCCGAGACGCTGCCGCCGGGCGAGATCCGCCGCGCGATCGAGGGCACCCTCGAGCGCCAGCGCCGGTTCCCACTCGACACCGCCAACGCCCTGCGTGGCCGCCTGCGCCGCGAGGGGTTCTCCATCTACAAGAAGGGCTCCAAGGGTGCGAGCTACGTGTGCGCCGTGCGCCGCAAGTTCCGCGTTCCGGACCAGGTCTTCTCCGACAGCATCACGGGCCTGATCCAGTTCATCGAGACGCACCCGATGGTGAAGGCCGGCGAACTCGCCGAGAAGTTCCTCGGCTTCCCGCCTCCGCCCAAGGCCCCGGCCGAGGGCACCCCGGCTCCCGCCGCCCCGGAACTTTCCACCGAGGACCGCGAGAAGCTGAGCCGCCTGCAGGGTGACCTGCGCTGGCTGGTGCACGAGGGTTACGTCACGGAATTCATCACCGGCGCGCTCTTTGCTCCGCCGCCGATGGTCGAGTCCCGCAAGAAAGAGATCGAGGCGAGCGAGAACGATCCCGAGAATTTCCCGGAGGCCCCGGTTTCAGCGGCGCCGTTTCCCGCCGCCAAGGCGGAGGCTCCGGCTGAGGCCGCCCCGGCCCCGGTCGCAGAAGCGGCGCCCGAGACGTCCGCCCCGGCGGCCACCGAGCCGGCTCCGATTGCGGCCCCCGAGCCCACGGAACCGACCCCGCCACCGGCGGGAGTTTGATTCACCCAATAAAAAGGGCGGCCCAGTGGCCGCCCTTGTTTGTGTCGGGGTCCCCGGTAGGGGGGGGGCG
>CAMDOO010000055.1 GCA_945903545.1 Opitutus sp. GAS368 | reverse complement strand
GGGCGGCGACTCCGTGCGCCGCCGGGTCTGGGTTCATTTTTAAACTACCCGTGGAGGAGCCTGCTTGAATGCGATGGTCCGTCCGATCGGGCTGATCCGGATCGCCTGTGGGCGGGCTCCTACAGCTCCAAGGGTCATTCGGCGGCGACGGAGTCACCGCCCCACCGGAGATCAAGGCGCCAAGGCGGGCTTATCTAGGGTCCGCCATGAGCCGGGCGAGCGGTTCGCGCAGGGCCTCGGCCCAGATCTCGTAACCCTTGGTGTTGGGATGGAGCAGATCGGGCATGAGGTCGCGGGCCACGGCGCCATTGGCATCGAGCAGCTTGGGGCCGATATCCAGGAAATGGACGAACTTGCCGTCCGCGAGCCGGGCAAGGGCGGCATTGATCTCGGGGATCTGCTGGCCGGGCGGCGGGCCTTTTTCGTCGGCGCGGGGAAATACCGCCATGAGCAGGATCTTGGAACGGGGCAGCTTGGTGAGGAGCGTGTGCACCACGAGCGTGACGCCCTGGATGGTTTCCGCGGTGCTATTGCGCGGGGTCTTCAGATCGCTTTCGAAGCCGGTGTTGTTGGTGCCGATGAGCAGGACCACGACCTTCGGGGTAATCCCGTCGACCGCGCCGTGCGCGAGACGCCAGAGCAGGTGCTGGGTACGGTCGGCGCTAATGCCGAAGTTCGCCGCGTGCAGCGGGGCGAACTTCTTTTCCCACACTGGCAGGCCGCGCGCGCGGTCGCGCCAGAAGTCGGTGATGGAGTCGCCGAGGAAAAGCAGGTCGATGCCGCCGCGCTTGGCCTCGGCGAGGAAGGACTCGTGGCGGTTTAACCAAGCCTGTCCGCGCTGCGGAGCGGGCTCAACCGCGGTGTGCTGGGCGAGCGCGGTCAGAGGGAGCAGACAAAACGCCAGCGCACTGAGCAGCGCACGCAGCCGGGGAGTGAATCGGAGGGGCATGGTCGTCAGCCTGAAAAGCCGCCGCGTGTCCGTCGAGTCTGCGGATCGGGCATGGCGGCCATGAAACGGCACCACGTGCCCTTTGAGCGCGCCGGGAACGTCAACTAATAGATGACACTCCATAGCCCGTGCCCTTGGGGAATGTCATTTAATAGATCACACTCCCTTCGGCCGGTCTGGGGCGTGCTCAGGCCCGCGGCAAAAAAAGCACAGGCTGGTCGGCCGGGATTTTCCGGTTCTGCTGATTCCTGAGCGGTGTTGAAACGTGGGTGGAAAATAAGACTAAACCTTTTCCGCCCTGCCTCGGAATCGTTGTCGCGATGACAACGCGGCGGCGAACGGAGGCACCGCCCTGCCGGGACTGCAGATGATCCGCCGGGGTCGGCACTTGTCTTTCGGCCGGGATGGGACCAGATCCATTCACCCCCGTTTGTCAGCGGTTCCCGGTGAACCGCTGGCAATCGTTTTAGCCGAACCCCCTCCACTCATGACGAAGTTGTTCTCCTCCTTGGCCGCGTTGCTTCTCGTTGTTCCCTGCGCCCGCGCGGCTGACGCCGCTCCGGCCCGCGGTCCGGCCGCGCCGGCCACGACCACCGCCGCCCCGGCCCGCGGCGCCGCCCCGGCGATCCCGGCGGCATTTGCGCCCGGTGAACAGCCCGCCCCGCTCGAGGCGGGTTTTGTCGCGCTGTTCGATGGCAAGAGCTTCGAGGGTTGGAAGATGGCCGAGGAGAACCAAGGGACTTGGAAAATTGAGGACGGCGCGATTGTCGCCCAAGGCGACCGCTCGCATTTGTTCTGCGTTGGGGATGGCAAACCGTTCAAAAACTTCACGCTGAGGGTTGAGGTGATGACCACGGCCGGCTCCAACGGCGGCATTTACTTCCACACTAAATATCAGCCCACCGGCTGGCCCTCCGGCGGGTTTGAATTTCAGGTCAACAACACCCATACCGACTGGAAGAAGACCGGCAGCCTCTACGATGTCGTCAATGTCGCCCAGTCGCCGGCTCAGGACGGGAAGTGGTGGACCCAGGAAATCACCGTCCGGGGCCCCCGCGTCACCGTGACCATCGACGGAAAAAGAATCATCGAGTACACGGAGCTCCCTGGCGTGACCGCGGGCACGGCGTTCGAGCGCAAATTGGGGGAAGGCACCTTTGCCCTCCAGGGCCATGATCCGATGAGCGTGGTCCGCTACCGGAATATCCGGGTGCTGCGTTTGCCCTGAGGCGCGTTGTCAGCAGGATCGATTTGTAGCCCAGGTAGACCGCTACCCGGGGATTGTTTCGCCCGATCCGCCGGCAGAGGTCTGCCGGCCTACATCCTGATCGTCGATTCAGGTTGCGGGTCTACTTCACAGCCGGCACGGGCGCCGCGGTGGCGTGGTCCTTTTCGTAGTGCGCCTTCAGCAGGTCGCGGCCGAAGTCGCCCGCGAAGTCGCGCCAGACGGAGTGGATGTGGTTTCCGTTGCCTTGGGAATTGTCGAACTCGATGAGGAAGTCCGGGCTCTGGATCCGGTAATAGTGCCGATCGCCCCTCTCGAGGCCGCCGGCCCAAGCGAAGGTCACTTTGTCCCAGCCGGCCGCGCTGATCTTGTTCAGCTCCTCGTCCGCGAGTTCCAGACGGAAGCGCCGGGCGTAGAGGGTGACGACTGCCTCGAGCTGCTTGCGCTGGGCCGGGGTCATGGCCGAGGCCGCGAGGCCCGCGGGGCTGAGCGGATCCACCTTCGCCTTGTTGCTGGTGATGATCTCGCGCGGAGCGGCGCCGGGCAGGATCGCGACCTTGCGTTGTTCCTCGGTGAACGAGGTCACGAGGGCACGGCCGAGGTCCTCCTCGTTGCCGAGCACGCGGAGGCCCTGCTTGGCGCCGCTGCGCACCTCGGCGGGATTGCTGCCGAGGAAAGAGGGCGTCACGTGCACGTGGTCGTCATCGATGATAGTGAAGTTGATCGAGACGTGATGCCCCTCGACGCGCCAACCCCAGGGCGCGGCGTCGCTCGGGGTGCCGAAGACGGTGACGTAGTACTTGAGCGGATTGCGCGTGGCGACGGCGTCGTTGAGTTCGATTAGGACGTTTTCCAGCGCCATGATGGCCGTGGCCTTGTCGTAGCCGCCCTGGCTGAGGCCCTCCTTCAGGAGATTGTGGGCGAGTTTCCGCTGCGCCTCGGTCATTTCCTCGAAAGTGACGCCCTGGCGGGCGATCGGGACGAAAAACCAGGTCTCCCGCTCGGTGCTCGTCAGCGGGAAGGTGGCCTTGGCCTTGAGCTCGGGGGAGAGCGACGCGAGCCAGGCCTTGGCGGCCTCGGTCATTTCATCAACACCGAGGCCATGGGCCCGGGCGAGCGGGGCGCTGAGCAGCAGCAACGCGAGAACGGCGCAGCGCGCCAGCAAGCATGGGGTAGTACGCATGAGGGGAGGCTGTCATGGGGCCGCTGCGGAGCAAGCCCGGCCACTCGGTCTGAAAGCCACAAAAAAGGCCGCCGGCAGTGACGCCGGCGGCCGGAAGAGTGGGGAAGGCGAACTCAGCTCAGCGTCACGCCCTTGGCCTTCGCGGCGCGGAGGAGGGCGTCGGCCATGTCGGACGGGGTGACGGCGACCTCGATGCCGCACTCCTTGAAGACGGCGATCTTGGCGGCCGCGGTGTCCTCGGCGCCGCCGACGATCGCGCCGGCGGGGCCCATGCGGCGGCCCGCGGGGGCGGTGGCGCCGGCGATGAAGCCGGCGACCGGCTTGTTGCAGTTGGCCTTGAGCCAGCGCGCGGCCTCGACCTCGGCGTTGCCGCCGATCTCGCCGATCATGATGATGCCGTGCGTGTCGGGGTCCGCGGCGAAGAGCTTGACCACATCAAGGTGCGAGGTGCCGTTGACGGGGTCGCCGCCGATACCGACGGTCGTGCTCTGGCCGATGCCCTTGCTGGTGAGCTGGAAGACGGCCTCGTAGGTCAGGGTGCCGGAGCGTGAGACGACGCCGACATGGCCCTTCTTGTTGATGTAGCCGGGGGCGATGCCGATGCGGCATCCGCCGTGGGAATCCTTGCCGGTGCCGGCGCAAACCATGCCGGGGCAGTTCGGGCCGACGAGGCGGGTGGGCTTGCCCTGCATGGCGCGCTTCACGCGGATCATGTCCTTGATCGGGATGCCCTCGGTGATGGCGACGGCGAGATCGAGGCCGGCGTCGACGCACTCGAGGATGGCGTCACCCGCGAACGGGGGCGGCA
Organism: Opitutus sp. GAS368; assembly: GCA_945903545.1. Taxonomy (GTDB): domain Bacteria; phylum Verrucomicrobiota; class Verrucomicrobiia; order Opitutales; family Opitutaceae; genus CAIYFD01. Next base: position 17,733 of record CAMDOO010000055.1, on the reverse strand, counting down.
CGAAGATGGCCGAGACGGTGGCGCCGGTGGCCTTGGCGGCGTCGGCCACCGAGTTGAAGATCGGCACGCGGTGGGCGCCGTGCTCGAAGAACTGGCCGCCCTTGCCGGGGGTCACGCCCGCGACGACCTTGGTGCCGTAGTCGAGCGAGAGCTTGGTGTGGCGCGCGCCGAATTCACCAGTGATGCCCTGGATCAGGATCTTCGTTTCGGGAGTGATGAGGATGGACATTGTACTTGAGTTGAAAGTTTAAGGGGAAAGTTGAAGTGGAGTTGAAGGGGTTGCCGTTGCTTAAGCTTCAACTTCGACCTTCAACGGCGGGCGATCAGCCTGCCTTGCGCTGGTGAATCATGATGCTGTTGCCGTCGGGATCGAGGACGGAGGCCATGTGGCAGCCCGGGGTCTCGATCGGGCCCATCCGGAACGTGACGCCCTTTTCCTGGAGGTGTTTTACCGCGGCGTCGAAGTCGACGACCTCCAAGGCGACCGTGCAGCCGTCCGGGCTCGGCTTCCAGCCGGGGGCGCTGCCGATGCTGAGGGTGCCGCCGGCGATGTCGTACTCGCCCCACTGCATCGGGCCGCCCTCGCCAAAAATTATGGAGGGTTTCAGGCCGAGGATGCCCTCATAGAACTTCCGCGCCCGGGCGAAGTCGGTCACCGCATAGCAGGAGAAGGCAATTTCCTTGAATTGGATGCTCATGGGTTTCGATGAGTTGAAGTTTAAGGGGAAGTTGAAGCAGCGTCGCGGATTTCCTTAAGCTTGAACTTCCGACTTCAACGGCTGGTGGCTCACGCCACCAGCTTGACGATCTTCTGCGCGGCGTCGGCCATCGATTCGCCGGAGACGAGCTTGAGGCCGGAGGCGGCGAGGGTGGCCTTGCCGGCGGCGACGTTGTTGCCCTCGAGGCGGACGACGAGGGGGAGGGTGAGGCCGGTCTCCTTGGCCGCCTCGACGATTCCGGTGGCGATCACGTTGCAGTCCATGATGCCGCCGAAGATGTTCACGAGGATCCCCTTCACGTTCTTGTCGCCGAGGATGATCTTGAAGGCCGCGACGACCTGGTCCTTCGAGGCGCCGCCGCCGACGTCGAGGAAGTTGGCCGGAGTGCCGCCGAAGTGCTGGATGATGTCCATCGTGCTCATGGCGAGGCCGGCGCCGTTCACGAGGCAGGCGATCTTGCCGTCGAGCGCGATGTAGTTGAGCGAGTACTTGGACGCCTCGATTTCCTTGGGGTCCTCCTCGTTGAGGTCGCGGAGGGAGACGATCTCCGGGTGGCGGTAGAGGGCGTTGGAATCGAACGAGACCTTGGCGTCAAGCGCGAGGACCTCGCCGGTCGGGGTGGTGATGAGGGGGTTGACCTCGACCATCGCGGCATCGGTCTCCCAGAACATCGTGTAGAGGTTGCGGATGAGCTTGGCGGCGTTCTTCGCCTCGGCGCCGGCGAGGCCGAGCTTGAAGATGAGGTCGCGCACTTGGAAATCGGCGAGACCGTAGGCCGGGTCGATCACGACCTTGTGGATTTTCTCCGGGCTGTCGTGGGCGACCGTCTCGATCTCAACGCCGCCCTCGGTGGAGGCGACGATGACCGGTCGGGAGGAGACGCGGTCGAGGAGGATGGCGAGATAGTACTCCTTCTTGATGTCGCACGCGACGGTGAAGTACACGGTCTGCACCTTGCGGCCGGCCGGTCCGGTCTGGATGGTGACGAGGGTGTTGCCGAGCATGTTGGCGGACATCTCCTTGGCGTCGTGCTTGGTCTTGCAGAACTTCACGCCGCCCTTGGAGCCGTTCGTGAACGTGCCCTTGCCGCGCCCGCCGGCGTGGATCTGGGACTTCACCATGGTCGGGCCCTCGGGCAGCTGGGCCAGCGCGTTGACGACCTCCTCGGGGGTGGTGGCGGAGGCGCCCTTGGGCACCGGGACACCGTATTGTTCGAAGAGGGCCTTGGCCTGGAACTCGTGAATGTTCATGGGAGGCGAGGAGTGAGCCACGAACAGCGGGGCGAAGGCACGCCCAAAAGCGCCCACGGTAAAGTCAGAAGGTTCAACCCCCGGCTTGTCGGCCCGTCATTAATGGGCAGGTTGGCGGCGCGCGGCGCCGGCGTGGGCCGCAGCTCAATCACCCCATGAGCCTTCGTTCCGTTACCCATGCTTTCGCTTGGCTCTCCCGTGCCTGCCTCGCCGGTTTGGCCGGTGTCGCCATCCTGAATGCCCAGGAATCATCCCGTGGCGGGACAGTAAGTGCCGGCCGCCTCCGGTTGGTCGTTGCTGGCGATGTGACCTGGGCTTCGGCGGCCGCCGGGTACTTCAACCCCCAGCGACTGGAGTTGCTGAGCCGGCCGGTTGTTGGTTTGGCCGGCGCTGACTGGGATCGGGTGGTGGCCGAACTGAAGGCCGCCGATGTGGTGGTGCTCCAATTCGATCCCACGGCGGCAGGTGCGCGGAAGGAGGGTCAGCCTGATCCGGATTGGCACGGCCGTAAGGTCATTGCCGCCGTCAAAGCCAAGGGGGCCCGTCCGATCCTGCTGGGTCCGACCGTTGCTCCCCGGCGGACGGACGGTCGCGTCGATCGGGATCCCGCCGGTTTCGTGACCTAGCTCAAGGATGTTGCGAAGGCGGACGGCGTTCCCCTCGTTAACCTGGCCACGCTGATTGCTGACCGCAACGAGACGATGACCCCGGCGGAGGCGTGGGCGGAATTTGTCGAGGCCGGCCGCCCGGGCGGAGCTGGGGACGTTTTGCAACCCGCCCTGCTTGTCTCGGGACTCAAGGGCCTGCGCGAGCAATCGTTGATCCGCGCCCTTTCCGCGGCTGGTCGCGCGCTGCCGACGGCACCTCCCGATGCCGTCTACGTCGTCGTGCAGCCGCCGCCCCGCAACGCTCCCGACGATTTCCAGCGCTGGCTGAACCTGCCGGAGCCGGTCGACCCGGCGCTGCCCAATCTCTTCCTGATCGGAGACTCCACCGTTCGCAACGGGCGCGGTGATGGTTATGACTCCCAGTTCGGCTGGGGCGACCCGTTCGCGGCATATTTCGATCCGGCGAAGGTCAACCTCGTGAACCGCGCCGTCGGCGGCACGGGCGTCCGCACCTTCATCGCGTCGGGCTATTGGGACCGGGTACTCGCGATGCTGAAACCGGGCGACATCGTCCTCCTGCAGTTCGGCCACAACAACGACTCGCTGGCCGGCCTTGGCGAAGAGGCCGAGGAGCGGCTCAACGCCCGCACGGGCGAGACAAGCCTGCAGCACTCGTTCGGCTGGTACCTGCGGAAATTCGTGGCCGAGGTGCGGGCCAAGGGAGCGACCCCCGTGCTTATGTCCACCACGGTCTACAATCGCTGGCCCAACGGCGTCTTCTCCCGTGCCCCGAGCAATGTGAACACCTGGATCCAGGCGGTGTCGGACGAGGAAAAGGTCCTGTTCATCGATCACACCAACATCATCGGCGACCGCTACGAGCAGCTCGGCGAGGCGGCGGTGAAACCCTTTGTTTCCGGCGGATTTCCTGCACACGAGCACGCCGGGCGCGGTCGTGAACGCCGAGATGTTTGTTGCCGGCGTGAAGACGCTGGAACTGAAACCGCTGACCGAAGCGCTGAATGCGATGGGCACGGCGATTCCGGCTTATCGCCCTCGCTTGGTGAAACCGGCGGCGGCCCCGGTCACGCCGCGTTGAGCGCCGCGGGACAGGCCGGCCTCGGTCGGGGTCCAATCCCGGTAGGCCATCGACTCCGCCGGTGCCGCGGAAGGGTTGCTCGCCCCACGGTCGGGCCGGAGTTCCATATTGGGATGCAACTACGCTTGCGCGGGATTGCCTTCGCGCCCGGCGTTCCCCAGCATCCGCGGTCATATGGAACCCCACGAGCTGATGAAGGAAGTGCTCAAGCGAACGAGCGCGAAGCAGATCGCCGCGGACATGGGCCTTTCGCTCTCCCTGATCTACAAATGGACCGAGTCTCCGATGAAGGAGGGCGGGACCAGCGGGAGTCCCCTCGACCGCATCGGCGAACTGGTGAGGTCCACGAAGGATCCGGGCATCCCGCAGTGGGTCTGCGAGCAGGCCGGCGGCTTTTTCATCCGGAATCCCAAGAACCTGCCGCCCAACCGGCCCCTGATACCGCTGACGAACGACATCGTGCAGGAGTTTGCCGACATGCTTGCCACGATCGCTCAGTCGTCGGCCGACAGCGTGATCACCAAGGAGGAGGCCCGCAAGATCCGCGCCCGCTGGGAGGAGCTGAAGTCCGTGACCGAGGGATTTGTGAACGCCGCGGAAAAAGGCACCTTCAGCGCCGACAAGCTGGCCCCGGCCGCGGGGAAGCCGGTGTGATCAGGTAGGGCGCGTTATCCTTAACGCGCCGTTCCGAAGATCGCGGGTAGGGCTGAGGCGGTGCCTCAGCCGGGATCGGAAACATCGCGGCTGAGGCACCGCCTCAGCCCTACCTATCAGCCTTAGCCCTTCCCAAACGGCGGCCGCGAGAACCCCAGGTGCAGCCGCAGGCGACAGATATCGAAATTCTCGTCGCCGAATCCCTTCAGGGTCGCGCGCTCTGACAGGATCTCGATGCCGGCGCCGAGCTGCGTCAGCCAGGCTTCCACCTCCGCGTCCTGGCGCACCGCCTGCGAGAACACCAGGTCCGATCCCGAGCACAGGCTGCACAGGCGGGCCCCGATGTTCACGGTCGAGCCGAAGTAATCGAGGCGGTCGTTCTGGTTGATCGCGAGGCATGGGCCGATGCTCAACCCGGCCTTGAGGGCGAGCGGCTGGAGCGAGGAGGGCGGCACATTGACGCCCGGTGGCAGCGGCCGGTCCTGCGGGTTGGCCAGCCACTGCTGGGCCTCGAGCACCGCGCGCAATGCCGGCAGCGGGCGGGGAAAGACCGCCATGATGGCGTCGCCCATCGTCTTCACGATGCAGCCGCCCTCCGCTGCCACCGCCGACTTCAGGATCTCAAAATGCGTCAGCACCCGCCCGAACGCCGGCGCGTCGCCGATCTCGCGGTAAAGCTGCGTCGAGTTCTTCAGGTCGGTGAAGACGATGGTCATGTGCCCGACCGAGATCTGCTCGCCGACGCGCAGGACCTCGCGGGAAAACAGGTCGCGGAAAAGCTGGAGCGATGTCACCTCGGCCGCGGTCGCCGCCTGGTCGCTCCACGCCACGCGTTCGACGATTGCCAGCTGGCCCGCCCCGGTGGAGTTGGCGAGCGTCAGGGTGCCTGCGGGCCCGACCTCCGGCTCGCCGAGCGGCGAGGTGCCGAGATCGATCGCGGCGTCCGGCGCCGCGCCGGACGCGACCCGGAACGAATGCTGGCCCGTGAGACCGGGGGCGCGCACCCGGTAGCGTCCAGGTTCCAGTCGGAGCGGCACGGTGCGGCGCTCGGCGGGCCTCAGCTTTTGCTGCACGACGATGTGCGGGGTGAGTTGCGGGCCGCCCACGCAGTAGTCGACGCGCGTCACCGGCCGCACCGCCGCATTGGGATGGAAGCTGAGCTCCACCGACTGGTCGAAGTTTGCCGTGAAGTCGGTGTTGCAGGAGTCGCAGTGGCCGAGCGCGGTGACGGCCCCGAGCGAGTTGTGCGGGTTCTTGGCGCCGCGGCAATGCGGGCAGACGAGGTCCCAGCTGAAGTCCAACAGGCCGGCGCGCGTGGCATGGAGGAAGAGCTTGAGTGTCTTCCGCCGGTCGGTGCGCCACGTGTCCGCGAGCGCGTAGGGCCGCATCCGCGCGGCGTCGAGGTCGTCCGCCTTGAGCACGAAATCCGTCAGGCACCGCACCAGCTCGGCCGGTTGCCCCGCCTCCCGCACCAGCGCGTCGCCGATCGCCGTCATGCGGCCGGCGCCCCCGGGTGCGATGGCCGAGACGCGGTTGAGCTGCGACGCGCGCAGTCCCGCGAGGGCGAATTCGTCGTAGCGTCGGAAAACCCTTTCCGTCGTGGCGCGGGCCTGGCGCCCGATCACCAGCGGGAGCGAGAGCCGGCCGAGCAGGTTCCTGGGCGTGAGTTCCATGGTGTACGTCACGCGCGTGCCGCCGCCGGGAATCTCCTCGAGGTCGCAGCTCATGACCATGCGGGCCATCGGGCCGCGGTGGTAGTTGCGCTCGACGGCGTAGTGCCGCGGCTCATTCCACTCGAACGCAAACTCGTCCCACTCGATCACGATGCCGGCGGCCACGGCGCGCAGGCGGCGCGACGGCTGGGTGGGGATCGGCGCCGCCGAACCCTCGCGCACCGCCGGCGGGATGACCGTGACCGGCGGATAACCGCAGTCGCGGTTGAAGCGGTCCGTGTTGGAGATCATCGGCCAGAGCGCCGGGGGCGGCGCTTTCAGGTCCCATGTCCAACGGAATGTTTGGGGCTGCATGGTCAGGGCTCCACGTTGGCGGAGTCGGTCAACCGCGCAAGCTGCGGAGTGACCTTTGCCCCGTTCACCCGAGCCCGGAGAATTGCACCACGGATTTAGAGCCCTGTCGCTTTGCTCGGTAACACGGATTCCACGGATGCGAACCATCGAACCGTTTTCTCCGGAGGGCACGGAGGACAGGGAGATTCCGTTCCGGAACTTCGCCGCGAGCTTCGTGACCTCCTACGCAACTGCCGGTGGATCGTCTGATCCGGGAAATCCGTGGTTAAAAACCACGCCGGATCACATCTTGAAAAGCTGCTTCGTCAGGAAAGCCGTCTGCAGCGCGGACAGTTCCTTCAGGCCCTTCTGGGCGAGCACCAGGAGACCGTCGAGCTGCGTCTGGGTGAAGGTGGCCTCCTCGCCGGAGCCCTGCACCTCGACGAACTTGCCCTGGCCGGTCATGACGATGTTGAAGTCGACCTCAGCGTCCTTGTCCTCGACGTAATCGAGGTCGAGCAGCTCGCGGCCTTCAAACACGCCGGCGGACACGGCGGCGACGGAATCGAGCAGCGGGTTCTCGGAAATCTTCTTCGCATCGAGCAGCTTCTGCACGGCGAGGCGGGCGGCGAGGTAGGCGCCGGTGATCGAGGCGGTGCGCGTGCCGCCGTCGGCCTGGAGCACGTCGCAATCGATCCAGAGTGTGTTCTCGCCCAGCTTTTGGAGGTCGAGCACGGCGCGAAGCGAACGGCCGATCAGGCGCTGGATCTCCATCGAGCGGCCCTCGACCTTGCCCTTGGTGACGTCGCGCTGTTTCCGATCAAGGGTCGAGTAGGGGAGCATCGAGTACTCCGCGGTGAGCCAGCCGCCCTTGATGCCCTGCTGGCGCATCCAGGAGGGGACCTTGGGCTCAATCATCGCGGCGCAGATGACGCGAGTGGACCCGAACGACACCAGCACCGAGCCGGTGGCGTGGGGGGCGATATTGGCCTCGAAGGTGACGGGCCGGAGTTGGTCAGGCTTGCGGTTGCCGGAGCGGGATGCGGGGGCGGGCATGGAGTTTGTAGTTGGTAGTTGGAAATTGGAAGTTGGTGCGATCTGACGGAGAAGGGGTGCTGGCTTCGGACCAGGCACAGGTAAACACGGCTCGATTACCAACAAGTCGCCACCAACTTCCAACTACCAATTCCCCACGAAGCGCGGCGATCAGCCGTGTCAGAACAGGCTCCCCGGCAGATGTCCCGGACGGGCTGGCCAAGCAGTCCGCGTAGGTGTGCTGCCGTTCGCACTTTCCCTCACTTCTCCCGTCCGTTTCCGGGCGATAATCGGGCACGAGCCGGGTGTGAGATGTCATCTATTGGATGACATCCCGGATGGGTGGTGGGCGGAAAATTCCGGTCCGTTTTGGCGGTTGCCGGGTGTTGGTCGAGGTTCGAGGCAAGGCAGGTTGGGAGAGTCACGCAGGATCGATACCCAACCGGGTGGAAAGATTTTTCAGAAAAAGTGAAAGATTTGACGAAATTCTGCGTTTTACCGGGCAACGGGGTGGAGTGTCCGCCCCGGTCGACCCATGACTCCACTTTCCACGACCCTCGGTTCTCCCCAATTGGTGATCAGCCTGGGCGCGGCGCATGTCGCCGGTGCCTGGATCGGCCGGGAGGGAGGGCGGCTGACCTTTGCCCGGTATGCGCGGGAGGAGCTGGATCCCGACCCGGAGGGTGATGGCGACTGGGCGGTCCGCGCGGGCAAGGCCCTGGCCCGGCTCGCCCGGGGCCGGCACTGGCGGGGTACGGTCACCGTGCTGCTGCCGGGGCATCTCACGCTCACGAAACGGGTGCGCACGCCCGCCGTCGGCGACGCCGGGCGAGAGACGGCGCTGCTCTTCGCGGCACAGCAGAATCTGCCGGACGCGCTGGAGAATCTCACGTGGGACGGCATGGTGCTGTCCGACGACGGCACGGACCTCGAGCTGCTCCTCGGCACGGCCCGGACGTCGGTCGTCGAGGCGGTGGTCGACGCGGTCACGCGCGCCGGGCTCAAGGTCGCGCACATCCGGCCGCCAGGCCTGCCCCCGCCGGGGCCGTGGTTCGCACCCGAACAGGCGGGGGTGTTCGTGAACATCGGGGCCCGCTCGACACTGCTGTATTTTCGCTCGACCGGGGGGTGGTGGTGCCGGCGGATCGGGACGGCGGGAAACTCGGTGACCCGGCTGATGGCGCAGGGACTCGATGCGGACTTCGGGACGGCCCAGCGCTTGAAGCACGATGCGGGGGCGGACGCGCTCGATCCGGCGCTGACTGCGATCCGGCGCGGCGCCTGCCGGGAATTCGCCGAGCTGCTCGCCGCGGAAATCCGCCGGACGGCCCTGACCTACGGCTGCGTTGGCGGCAGCGATCGTCCGGAAAAGTTGTGGATCACCGGGGGCGGAAGCCGGTTGCCGGGACTGATGGCGAACCTGTCGGATATCCTGGACCGGCCGGTGCACATGGCGGAGCCGGGTGCCGGGATGACTTTTGCCACGCCCATGCCGGCGCAGGACCAGGCCGGGCTGGCCGACCTGCTCGCTGCGCTCAGCTGCGGATCCGCGGAAAGCGGGGGCGCGGCCGCGACTTCGACGGGTCCGTCGATCTGGCCCGATCTATTGCCGTGGCGGATGAAGCTGGCGCTATCAGTCGCGAAGCGGCGGCGGTTGGCATTGATCACGGCGGCCCTGCTCGCGCTCGCGCCGTTTCCCGTAGCCTGGGGCTATGGCCAGCGGGCGGCAAATCTCGCCGGGGAACAAGTTCGGCTCGATCAGGAACTCGGGCCGAAGCGGGCGGAGGCTGCGGCGCGCCGCGCGGTTGAGCAGCGATTGGCGGCGGCCCGCACCGAGCAGGCGGCGAGGGAGCGGCTCGACGCGCAGGCCACGAGCTGGCCGGGCTTGCTGGGCGGACTCGAGGCGGCGGTCGCGGGGGTGGAAGACGCGTGGCTGGAGCGGTTGGTGCCGGTGAGGGCGCCCGCGCCGCGGAAAGACCAGGTTGCCGCCCCGCGGCAGATCGCGCTGACCGGACACCTGCGGGTGACGGAGCCAGACGGTCCGGCGGCGGGCGAAGGAGCCGCGGCGCGGATGCGACGGCTGACGCAGGCATTGGGCGGCCTGCCGGAGGTCGCGGGCGTCGCGGGCGAGCGGTTCGAGCGCCGGACCGGCGACACCCTGAGTTTCGAATGCGTGCTGACTCTGAAATCCGATTCTTTTCCATGAACCATCCATTGCTTGAAATGTTGGGCCGGTTCCCGTGGTCGGCCGGCACCCTGATCTCACTCGCCCTGCTGTTTGGCCTCGGACTCTGGCTGGCCGCGGACCGGCGTTCGCTCGTCCTGCAGCGGGTCGTCGCGGTCGAGGGCCTGTACCACGAACTGCGCCAGGCGGGTCTGGTGCCGGCGCGGTGGTCGATGGAGTCGGTGATGTTGTCGGAGCAGCACGCGGCGCAAGTCGAGGAGCAGCTGGGCCGCTGGCGGGAGAGCCTGGCCGGAGAGCTGCCCGGCGGCGGGGAAGTGGCGGAGCCGAAGGACCGCAGCGGGGCCTTTTTTGCGCTGGAGGAATTCCGGGCGCGAATGCGGGCGCGGGCGGGCGGGCTGGGGGCCGGGTTGCGGCAGAACGAGCAGTTTGGCTTCGCGAGCCACCTGCACGAGGGACCGGAGGAGCGCCTGATTGGGACGGTCTACCGGCAGCGCCAGTTGATCGAGTTCCTGTTGACGACGTTGTTCCGCGAGCCGCCGATTGAGTTGCGGAGCGTGCAGCGTGAGCGGCCGGGGCTGGGACAGGTCGCGGAGATCGCGGCTTCCGCCCAGCCGGGGTCGGCGGGTGGCTCGTCGGAGGATTTCTTCAGCTTGGATCCGCGGATCTCCGCGCGGGTGCCGGGGCTGATCGATAGCATCGGCGTGCGGCTGGTGTTTGTCGGGCGGACGGCGACGCTGCGGAGCTTCCTCGCCGGGATCGGCGGGTATGGGCTGCCGTTGATTGTCCGGTCGGTCGAGGTCGAGGGCGCCGGCCCGTTGAAGACGGCGGTGCGTCCGCAGGAAGGTGACGACTGGGAAGGGCTCTCGCAGTTCACGATCGTCGTGGAGCATGTGAAACTGGCGAAGGCGGCGTCATGAAAACACCTCGCACTTGTCTTCGGTTGATGCCGGTCGGCGCCGGCCTGGTCCTGGGGGCGGCGCTGGCCTGGTCATGGGGCGCGGCCCGGCTGGGGCCGGGCCGTGCCTTGCAGAGTCCATCCGCGATCACATTGGCGGCGAAGTTCGCTGAAGCGGACCCGACCATGTCGGCAGCGTTGGCTGCCCAGTCGGGAGGACTCAGGCCTCATCGCCCTGCGTGGGGTGCAGAGGGAAATGGAAAGACGGGCTTGTTTGACAAGCCCGTGGCGGATCAGGCACCCGAGACCGGGGCACCCCGCATCCGCCGGCGGGAGGTGGCGCTTGTGGCCACCCGCGAACTGCCGTTCCGGCTGCAGCTGATCGGGCATTTCGGCGAGGGGGGAAACCTCAGCGGGATATTCGAGACGGAGGGCGTGGGCAGTCCCTGGATCGCGCGCCGGGGGGACGAGCTGTCCGAACTCGGACTGACGGTCCGGGCGATGGAGCTGGCACCGGCCCCGGGCGACGGACCGGCCCGACTGCAGGCGCGCATCTGGGACCGCCGCACGGATCGCGAGATGGTGCTGCCGGAGTCGGTCCGGGTGCCGAGCGGGATCGCCTCCGCGTTGCTCGCGCCCGCGGGTTATCCGGGGGAGGCGATCGAATTGCTGGCTGGGGAGATTGTCGCCGTGGGCGACAGCGCTTTTCGGGTCGAGCGGATTGGGCTGGCGCCCGCCTCCGCGACGTTGCGCCGGCTCGCGGTGGCCAGTGCCGATGACGACGACAACGAACTCCTGCTGCAGATCGAGGAGGACCCCGAGTCATGAGCCCGAACGAAACCCAGGAAGGAGCCAGCTTCCGGGCGGCCGTTCGAGCTGTAGGAGCGGCTTTATGCCGCGAGTTTTTCGAGCCATCGCGGCGTAAAGCCGCTCCTACAGGGGGCAGATCCCATCGGAGGCCGGGCCGGGCATTAGTTCTGTTTGCTGTCGGTGCAGCCTGTCAGCCGTTGATTCACGCAGCGGACAACCTCGTGGCCGACACCCGCCGCGAAATGATCGGGCAGGTGGACGCGGCGTGGGTCGTGCCGCCGGCCGGGGAAACGGTCGGGGCCCCGACGGAGACAGGAGTCGGGCCGGGAACCGTTGCGCGGAAACTCGCGACGATCGTGCTCCCCAGCGTGAGCTTCTCGGGGATGGAACTGGGCCGGGTCCTGGCGGCGCTCGGGGCCGCGGCGGCGACGGCCGACCCCGCGACGGAGGGACGGCGCGGCGTCAACCTGGTGCTGGTGAATCCCGGCGGGGAGGCGGCGACGGTGAACATTTCCCTGCAGGGGCTGGCGCTGGGCCGGGTGCTCGACCTCATCACGGAGTCGGTCGGTTTTCAGTACGAGGTGACGGCCGATGCCGTGATCGTGCGCCGCGCCGATGAATTGCCGCCCCTGCGTTCGGCCTACTTTCCGCTCACGCGGGCGGCGCTGGTCCGCCTGACGGGCGCGGTGCCGGAGGCGGCCGGGCCGGGGAGTGGGCGGCGGGGCTTTGGGGTGGACAACGGGCCGGCCACGCTCGAAGCCGAGCGGGCCGCGATCGAGACCTTCCTGCAACGGGCCGGGGTGGATTTCCTCGGGATTCCCGGCAGCGGGCTGGCCTACGATGGCGCGGGGATCTTTGTGACCCAGACGTCGCGCCAGCTGGAGCGCCTCGGGGAAATCCTCGCCCGCCTTCGCCCGGTGCGGCAGGTGGCGATCGAGGCGAAGTTTCTCGAGGTGCAGGAGGGCGCGTTGCGCGAGCTGGGGGTGGATTGGAACATCACGCGGCCGGGGCTGCCGTTGCTTGATCCCGTGAACGGGGGCCCGGTGCTGGATGCGAACGGCCGGCCGGTGTTCTCGCCGTTGGAGATCTATGGCACGGCCGGGGTCACGCGCCCGCTGCCCGATGCCTTCAACGGGGCGCAGTCGCTCAACTCGATCCTGATCGATGGCACGCCGGTCGCGAGCACGCGTCCGGCGCGTTTACCCGGGACGGTCTCGCTGGGCGAAAACGCCGGGCCGCTGGCGCGGATCTCGACCGTGGTCGGCGAGTTCGATGTCGAGGCGGTGGTGCGGGCGCTGGAGCAGAAGCAGGGGGCGGACCTGCTCAGCGCGCCGCGCGTGACGGTGCTCTCGGGCCAGCCGGCGAGCATCATCGTGGCGCAAGAGATGCGGTACCCGCAGGCCTACACGGAAATCAAGAGCCAGGTCGGCTCGACGGCCGGGGGCGGGACGGGCGGGAGCGGCTCGGCCGGCGTCACGATCACGGCGGGCACGCCGCAGGACTTTGCCACGCGGCACGTGGGCGTGGAGCTGCGCGTGACGCCGCGGGTGGAGGACGATGGCGTCCACATCACGCTGGACCTGAATCCACGGGTGACGGACTTCGACGGCTTCATGGAGTACGGCGGCCCGAGTCTCGCGCTCACCGCCGGACGCTCGGTGACGGTGCCGCCGGGGTTTTACCAGCCGATCTTCTCGGTGCGCGAATTGGAGACCAAGGTGACGCTGCGCCACGGCGCGACGCTCGTGATGGGTGGCCTGACCCGCGAGGAGGTGAAGCGCGTGGAGGACAAGGTGCCCGTCCTCGGCAGCATCCCCGGCTTGGGCCGGTTGTTCCGTTCCACGGGGCAGAGCACCCAGAAACGGAGCCTGCTGATCTTCGTCACGGCGCGGCTGGTGGAGCAGTGACGCACCAGTGACCAGTGACGAGTGACAGGTGACGAGTAGAAATCAGCGCATCGGCTTCCGGCGCTCGTCACCCGTCACTTGTCACCCGTCACTGTCATTGCCTCCAAGGCCGCCCGGGCCGCCGCTTCCTCGGCGAGTTTCTTGGAGGTGCCGCGGCCGGTGCCGAGGAGTCGGTCGAGCAGAAAGACCGCGATCTCGTAGGTACGCGCGTGATCTTCGCCCGAGGTGCCGACAAGATCGTAGCGGAGGGCGAGATTGCCGTGGGTAGGCTGGACGATTTCCTGCAAGCGGCCCTTGGGATTGTCGGTGGGCTCGCCGGTCTGGAGTCGGGCATTGAGGTCGCCGTAGAGGTGCAGCAGGGCCGACTTCGCGGCGGGCACGCCACCGTCGAGATAGATGGCACCGATCACGGCCTCGAACGCGTCCTCCAGCGTGGAGGTGCGATTGCGTCCGCCGCTCGTCTCCTCGCTGTTGCCGAGCCGGAGGCAGTCGGCGATGCCGGCCTCGCGGGCGATGACGGCGAGGAACGTGCCGTTGGCGAGCACGGCGCGGCGCCGGCTGAGGCCGCCCTCGCGCTCGAGGGGAAAAAGCTGGAAGAGCTCGTGGGAAAGCACGAGCTGGAGGACGGCGTCCCCGAGAAATTCCAAGCGCTGGTTGTTGCCGTCGAAGCCCGGGCTGTCCTGCAGGATCGAAGGGTGGGTGAGCGCGCGCTCCAGCAGTCGCACGTCCTGGAACGTGTGGCCGAGCCGCTGCTGCAGGGCGGCCAGGGAGGAGTCGGTGGTGCTGCTCACGCGACGATTCCACGAGCGACCGGGGAAACTGCAAGGCTTGCCTCGGCGGTTCCGCGGCGGACACTTCCGCGGCCCAGGCCCCTTGTTTTCCCATGAATTTCCCTTTCGCCCTGTTTCATTTTCCTGGCCGCTTCATGCCGCGCATGGTGCGCCTGATGGCGGCTGCGGTGCTGCTCCTGCCCGTGCTGCTCCCGGGCCAGGACTCCGCTGCGCGGCCGTTTGCGCCCTCGCTGGCCCAGCAGGCCCAGGCGGCGTACGACGCCAAGGCCTACGCCACTGCCGCCAGCATCCTGGAACGCTGGCTGGAGGCGGCGCCGCGGGATGTCAGCGCCCTCTACAACCTGGCCTGTTGTCACGCGATGGCGGGTGACAAGGCCCGCGCCCTGGAGGCCCTGGAGCGCGCAATCGATGCCGGTTACCGGGACCTGGCGCATGTCAGGGTGGACATCGACCTGGACGCGGTGCGGGAAGAGGCCCGCTACGCCGCGATCATCGCGCGCCTGACCGCGCTCCAGCCGCAGCCGCTGCCGGCCTGGGGCGTGCCGCGGATGGTGCCGACGCGCACCGAGGGCGCGATGATCGTGATCCTGCCGGAGGACTACGAGACGGGCAACCGCGAGTACCCCGTCTGCCTCCTCCTGCATGGCGCCGGCAGCAACGAGATGCAGCTGGTGCAGCTCGCGGCGCAGCGGCTCGGGCGGCGCGACGTGATCTATGCGGCGCTCCGGGCGCCCTATCCGGATTTTGCCGGCGCCGCCCAGTCGCGGCAAAACGCCTTCACGGCGCTGCCACCTGGCAACGTCAGCGACGACTCACCGGCGCGCGTGCGCGCCCGCCGCAACTACGCCGACTGGATCGTGGAAGCCGCGGCGGTGGTGCAGCGCGATTATCGGGCGACCAAGGGCAAGTTCTACCTGTTAGGCTTCAGCCAGGGAGCCAATTATGCGGGCATGACCGCGCTGTTCTATCCGGAGAAGGTCGCCTCGTATTTCGCCATCGCGGCCAGTCCGCTGCCGGCGGACCTGGCCGCGGCGGCCGATCTCGCCAAGGTGCGCCAGGCCGGGGTCCGGCCCTGGCTGGTCCACGGGCGCGACGACACGACCACCCCGGTCGCGGGCTCCACGACGAATGCCGAGACCTTCCGGGCCGCGTCGATCCCGGTGGAGCTTCGCCTCGTCGCGGGCGGCCATGAGATTACCCCGGAGACCATCGCGCTCGCGTCCGAGTGGCTCGACCAGGTCGTGCGCCCGGGAAAATAGGACGGGGCCGGTTTCTCGGGTTTGTCTCATCCGGGTAGGGCGTGGACTCCGTCCGCGCCGGGCCGACATCAGGTGCCGCTCGCAGATCTGAGGTATGCCCGGCGGCGAGCGGAGTCGCCGCCCTACCGGGTTCCATCACGCCGGAACATGATCAGGACGACGCCGACGAGTACCGGCGCAGCCCGCGGTGGAAGGTCCAGACCGCCACGGTGAACCACACGGCGGCGGAACCGGCCAGCCAGAGCGTGAGCGTGGGGTTGAACCCGTGCAGGAGGGTCGCGGCCGGGGCGTTGCTCACGATGACGACGGGCAGCGCATAGACAAAGAGGGTGCGCGACACGATGCCCTGGAAGGCCTGGCGCGGGAGGCGCGAGAACTCGGTCATCGAGAAATACCCGCCCTCGACGCCCTGCGCGCTCGAGAGCCAGAAGACCATCGAGATCGAGAGCACGAGCACGCTGTAGTGGATGACGATCCCGCAAAGGATGAAGAAAATATAGAGCGCGATCTCCAGCGGCCCCGGGTGCAGGCCGAGCTGGCGCACGGCGTAGATCACCACGGCGGTGGCGATGACGGCGTTCATCAGGCCGTCGAGGTCGAGCTTCCGGGTCGAGGCCATGAACAGGACGTTGCCGGGCTGGGCGAGGGTGAAGTCGAAATTGCCCGAGCGGACGTTGCGGCCCATCTCGAACAGGCTGCTCCAGAAGAAACCCATCAGGAAGCGCTGGATCAGCATCGAGGTGCCGACGAGGAGGACCATTTCGTACTTCGTCCAGCCGGCGATCGAGTCGGTGTGCCCGTAGATGACGCTGATCGTGAGCAGGTTCACGCCCATCCAGAACAGCTCGACGAGTGACCACACGAGGAGGTCACCGCGGAACATCATCGCCCGGGTGAGGGAGTAGCGCGCCGACGCGGCCCAGACTCGGAGGTAGTACATCATCGTTCGGTTTTGAGTTTTGGGTTTTGGGTTGGGAACGCAGAACTCTGAACCCAGAACCCAAAACCGCGGCGGCGGCGTCAGCCGCCGACCGCCGTGTGGCGGCGGAGGCCGCGGCTCCAGAGGGCCTGGTTGACGATGAGGAGGATCGCGACCCACGAGAGCTGGATCATGAATCCCTGGGCGATGAGGTTGGGGTCGCTGATCCGGCCCGTGAAGATCGCGGCCGGAAAATACATCTGGTAGTAGAAGGGCAGGAAACGGGCGATCGCGTAGGCCCAGTCCGGGAGCAGATCGAGCGGGAACATTTGGCCGCCAAGGACGGACTCGACCGCCATCGAGAGGATGACGAAGCCCTGGATGTCGAGGAACCAGAACGTCAGCATGCCGAAACTGTAGGCGATGCTGAACTGCACCATGGCGGAGAGGGCCATTGCCGGGAGGCCGACGGCCAGCCGCCAGGGCTCGGCGGGAAAGGTCAGGTGGCTATAGAGGAAGGGCAGGGCCACCAGCAGGGGGATGAGGACGAGCGAGCCCGAGACGAGGCGCGCGGCGAGGAAGATGCTGAAGCGGTAGCCGAAGTAGTTGATCGGCTTGAGGAGGAACTGGTTGATCAGCCCGTTGCGGATGTCCTCGCTGATCTGGTAGTCCTCGTTGAACGCGCTGATGAAGAACATCAGCACGAGCAGCGTGACGAAGTACGTGAGGGTCTGGTTGAGCGAATAGCCGCCCAGCTGGTCGCTCCCGGCAAAGGCCGCGCCCCAGAGGATAAAGACGACGGCGAGGTGAAAGAGGGAGAAGAACCCGCGCACCGCGAAGTTCCACCGGTAGATCAGGTTGCCCTGGAGCCCGATCAGGAAGGAATGGCGATACTTGTCGAACGCGCGAAGCATGGGTGGCGGGTCGGGTCCAATCCGACGGGAGCCTTCAATCCTTCAGATGAAACCGCTTGATCACCTCGTTGGTGAGCGCCGTGTAGGCCTCGGCACCGAGGCTGTCGGGGTCGTAGGCGAAGATCGGCTTGCCGAAGCTCGGGGCCTCGCTGAGGCGCACGGTGCGCGGGATGACGGTGTGAAAGATCTTGTCGGGCAGGTGCTGCTTCACCTCGTCGACGACCTGCTTGGACAGGTTCGTGCGGCCGTCGTACATGGTCATGATCACACCGCCGAGCTCGAGGCCGGGGTTGACGCCGGCCGTCTTCAGTCGCTCGACGTTGCGGAGGATCTGGCCGAGACCCTCGAGGGCCATGTACTCGCACTGGAGCGTGATCAGGAGATGGTCGGCCGCGGCGAGGCTGTTCATCGAGAGCAGGCCGAGCGCGGGCGGGCAGTCGATGATGATGACGCGAAAGCCGGCGGAATTGCGGATCGGGTCGATCACGCCGCGGAGGCGGGCGAGGTAGTTCTCGGACTGCGCGAGCTCGATCTCGGCGGCGGCGAGGTCTTCCTCGCTGGGGATCAGCGCGAGGTGCTCGTACGCGGTCGGCGTGATCATGCTGAAGGCGAGGCCCTCGCCGCGGAGCGGGCCGTAGAGGCTCTTGCCCTCCTGCTTCTCGATGCCCACGGCGCTCGTGGC
>CAMDOO010000054.1 GCA_945903545.1 Opitutus sp. GAS368 | reverse complement strand
CCCGCCGTGCCGCTGCCCCGCGCCAGCCGCATCAGCATGCTCTCGGCGATGTCATCCTGCTGGTGCGCGAGCCAGAGCAGGCGGAGTTTCCGCCGGCTCATCTCGCGGTGAAAGAACTCCAGTCGCGCGGTGCGGGCCTCGGCCTCACTGGCCCTTTTGGGAGCGTTGTCCCAACGGCCCGTGACCAGGGTCACCCCGAGCGCCGCGCAGACCGCCGCGCAGAAACGCTCGTCGCGGTCCGCCGCGCGCCCGCGCAGGCGGTGGTTGAAATGCAGCACAACGAAGTCCCTGCCCCAGCGTCCGGGGCCCTCGGCCCAGAAGAGGAGGAGCAGCGCCAGCGAGTCGGCACCGCCGGAGAACGCCAGCGCCCAGCGCGGCGGACGCTGGTGTGCCCGCTTCGCCCTTGCGCGCTCCGCCCCGGCCGCCTGCATCGCGCCGGGATGCAGGCGGCCGGGGTTGATCCGGGCCGCAAAGGCCGCCGCAACCGCGGGCCAGTCGCTCTTGGGTTTCCGCCGGGTCATTTCTGGAGGAGCCTGCCTGCGGGCGAGGCCGGGCCCTGAATCGCCGGCAGGCAGGCACCTGAGCGACGGATCATTGGAAACTCAGGAACTCCTTGCCGAAATGCGGCACGAGCGCCGTCGGGATCCGCACGCGGCCGTCGGGCTGGAGGTTGTTCTCCAGCAACGCGGCCAGGACGCGGGGCACGGCGAGGCCGGAGCCGTTGAGGGTGTGCACGAGCTCGGGCTTGCCCGTCTCCTTTGAGCGAAAGCGGATCTGGGCGCGCCGCGCCTGGAAGGCCTCGAAGTTCGAGCAGCTCGAGACCTCCAGCCAGCGCTTCTGTCCGGCGGCCCAGACCTCAAGGTCGTACTTCTTGGCCTGGCCGAAGCCCATGTCACCACCGCACATGAGGAGCACACGGTAAGGCAGCTCGAGCTTCTGCAGGAGGCGCTCGGCATCGAGGCGGAGTTTTTCCAGCTCATCGTAGCTGGCCGAGGGATGGACCCACTTGAGCAGCTCGACCTTGTCAAACTGGTGCAGGCGGTTGAGCCCGCGGACATCCTTGCCGTAGCTGCCGGCCTCGCGGCGGAAGCAGGGGGTATAGGCGCAGCGCAGGACCGGGAGCACCGCTTCCTCCAGAATCTCATCGCGGAAGAAATTGGTCAGGGGCACCTCGGCCGTTGGCACGGCGTAGAGCTTGTCGACCGTTTCGTACATCTGGCCCTCCTTGTCGGGCAGCTGGCCGGTGGCGGTGGCGCTGGCGGCGTTGACGAAAATCGGCGGACTGACCTCGGTGTAGCCGGCGCGGACGTCCTCATCCAAAAAGAAATTGAGCAGCGCGCGCACGAGCCGGGCGCCGTCGCCGATGAAGAACGGGAAACCGGCGCCGGTGACCTTCGCCCCGCGGGGAAAATCGTAGAGCCGCTCGAAGCCGGCGATCTCCCAGTGCGGCAGCGCGTGGGGGCGCGGCTCCTCGTGGTTGCCGTGCAACGACTGGATGACGTTGTCCTCCGGGGTGCGTCCCTCGGGGACCGAGGCGTGCGGGAGATTCGGGACCGCGAGCAGCGCCTGCCGCCACTTCTCCTCGACGTCCTTCAGCGCGACCTCGCGCTCCTTCACCTGCGCCGAGACGGCCTTCATCTCGGCGACCTTCGCCTGGAACTCGGGCGTGCCCTTGGGCAGCGCGGCCATGGCGTTGTTGGCGGCCTTCTGGCTGGCGCGCAGGTTCTCGACGTCCTGCACGGCGGCGCGCCAGGCGGTGTCGAGCGCCACGACGGAGTCTAGGTCGACCACCAAGTGCTTCTTGGCGATGGCGGCGCGAACGAGGTCGGGCGAATCGCGGAGGAGTTTCGGATCAATCATGGGATAGGTTTGCGGGAGGCCGGACGGTTCCCGCCCACGGTGTCGATCCGGTGGAAACGGGCGAGCACATCCTTGACCGAGAGGAGGCGGAGGTCGCCGAGCGGGGCCTGGATGACGTGATTGGTGGGGGCATTGAGCGGATAAGGCCCGAAGAGGCGCGGATCGGTCGGGCCGAAGATGGCAAAGGTGCGGACCCGCATCGCGGCCGCGAGGTGCATCGGGCCGCTGTCGTTCGAGATGACCCAGTCGGCGCGGCGCACGAGCGCCGGGAGCGAGACCAGGCTGGTGTTGCCGGTGAGGTTAAGGAACCGGTCCGCGGGCATGGCGCCGCCGTCGGGGATGTAGTTGTTGCCCGCCCAGATGACACGCCGGCCGCCCGGCTCGCGGATGATGAGCTCGGTGAGCTGCTTGAAGCCGTGCCAGCGCTTCTCCTCGCGGCGGCTGTCGGGGAAAATCACGACCGGGCGCTGGCCGGCGCGTCCGCCCTCGAGGTGGCGGAGGTTCAGGCTGTCGACCTCGCGGAAGGCGAGTTGGCCCTGCAGCTCGGGCTTGAGGCCGAGCACGGGGCAGAACTGGAGGAGGATGTCGATCGCATGGCTCCGGCGGCCGTCGGGCGGCAGCGGCACACGGGTCTTGCAGAAGAAGCGGGCGCCCTCGCGGGCATCGGTGCGGCCGACCTTCTGGCTGGCGTGGACGCGCGACATCAGCAGGCCGGTGCGGAGCAGACCCTGCATGTCGAAGGCGTAGTCGAACTTCTTCAGACGGAGCTCGCGGGTGAGCTTGAGGAAGCCCTTGGTCCCGCCCTTGCGCTCGAAGACGTACGTCTGGTCGACTGCGTTGCAGGCGCGGACGATCGGGGCGAAGATCTCCCGCACCACCCAGCTGATGCGCACGTCGGGCTGCTGCGCCTTGATCGTGGTGGCGACCTGGAGGGCGTGGATGATGTCGCCGAGCGACGACGGCTTGAGAATGAGAAGTTCGGGCACGGAAAAGCGCGGCGGATGCCCGCGCACCGCTGCCGCCACCCACGTTTTGATTTTGTTTCGTGCCGGAAATCAAATGCCAAACCGCACTCGGCACTCAAGGGCTGCGCCCTTGAGTGCCGAGAAGCCAAAATGGCTGGGCCATTTTGGTCGGACATATCAGGGGTGTTTTCCCCTTCGGTCTCCCGGATGGCGCAGCCATCCGTTTCAGCAGCCGGCAGGCGAAGACTGCCGGCTGCTGCGGCAAACTGCTTTGACCGGTGCGGGAAGACCACCCATCCCTTGCGACCGGCGGCCACGGCTGCCCTTCGCCCGCGTGCCCCTCCTCCTGCTCCAAATCCTCGGCTGGTCCGTCGCCCACACCCCGGAGAAACTCCTCCACCTGGTGGCGGCCGTTCTCGGCGAGCTGATGTACTGGGCCCTCCCCCGCCGGCGGCGGTTGCTGCGCTCCAACCTGCACCACGCCTTCCCGGACCGGCCCGCCGCGTGGCACCGCCGCATCGCCCGCTCCAGCTGCCGGCGGCTGGTTGAGACCGGCCTCCTCTCCCTCGCCACGCCCTACCTCGGCGTCGAACGGCTGCGGCAGATCGTTTCCTGCTCCCCGGAAATGCTGGAGGCCTACAACCGCCATGCCACCGACCCGGCGCCGGTGCTGATTTGCTCACCGCATATCGCCTACTGGGAGGCGCAGACAAGCATGGGGCTGGTGCTCCCGGTCAAGCTGCCCGAGTTCGGCATCATCTACCGTCCTCTCGACAATGAAGCGGTCGACGCCTGGGTCCGCCGTTCCCGCGAAACGTTCGGCATGAAGATGCTCTCGCGGCGCGAGGGTTTCGCCGAGGCGCTGAAGGTTTTGCGGCGCAAGGGTTTCATCGGCGTGCTTTTCGACCAGAACGCCGGCATGCAGGGGGCGCTGACCACCCTCTTCGGCCGCGTTTGCTCGACGACGGAACTGCCGGGACTCCTCGCGGAAAAATTCCAGGCCCGGGTCTATGGCATTTTTTCCCGCCGCCGCGGTTTCTGGCGGATCGAGATCGGGGCCCACCTGTTGGACCAGACCAGCACTTCCGAGGGCACGACGCTCGGACTGAACCGCTGGCTCGAGTCGCTGCTGGCCAACGACGACAACCTCTGTGCGTCCTGGCTCTGGATGCACGACCGCTGGCGGAACCAGGACATGCCGGTGCGACGCCTGCGGCTCGAGGCCAAGCGGGATCTCCTCGCCGAGGACCTCCGGGCCCGCGGCCTCACCACGACGCCCCGGCGCACCCGGCTCTGGATCCGCCTGCCCAACTGGCTGGGCGATGTCGTCATGGCCGTGCCCCTGCTCCGCGCGATCCGCGCCTCGCGGCCCGACGCCGAGATCACGCTGATCGGCAAGGCGCCGTTTCTGCCGCTGCTGCAGGCATGGAACGTCGCCGACCGCTACGATTCCCTGCCCGCGCGCGGTGCCGGCTACTTCCTCCATTTCTGGCGCCGCCGGCTGGAATACCCGGACGTCCACCTGCTCTTCACCAACTCGCTGCGCGGCGATCTCGAAGCCTGGCTGACCCGCTGCCCGCAGCGCTTCGGCCTCGTCCGTCCGGGCAGGCCGCGGCCGCTCCTGACGCATCGCTTCCGGCTGCCGGTGGATTTCGACGAACGCGCGCACCACCAGCTCGGGCTCTGGGGAAACTTCCTGCAGCACTTCGGCCTCGCCGTGCCACCCGACCGCACACCGGCCACACCGCCGACCAACCCCGGGCCCGGCGCCCCCATCGGTCTGATCGCCGGCTCGGAGAACGCCCCGGAGAAACGCTGGCCGGTGGCGCACTGGCGCAAACTGATCGCGGAGTTCCCCGCGGAAACATTCATCCTTTTCGGCACCGCGGGCGACCGGGCAATCACCTCCGAGATCGCCAAGGATTTCGCGGCGGAACGTGTGACCGACCTCGCCGGTAAAACCAACCTGCCGGGCTTGGTGGCCGCTTTCCGCACCTGCCGGGTGCTGGTGACCAATGACACCGGCGGCATGCACCTGGCGAACGCCGTCGGCGTGCCGGTCATCGGCCTTTTCGGTCCCACCAACCCGGTCCGCACCGGCCCGGTCTTTGCCGCCGGCGTGCAGATGCTCCAGCCGCTAGGCTGTGCGCCGACCGGCGGCGGAAGCCTCGCGGACCTCGCTCCGGCGACTGTGGCCGCCGCGCTGAGAAAAATGGAAAGGTAGGGGCACATGTCCCGTGTGCCCTCGATCAATCAGGGCGGTTGAGGACAACCGCCCCTGCCTTTTTACCGCCGCACGATCACGTCGGCGGCCTTGAACCGGACTTTCCGGGTCGTCGCGTACTTGTCGTCCGCCGCGCGGTATCCCGCGGCGCAGGCGACCACCGTGGCGTAACCGGTGCCGGTCAGGCCGAGCGTTTCGTCCATCAGGAGCGGATCGATGCCCTCCATTGGGCAGGTGTCGACACCGAGGAGGGCGGCGGAGGTGAGGAAGTTGCCAAGCGCGATGTAGATTTGGTGGGTTTGCCAGATGTCGAGGCGGCCCTCGGCCTTAGCCTTCGTCAGGTTGCGCTCCACCATCTCGCGGAATTTCCCCAGCGACTCCAACGGCGTCTCGCGCACTTCGGCCATGCGGGCGAGGTGGCGATCCACATGGCCGGCATCCAGGCCGCGGCGCACCGTGAAGACGACAAATTGCGAGCAGTCGGCGGTCTGGACCTGACCCTTTGAGGCGGGGACGAGCTGTTGCTTCAAAGCCGGATCCGTCACGACGATGAACTTCCATGGCTGCAGTCCGGTCGAGGAGGCTGTGAGCACGAGCGCCTCCTCCAGTGCGGACCAGGTCTCGGCCGGGATCTTCCGGGCGGGATCGAACTTCTTGGTCGCGTAGCGCCAGCGCAGGGCACCGAGGAGAGCAGCGGGAGAAATGGATTCCATAGGTCGCGCAAACAATCAGTCGCCCGCGGTTTGGCAACCCGGCAGGCGATTTCGTCCGCCGCTTCCCTTTCGCTCAACCGGTGAAATTCTGCGAAGACGCACCGCGGGGCTCTCCGGGCAGAGTTTCATCTATTAAATGAAACTCTGCCGATGCCGTGATTTCGTGCCCGGGCTCTCAGGCAACCAGCGGGTGAAACTCGGGATTCCGCTCGATGAAGGCCGCCACATACGAACAGGCCGGCACGACCGGGAGGTTGCGGGCCCGTGCATCGCTTAGGGCCTCCCGCACGAGCTTCTCGGCCAACCCGTGCCCGCGCAGGGCCGGCGGCACGAAGGTGTGGTGAAACACCCGGCGCCCGCCGTCGTCACGGTACTCGGCCACGGCCGTGGCACCGCCGGAGGTGAGCTCAAACCGCTTGGCGGCGGCGTTGTGGACTACGGAGGATGCGGCGTCGGATGAAGAGCTCATGGAACGATGAAGACTGAGGGGGAAATCATCAGGATTTTTGAACCACGGATTTCACGGATGAAGCAACGGAGAGGAGGGTTTGGGATAAGGATATCAGCAATCCGTGAAAATCCGTGCAACCCGTGGTTCAAGGGGCTTTTTTTGCGCCCTCCCGCCCCCAGCGCTCGGCGAGGAAGCCGCAGATCACGAGCTGCAGCGGGTGGTAGATCATGATCGGCAGGAGGATCACGCCCAGTGCCGGGTTGGCGCCGAACATCAACTTCGCCATCGGCACGCCGGAGGCCAGGGTCTTCTTCGATCCGCAGAAGACCGCCGCGATCCTGTCGCCACGCTCGAAGCCCAGGGCCCGCGCGGCGCCCGACACCGCCGCAAAGACCGCGGCAAAGAAGACCACGGCGATCACCGTGACGAGCGCGATGCTCACCCCGCCCTGCGCGGCCCAGACGCCGTTGGCGAACGAGTCGCAGAACGAGGTGTAGACCAGCAGCAGGATCGTCCCGCGGTCGGCGGTCTTGACGAACGCCTTGTGGCGCATCGCCCAGCCGCCCAGCCACGGCCGGCACATTTGCCCGATCGCCAGCGGCAGCAACAACCAGCGCACGAGGTCGAGCACGACCGGCAGCACGGGCAGCGACTGGCCGCCGGCCCGCAGCACCACGAGCACCCAGAGCGGGGTGATGAAGATGCCGAGCAGGTTCGAGAGCGTGGCGTTGAAGACCGCACCCGCCACGTTGCCCCCCGCCATGCCGGTCATCGCGACCGAGGACGAGACCGTCGAGGGCAGCGCGCCGAGGAAGAAGATCCCGAGCTGGAGCGCCGGGGAGAGGTGCGCGCCCAGCAGCCGGATCGTCAGCCACGCGAGCAGCGGGAAAAAGAGGAAGGTGGCCGCCTGCACCACCACATGCAACCGCCAGCGCGCGGCGCCGGCCCGCAGCTCGGATCCGGGCAGCGTCACGCCGTGCAGGAAAAAGATCAGGGCCACGCCGGCCTTGGTCAGCAGCTCCGGATGCAGCCAGCCGCCCGCCGCGCCCGGCGCGGGAAAGGTCCAGGCCAGCGCCGTCGCCGCGACCATCCCAGCCAGGAACCAGTCGATTTTAAGCCTCATCGGTTGCGCCGGCCGATCAGTTTGCCTGCCAGTGCGGCCAGCTCTTCCCGTCCCTCGATCCGCAGCACCCAGGCGGCGCCGAAGAACGTGACTACCGCCAACGGAATGAGTCCGAACACCGCCACGAGGTCCGCGATTCTCGTCGTGCTGAATGCATTCCGCAGCAGCAGCCAGCCGCCACCCGTGACGGCACACATGACGAGCGCCGCGCCCAGCACCTTCACGAGGCTCGCCCAGAGCGGGCCAAAGGTCAGCCCGGGCTGATGCCGGCTGAGCATCCGCTGCAGCACCACCGTCTGCACCACCACGGCCACCGTGCTCGCCGTGGCCAGCCCTGGCGCTCCGAAGGTGCCCATCAAGGCGAAGCACAACCCGGCATTCAGCACAAAGTTCACCAGCGCAACCTTCACCGGCGTCACAGTGTCGCGGGTCGCGTAGAAGGCGCGGGTCGTCAGACTCACCACCGAGAAAAAGGGCATGCCGAGCGCAAAGATCTGCAGCAGCGGAACGGTCATCCGCGTGTGCTCCGGCGTGAAGCTGCCGCCCTCGAACAGCAGGCGGATGATTGGCTCACCGAGGACGATCAGCCCGGCCGCCGCCGGCACGTTGATCAGCAGGATCAGCCCCAGTCCCTTGCGGTAGTCCGTTGCCATGTCCTCGTGCTTCCCCTCCGCCGCATGGCGGGCCAGCAGCGGGTAGACCACGGTGGCGATCGCGATCGAGAAGACGCCGATCGGCAGCTCCATCAGGCGCGTCGCGTAGTTCATGACCGCCGCCGCGGAGTTGCTCACGTGGTACGCGAGCACCTGCGTGACGTACTGGTTGATCTGGTAGATCGCGGTTCCGAATATTCCCGGCAGCATCAGGGCCGCGATGAGACGCACCCGCGGTGAGGCCCGCAGGTCGAACTGCGGCCGCCAGCCCTCCCGCACCAGCACCGCGGCAGGAATCGCCATCTGGAAGAATCCCCCGGCCAGCGCGCCGGCACACAGCCAGTGGATCCGGCCGAGCGTCGTGTCGGCGAAACCCAGCCCGGCGGCCCCCAGCGCCGCGATCATCGCCAAGTTCAGCCAGATCGGCGAAAGCGCCGGCTCCGTGAAGCGCTCGAGCACCTGGAGCGCGGCGCTGAAGGCCGCCGCCAACGACACCAACACGAGGTAAGGGAAAAGAATCACGGCCAGGTCCGCCGCCAGACGCCACTTCCCGGCGTCCGCAGTGGGCAGGAGCCAGTCGCCTTGGAAAAGCAACATCGCAACTCCGACGACCGTTCCGCTCACGAGGAGCAGCCAGCTCGTCACGTTGCTCAAGAGATCGAACGCCCCGGGCCGGCCGCGGTCGCGCAGCTCCTCCTGCAGGGTTGGGACAAACGCGGCTGTGAGCGAACCCTCCGCCAGCAGGCGCCGAAAAAGGTTCGGGAGTCGAAAGGCCGTGAAAAACGCCGAGGCATCCAGGTCCGCGCCGATCACCCGCGCCGTCAGCGCATCGCGGAACAGCCCGAGCACGCGGGACACCAGAGTCAGGAGCGAGACGACTCCAATATTCTTCAGGTGCTTCGACACGGCCGGAGTCCAGCGGACGGGCGCGCCGGTTAGCAAGTTGTTTACCGGTGGCGACCTCGGGCGGGACCAGGTGATACATTTCATCCCGAAAAACCGCCGTGCGGCATTGACCACCCCACCTGCCGTTTGCATGGTCCGCCTGCACTCATGCCGCTCCTGCCGAAACTCATCGACCGTCTCCAGCGCCATCCGAAGCGCGTGGTTTTCCCCGAGGGGGCCGACCCGCGCGTGCTGCAGGCGGCCCGCCAGTGGGTGACCCGCCGCATGGGCGCCCCGATCATCCTGGGCGATCGCAAGACGATCAAGGACGCCGCCGCCCGTCTTTCGCTCGACCTCAAGGGCATGCGCATCATCGAGCCGGAGCGCAGCGAGGAGTTCGAGGGCTTCGCCGCCGGCTTCGAAAAGCTCCGCGGCGCCAAGGGCGGCGGGATCGACGAGGCGCGGACCATGCTGCGCAACCCGAATTACTTCGCGACGATGATGCTCGCCGGCGGCCAGGCCGACGCCCTTGTCGGCGGCGCGACCGTCACCGCCTCCTCCGCTCTGCGCCCGATCTTTCAGATCATCCCGAAACTGGCCCACGTCCGCCACGCCTCATCGCTCATGATCCTCGACTGGGACGAAAAGCAGGTCGGCAGCGACGGCTCGCTCTTCCTCTCGGACTGCGGCGTCATCCCCGACCCGACCGCGGAGCAGCTCTGCGAAATTGCCCTCTCCACCGCGATGATCGCGAGCCACCTCACGAACGAGATCCCGCGTGTCGCCATGCTCAGCTACGCCACGCACAGCAACTCCTCGCACCCGATGCTGGCCAAGGTCCGGACCGCCACCGAGCTGGCCCGCGCCCGCGCCCGCGAATCGAGCTTGCCGTTGGAAATCGAGGGCGAGATCCAGGTCGATGCCGCGCTCGACGGCGCGGTCGCCCGGATGAAGGGTCTCGACAGCAAGGTGGCCGGCCGGGCCAACGTCCTGATTTTCCCCGACCTCAACAGCGCCAACATCGGCTACAAGCTCGTGCAGGTCCTCGCCGGCGCGAATTCGTTCGGCCAGATCATCACCGGCCTCGCGCGGCCCGCCGCCGAGATCAGCCGCGGCGCCAGCGCGCACGATGTCTTCGGCGCGGCAGCCGTGGTTGGGTGCCAGGCCATCGACCAGCGCCTGCTCTACGGTTCCTCATGAGCGCCGCCCCGTCCTCCGCGATCCCCGCCAGCCCGGCCGTCACCGGTTCCCGGCCGCCCAACGGGACCACCCAGAATCCGTTCGAGCTGGCCGCCAGCCCCCTGCTGCGCGCGCCGATCAACGACGTCACCAAGCGCGTCTTCGTCGCCGCCACGCGCATGAACGACGGCAAGACGACCACCTGCCTGGGCCTCTTCGCCGCGCTGCAGTCCTTTTACCCCCGCGTCGGCTTTATCAAGCCGATCGGCCAGCGCTTCGTCGAAGTCCGCGGCCACCAGGTCGACGAGGACTCCGTGCTGCTAGACACCATCTACCAGGTGCGCGTGCCGATCGAGAGCATGAGCCCGGTCGCAGTCGATTCCACCTTCACCCGGCGCTTCCTCCAGAACCCCGCCCCGATGCTCGAGCAGCTCGAGGACAAGATCTGCCGGGCCTTCGACCGCGTTTCCTGGGAAAAGGATTTTACCCTGATCGAGGGCACCGGCCACGCCGGAGTCGGCTCCGTCTTCGACCTGTCTAACGCCCGGGTGGCGAAGCTGCTCCATGCGAAGGTCATCATCGTCACCCCCGGCGGCATCGGCCGGCCGATCGACGAGATCGCGATGAACAAGGCGCTGTTCGACAAGTTCGGCGTCGAGGTGATCGGCGCGATCCTGAACAAGGTCGAGGCAAGCAAGATTCCCCAGATCACGGAATACGCCGGCATCGGGCTCGCCCGCCACGGCGTGCCGCTGCTCGGCGTCCTGCCGATCCAGTCGCTGCTTTCCGCCCCCAACCTCGCCCAGGTCGCCGAGGAAATCTCCGGCCATTGGATCAATGCCCGCGAGGCCGGCGCCAACGAGCGCGTCCACCGTGTCGTGGTCGGCGCGATGGCGGCCAGCGGGATCGTGGAGTTCCTGAAGCCCGGCGTGCTCATCATCACGCCCGGCGACCGCGAGGACATCGTGATGGCCGCCATCTCGCGGGCCGTGAAGGGCCCAGCCATCGCTGGCCTCATCCTCACCAACGGCATCGTCCCCACCCCCGCCCTGCGCCAGCACATCGCGCAGTCGCGCATCCCGGTCATCACCGCCGCGGAGGAGAGCTACACCATCACGTCCAAGATCCACGACATGACGGTGAAGACGCAGCCGCAGGACACCGACAAGTTCCCCGTCATCAAGCGCATGATCACGGAGCACGTGAACCTGAAGCGGCTGCTGGCTTCGTGCTAAAACTCTCGATCCGTTTAACCGCGGATTACGCGGATTTAACGGATGGGTTGAAGGTAGGGCTGAGGTGGTGCCTCAGCCGCGATGATCATCCTGTAGGAGCGGCTTTACGCCGCGAATGACATCCGATCTCGCGGGATAAACCCGCTCCTACAGCGAGGCCGTGTTCTGCAGCGCCTCCCGCCAAACCTCCACCTCGCCCGGCAGACCGTGCGCCTTCAGCCCGGCGGCAATTTCATCCAGTGTCGGCTCCTGAATCTGGTGCCGCGGATCGCCCGGATCCTGCGGCCGCACCACCCGCGCCAGCGCCCAGCAGGCCCACGAGCGCCAGACCCGCGGTTGCTTGCGCGGCTCATTCATCCGGCCCGCGTAGTGCTGGAAGTGAACCCGGGGATTGCCGAGGAAGACTCCCTCCGGGGCATGCGCCATGATCCACGCCATCGCCGCGTACGGCGGCGGACATAACCGCAGCTCGGGCTCGTCGCCCTTGAGATCAGCCCCGAACGCCCGGTCGAGACAGAGCATCGCCCGCGCCGGCAGGCGGCGCAGCCAGAGCGCCTGGCCATATTCGAGACAGGCAAAATAAAACCGCCCGCCGCGCTCGTCCGCCCGGAACAGGTGCAGATGCCGCCAGTCCAGGCCCAGACCGGGTAACGGCAGATGGGGACACGGAGGCGGGACGGATTCCGGCATGGACCGGCACCGTGGGCGGCTGCCCCGCCGGGATCAACTGGAAGTTTGCGTTGCACAAACGGGCCCTGGCACCCGATCACAGCTTGGTGCACGCCGAGAGCGCGGCAGGCGCAGAGGATTCAATCTTCGATCACCGCATGACCCAGGCCCGCCTGTCATCGGCACCTCGGTGTCTGCATTTTTCCGGCCGGGCTCTGTCCAGAGTTTCACTTAATACGTGAAACTCTGGACGGAGCTGCGGCACGTACCAATGACCACTTCAGGGCTTCCGATTGGACTGCAGACCCTGGGCTTTTTCGCGATGGGCCGCCGCCGCCTGCGGGCGGCCGGTGTCGGTGAGGGCGAGCGCCAGTGCGAGGTGCGCCTCGGCAAAGTTTGGATCCAATGTGATTGCCCGCTCGAATTGTTCGATTGCCTTCGGGACGTGACCGGAGAGCGCGAGAGCGATGCCGAGGTTCTGATGGATTCCCGGGGTGTTGGGGCGAAGCTTGAGCGCCTCTTCGTACCGGACGACAGCCTCCGCCAAACGGCCGAGCGACGCCAATGCCACGCCCATCCGCTCGAGGGCCTCGGGGTCGTCGGGCTTGAGCCGGAGTGCCTTTTCGTACGCGGCCACGGCCTCATCGCGGCGGCCCAATTGGTACAAGCTGAGCCCCAGGTCGCACCAGGCCGGCGCGTAGGCCGGTTGCAGGCGCAGTTCCTCCTCGAACAGCGGCAGCGCCTCGGCGTCCCGGTTAAGGCGGGAGAGGATGAGTCCGAGGTTGTAGTGCGCAAAGGGGATGTCGGCCTGGAGCCGGATCGCCTCGCGCAGTTCGGCCATCGCCTCATCGGTGCGCCCCGCCGCGCCAAGTGCGAGGCCGAGGTTGCTGTGCCCGCGGGCGTTGGCGGGGGCGTTCTTCACGTTGTCCTCCCAGATCGAGATCGCCGTGCGGTAGTCCTGGTTGCGCACGAAAGTCAGCGAGCCGAATCCCAGAGCGAGCACGAGCCCGGCCACCACGGCACCGCGTCCCAGCCAGCGATCCGCGGCGGCGATGCCTGCCACCACCACCGCGGCAAGCGGGAGGTACATCCGGTGCGCGGCGATGGTTTGCGTCGCCAAAGGCAGGAAACTCGAACTGGGAGCGAGGATGGCCAGGAACCACGCGCCGAGGAATCCCCCGGCCGGCCAGCGCCGGAGTGCGAGGATCGTCGCGGCCACCAGCGCGAGCACCAGTAGCGCCTGCGGTACGACCTGCCGCAGATCGGTCACCACGGCCGTGCCGTAGTCGAGCACCAGCGGGTCCGGCCACAGCGCGAGTTTCAGATAAAGGCCGATGGCTTCGCACTGGGTCAGCGCATACGTCCATGGCGTGATGCCGGAAGCCGTGCCCGCCGCCCCGCCCCGGGCCCCGCCCGAGCTCGCGACCAGCCAGCCCAGTAGCAGCCACGTCGTGGCCAACGCCGTGTAATACCCGCGGCGTTGCTGCCAGGCCGACCGGAAGTTCCCGGCGACAAACGTCCGGTCATACAGCAGGACCAGCAGCGGTGCGCTCACCATCACTTCCTTGGTGCCCATGCCGAGCAGGCAGGCAGCCACCGAGAAGAACGCCCACCGTCGGCCTCCCGGATTCTCCACGGCACGGATGAAGCCGTACAGGGTCGACAGATAAAACAGACCCATCAGCGACTCGGTCCGCTGGGTCACGACCGTGACGGATTCCGTCTGGAGCGGATGCAGCGTCCAGAGCAGCGCCGCAACCAAGGCGAGCGGGGTCGCGGCGGATTCCCCGTTGCGCGTGAGGGTCCGGCGAACCACGCCAAACAAGGCCAGCCCGGCCAGCAAATGGATCGCGAGGTTGGTGGCGTGGTACCCGCGGACATTCAACTCGCCGGCGGCGTAGTTCAGCGCAAACGACACGTTGACGACCGGACGGCTGTCCACGCCCGAGCCTTCGTGCGGCGGCGACCACGCGCTGCCCAGCGACCGGATGGTCGGGTTTTCTCGGATCGCATCGATGTCGTCGAAGATGAACGGGGCCGAGAGGCTGTTGGCGTAGGCGGCCACGCCGGCCAGAAAGATGACCAGCCCCGGCCAGACGCGCGCCGGATCGCGACGTGTAAGGAATGCGGATGATACAGCGGCTGACGACATGGGTGCGCCTGCCTTTTCGCAGGTCACCGCGATCCATGGCCAGTCCGAACCTGCGGGTAGTCCGGCGCCATGCTTCCCGCTGACACCGACTCCGGCTCCTCCGCGCGACTTGAGCGTTGAAAGTTCGCCGGCGCGCGGTGAGTTTCGCGCGTCGCACCCATGCCAACCAAGGCCATCCACGGAATCACCGTCGCCCACTTCTTCGAGACCTACGGGGAGAAGCTGAAGCTGGAGCTGGTCGCCGGCGGGGAAGGCCTGCACCGCATCGTCCGCGAGGGCACGATCAACCGCCCCGCCCTCGCCCTCACCGGGTTCTTCAAGTATTTCGCAAACAAGCGGCTCCAGATCCTCGGCGCCGCCGAGCTCACGTACCTCAAGACCCTGACACACCAGCGGCAGACGGAGATCTTCACCGAGATCGCGCGCAAGGGCATCCCCTGCTTCGTGCTGACCCGGAATTATTCGCCGACCAAGGCGCTGTTGACCGTTTGTCAGGAGATGAATCTGCCGCTCTTCCGGAGCCCCCTCATCACGATGCATTTCGTCAGCCAGGCGACCCTCTGCATCGACAACGAGTTCGCCCCCAGCACGACCGAGCATGCCACGACGCTCGACGTGAAGGGTGTGGGCGTGATGCTCCGCGGCGACTCCGGTGTCGGCAAGAGCGAGTGCGCCCTGGCACTGATCGAGCGCGGGCATTCGCTCGTCGCCGACGACCTCACCGTGATCCAGCTGCTCGACGAGCGCGAGCTGATGGCCTCCAGCCGCCCGCTCAACCGCGGCTACATGGAGTGCCGCGGCATCGGCATCATCAACATCGGCGAGATGTTTGGCATCAAGTCGGTGCGCCTCGAGAAGCGCATCGACATGGTCGTGACCCTGCGCGAGTGGACGCCTGAGGTGGTCGAGGAGCGCACCGGGCTCGAGGAGAACCACTACGAGATCATCGGCATGCGGGTGCCCCACTACGAACTTTATGTCCGCCCCGGCCGCGACATCGCCCGCCTTGTGGAGGTGGCCGCCCTGACGCAGGCCCTCAAGCGCATCGGCCACGACCCGGCCAAGGAATTCAACGACCGCCTGATCGCCCACATGGCGAAGGAGGCGGCCACGACTTCGACCTCCATCAAGACGATCAACCGCGAGGAACGCGCGCCGGGCGGCGGGAGCTGAGATCAGGATCGGAAGGTAGGGCTGGGTCGACGACCCGGCCGGATAGATCCATCATCGCGGTCGCCTCGTCGAGGCGACCCTACCACGGAATCCTGGGCCTCCTCACGGCGCCTTGACCGTCACTCCCGCGGCGGTCAGGACACGGCGGATCTTCTGCGCGAGCCCCACCGCACCCGGACGATCACCGTGTATGCAAAGGGTGCCGGCCTTGATGCGCACCGCGGAGCCGTCCGCCGACTCCGCGCCGCGGCGGAGGACGATTGCGAGCACCTGCGCAACCGCCGTGGAATCGTCGGTGATCACCGCTCCCGGGCGGTCCCGCGGCGTCAGCGAGCCGTCGGCCTCATAGCTGCGGTCGGCGAACGCCTCCTCCACCACGCGCAGGCCGCAGCGGCGGCCCGCGGCCGCCAGTTCACTGCCCGCCAGCGCAAAAAGAAAGAGCTTCGGGTTGGCGGCATGCACTGAGATCGCCACGGCGGACGCGATCTTCCGGTCCCGAGCCGCCAGATTGTAGAGCAGCCCGTGGGGTTTCACGTGCCGGACAGGCGCGATCGCCTGCAGGGCCGCGATCTGCGCCCCGACCAGCTTGGCGATCTCCGCGGCGGCGGGCACTTCCCCGCTCCGCCCGAAGTTCTCCCGGTCGGCGAATCCCGGGTGGGCGCCGATGGCGACCCCGTGGCGTTTCGCGAGCTCGGCCGTCGCGCGCATCGTTTCGGCATCCCCGGCATGACCGCCGCAGGCGATATTGGCCGAGGTGATCCAGGGCATGATCTCGGAGTCATGGCCGGCGCCCTCGCCGAGGTCGCAGTTCAGGTCGATGGATGAGGAAGGCATGAAGATTTACCCGCGAATGAACGCGAATTTAAGCGAAAGGAGACAGGAAATTCCGGGCAATCCGATCTGTGCCTGCGAACCGCCTCTCCTTTCGTGTTGGCGTCTATTCTCGTTCATTCGCGGGTAAAAATCCGGGGTTCACCGCAGTTTTTCCGCCAGGCCCTGGCGGAGGATGGCGAGGGTGCGCTCCTGCTGGCGCCAGAGGCGGTGCGCCTCGTCGAGGGTGACCTCCGCGAAATGCACCTTGGCCCCGGGGCGCAGTTGCGCCGCGAGCGGCAGGTCCACGCCGATGACGTGGGCGATCCGCGGGTAGCCGCCGATGGTCTGCCCGTCCGCGAGCAGCAGGATGGGCTGGCCGTCCGGCGGGACCTGCACGGTACCCGGAGCAACGGCCGAGGAGAGCAATTCGCGACCTCGACGCCGGACCAGCTTCGGGCCCGCGAGACGGATTCCCATCCGGTCTGAAACCGGCGTGACCGTGAATTCCGCCGCGGCCCAGTCGGCATCGAAATCATTCCATTGGGCACCGCGCAGAATGCGGAGCGTGGGCTCGTTCGAGTAGGGCGGCAGCACATGCGGGTCGACCCGCCAATGCTTCACCTCATGCGGCAGGACCCAAGCACCCGCCTCCAGCCGGTCGCCGTCCCTTAGTGCCCGGCCCTCGTGTCCGCCGAGATGCGCGCGCAGGAACGTGCTGCGGCTCCCGAGCACGACCGGCACCTCCACGCCGCCGGCGATCGCCACGTACCCGCGGCAACCGTGGTGGCACGGACCCAGCGCCAGGCGACCGCCGGCGCGGACGACCACCGGTTGCCAGGCAGGCACGCCGGCGAAGTCGGCGCCGCCGACCGCGATGGTGGTGTCCTCGGCAAACTCCAGCGTCGGCCCGGCCAGCGTGCACTCCAGCACGGCGGCATCCTCGGGATTTCCGACCAGCAGGTTGGCGAGGCGCAGCGCAAAGAGGTCGGCGGCGCCGCCCGCGGGCACGCCCTCGGCGCGATGCCCGGGCCGGCCGGCATCCTGCACCGTCGTCATCGGGCCCGCGCGAATGACTTTTATTTCCATGCGGCAAACTCCCCCGGCGTGATGGGCCGGAATTTCACGCGGTCGCCGATCAGCAGCAACGCGGGCGGCGATTGGTGCAGCCGGAACAACGCCCGCGGGGTGCGCCCGATCAGGTTCCATCCCCCGGGACTCGCGACCGGGTACACGCCGGTCTGCGCGCTGCCGATGCCGACAGAACCCGCCGGCACCGCCGGCCGCGGCGTGGCGCGTCGCGGGGTGTTCAGGCGGGCCGGCAGTCCGCCGAGGTACGGGAAACCCGGGGAAAAGCCGATCGCATGCACCCGGTACTCGGCCCCGCTGTGCAACTGGATGACCTCCTCGGCGGTCAACCCGGTGTGCGCCGCCACGCTCCCGAGATCCGGACCAAATTCCCCGCCATAGCAGACGGGGATCTCCACCACTCGAGGCGCACTGGCGGGATAAGTCTGCTCGGCGGGAGCCGCCACCTGCTGAAGTGCGGCGGCCAGTTCACCATAGCTGCTGATTTTACGCGGATCGTAAAAGACCGTCACCGAGCCAAAAGCCGGCACGATATCCGTCACCCCGACCGGCCGACGGTCGGAGATGGCGCGGGCGACCGAGCTGACGCGGGCCAGGGTGGCCTCGTCGATCGCCTGACCAATTTCCAGGACAACCGCCGCATCTCCCATGGGATGGAGCGTCATAAGTGGCCGAAAGATTTGCCGCGAACGACGGTTTGGCAAGACCCGCGCGGATGATCGCGGGTGGTGATTTCAAATCTGAAATTTGAGATCCGAAATCCGCCCGATCTGCCCAAACGGGAGAATATCTCAGACCGCCGGGCCTCTCACAGGCCTCACCTTGGCCCTTATCCGCCCCACCCCCGCGTCTGATACCTGCGGGGAATGGGTTGAAGTCTCCGTCCGATTCACGACTAATCCATGCACATGTCAGTTCTACCCCGTTCCCTGCCTGTTGTCGCCTGCGTGCTGCTCCTGTCAGCCTGCCGCGACGGCAAGGTCACCTCCTACCGTGTGCCCCATGAGGCCGACCCGGTGCCGGCAGCCCCGGTGGCAGCGACGGCCCCCTCCGGCGGGGCCGGCATGGCGTCGACCCCGGTGGCCACCACCGCCGGGATGGCGCTGGCCTGGACGGCCCCCGCGCACTGGCAGGCCAAGGCGGCCACCGCCATGCGCAAGGGCACCTACACGATCACCGGCGAGGGCGGCGAAGCCGACCTTTCCATCACCGCCTTCCCGGGCGACGTCGGTGGCGAGCTGGCGAACATCAACCGCTGGCGCGGGCAGATCGGGCTGGGCAACCTCGTCCAGTCGCAGGTCGCCGGTGCCTCCCAGCACCTCGACGCGAACAACCTGCACATAACCGTGGTGGACTACACCGGGTCGGGAGCCGCCGCGCAGGGATTGCTCGGCGCGATCGTGCCCGTGGGCGCGGAGACCTGGTTCTTCAAGCTCAGCGGACCGGCCGCCCTGGTCGCCCGCGAGCGCGCCGACTTCATGGATTTCCTGAAGACGATCCGGACACCCTGATGCCATGAAAGACCTCGTCCGCCAGTTCCGCAATCTCTTCGTCTCGCTCCAGCTCACGGTGGTGCTGCTCGCGCTGGGCATCGTCCTCGTCTTCGCCGCCACGCTCGATCAGACGAATCTCGGCGTCTGGGCCGTCCAGGATAAATATTTTCGCTCCTTCTTCGTCCTCTGGAAGGTCGGCGACATCCCCGTGCCGGTCTTCCCCGGCGGCTACCTCGTCGGCGGCTTCCTGTTCTTCAACCTGCTCGCCTCCCATATCTACCGGTTCAAGTTCTCGTGGAAGAAGGCCGGCATCTTCCTCACGCACGTCGGCCTGCTGGTGCTCCTGGTCGGCGAGCTGCTGACCGGACTGTGGCAGGAGGAGTTCAGCATGCGGCTGGAGAAGGACCTCGCCCGAAACTATTCGGAGAGCTACCTGCGGAACGAACTGGCGGTCATCCAATCCGATGACGGGAAGACCGACAATGTGACAGCCATCCCCGAGGGCCTGCTCGCCCGGAAGGGATCGATCGAGGTGCCGGAGCTACCCTTCCGCATCGTGGTGAAGGACTACTTCCCCAATGCCGGCCTGGTCGCCGCCGGCAGCGTCCGCCTCGACGCCACGCCGATCACCCTATCCGACGGCCAGAAGGCGGTGCTGCTCCCGCAGCCGATGACCTACAAGCAGGACGAACGCAACCTGCCCGGCGCCGTGATTGAGCTCGTGGCCCTGAATGGCGGCTCGCTGGGCAGCTTCATGCTGGCCGCCCAAGGCGGTCCGGCGGTGCCCGGTCGCCTGTTGGTACTGCCCCATGAGGTGACCCATGCCGGCAAAACCTGGAAGGTCATCCTGCGCTTCAAGCGCGAGTACAAACCCTTCACGCTGACGCTCCTCGAATTCAAGCACGACGTCTACACCGGCACCGACATCCCGAAGAATTTCTCCAGCCGGGTCCGTCTCACCTCGCCCGACAGTCAGGACAACCAGGAGGCGCTCATCTACATGAACAATCCCTTTCGCTACGCGGGGCTGACGTTTTACCAGGCGAGCTTCGAGCGGGACGAAACCGGCGCGACCAATGACAAGGTCACCGTCCTCCAAGTCGTGCGCAACCCCAGCCGTCACCTCCCCTACATCTCCTGCATCCTGATGGGCCTCGGCCTCCTCGTGCAGTTCGGCATCCACCTCTTCGCTTTCCTTGGCAAACGCCGTGCCGCGGCGGCCGCCATCTGACGTGCCCCGCCCATGAAAAAGTATCTTCCGCTCCTCATCCTGCTTGGCGCGATCGCGGCGGTCGCAGGCTCGCTGCTCCCCAAGCGCAATCCCGGCCAGTTCGACGTGAAGGCCTTTGGCAGCCTGCCCCTGCTCAGCGGTGGCCGGCTCAAGCCCTATGACACCGTGGCGCGCACCGCGCTGCTGCGCATCCAGGAGAACCAGACGGTCCGGACCCCCGATGGCCGCACCCTGCAGCCGATCGAGTGGCTGCTCGACGTGTTCTTCGCGCCGGAGCTCGCCGACAACTACCAGATCTTCCTGATCGACGATCCCGACCTCCTCGCGCTGCTCAACCTCCAGCGGTCCGCCGGCCGCGGCGACCGCCGGTTCTCCGCCGCGCAATTCGAGAAATCCCTCGCCGAGCTTTCCCAGCAGGCCTCCAAGGCCGACGCGAAGGAAGCCGCCCTTCGCACCCGCTTCGAAAGCGCCACGGTTGAGCTCCGCAACAACATGGTGCTCTACCGCCGTCTCCAGCACGCCCTCGTGCCCCCGGACTTGCCCGACTACGTCACGACGCTGCTCAATTTTCAGGCGATTCGAGCCGCCGGCGGCCAAGCAGAGCTCAACCGTCGCGCGGGGCAGCCGCACGATGCCGCCGCGCTCGCGCGCATCACCGCGGTCGGCAGCGCGTTCCAGGAAATGGACCAATGGTCCGACCTGCTGACGATCCCGGCTCCGGAAGGCAGCTCCGATCCCTACGCCTGGAGCACGACGGGAGCGCAGCTGATGGAAGTGCTCAGCGGCCATCCCATCGCCACGACCCCGATGGCGTTCGCCGGCCTTGCGCAGACCTGGCGCAACAACCAGCCCCAGCAATTCAACGAGCTCGTCCGCCGGGTGCGCGCCCCGCTCGAGACCCGCTACGCCGCCGACTTCGGCAAGATCGCGGTGGAGCAGCGGTTCAATTCCGCGCAGCCCTTCTACGTGGGCATGGTCCTTTTCGGTCTCGCTGGATTCCTCGGCATCTTTTCCTGGATCGGATGGGCCGAAACTCTGCGGAGCCTGGCCTTCCGGTTGGTCCTTCTGGCGTGGATCCTCACCACCGCCGGCATCGCCACGCGCATGTGGCTCGAGGGTCGGCCGCCCGTGACGAACCTCTATTCCTCGGCCCTGTTCATCGGCTGGGGCGCCGTGCTGTTCTGTCTGTTCCTCGAGAAATTCTTCAAAAACTCGGTCGGCAATGCGGCCGCCGGCTCGGTCGGCTTCTGCACCCTGCTCATCGCCCACCACCTTTCCTTCACCGGCGACACGCTGGAAATGATGCGGGCGGTCCTCGACTCGAACTTCTGGCTCGCGACCCACGTCGTGGTCATCACCGCCGGCTACTCCGCGACCTTCCTCGCGGGCTTCCTGGCCCTGATTTATATCGTGCGCGGCTTCTTCACCAAGTCACTGGACCAGGCCACGGCCGACTCGATGACCCGGATGGTCTACGGCATCGTCTGCTTCGCGACGCTGTTCAGCCTCGTCGGCACGGTGCTGGGCGGCATCTGGGCCGACCAGTCCTGGGGCCGCTTCTGGGGCTGGGATCCCAAGGAAAACGGCGCGCTGATCATCGTGCTCTGGAATGCGATCATCCTCCACGCCCGCTGGGGCGGCATGGTGAAGTCGCGCGGACTGATGGCCCTCGCCGTCTTCGGCAACATCGTGACGGCCTGGAGCTGGTTCGGCGTGAACATGCTGGGCGTGGGCTTGCACAGCTACGGTTTCACGGACGCCGCGTTCCTATGGCTGAGCGCCTTCGCCGTCTCGCAGCTCGCCATCATCGGCATCGCGAACGTCCCGCTGGCGAAGTGGCGGAGTTTCCGGGCGACGTAAGACAGCGCGATTGAAGGTAGGGCTGACTCGGTGAGTCAGCCGCGACGGCGTCCAAGCTGGTTTTGCCACAGAGGCCCAGAGAGCACAGAGCCCAAGCCTCGTTGTTTTAGTTTGGGGATCAGAACACCAATCATCCGTGCTCTGTGAGCTCTGGGCCTCT
>CAMDOO010000053.1 GCA_945903545.1 Opitutus sp. GAS368 | reverse complement strand
GCCGCGATCGATCCAATCTCGCGGCGTAAAGCCGCTCCTACATAGGGTCTTTCAAAGCACCACTGGTGGATTTCCGCCGGAGGCTTGGGCCCTCGCTCAGGCCGTCTGGCCCAGCGGCGGCATCGGCACGTCAAGGGCGGCGGCGATGGCGCGGAGAAGTTCGGCCTCCGTGGCGGCAATCGTGCCGTCGGCGGAGACGACATACGCGGCGGCGGTCAGCAGACGCAGCTTGATCGGGCCGCTCGCGGTCGCAAGCCGGTCGAGGGCGGCATCGAGCCGGATGAGCCCGCACTGGTCCGGTGGCAGCAGGGCGAGATGGCCGTCGAGCAGCCGGAGCTGGGCGGCTCCGACCGCAAAAGCCTGGGCCGTGACTTCCGGCGAATGCGCGGTGCGGGCGAGCACCGAGAGGACGAGGTTGATCTCCGCGATGACGGCATTGAACGAATAGATCTGGATGACCTGGACGGTGGGCTGGCCGCCGAGGGCGAGGTGGCGCAGCAGCATCTTTTGGAGGGCGAACTCAAAGACGGTCACGCTGCCGTCGGCGTGGACCAGTTCATCGAGGGTCGTGACAAATGCCTCCAGCGCGGCGGCCGGCAGTTGGCGCAGGGCGGGCAGGGCGAGCTGCAGCAAGGGCATTTTGTCGCCTGGCTTGAGTTCGCCGAGGGCCGGGGTAAAGGCCGCGAGCTGGGCGGCGGCATCAGGCCCGGCGTGTTGCGCGACGAGGGCCTGTTGCTGGGCGCGGACCGCGGGGTTGGAATCGAGCAGCAGGCCGTAAAGCAGAATGGGCGCCGACTGGGTTTGCCGGGCGGCCTCGAGCAGCGCGGGGGAAAGCCCGGCAATGAGTTCCTGGGCGTTCTCGACCGCGGCGGGCGTGAGGCTGCCGATGGCCTGCACGGCGAAATCCGGGGTGGGGCGGGAAAGCGCGCCGGGGGCAAAGCCCGCGGCATCGCGCGGGCGGCCAGGCCGGCTCCACGGTTCGCGGGCGACATCGACGACTTCGGGCGGTTCGATGAAAGCGCCGTCGAACCGGGGATCGATGGCGCGGATGCGTTCGTCGAGCGGCGGATGCGTTGCCCAAGCGCCGCCGAACAGGGAGCGGAACCCCTGGGCGAAGAAGAAATGCCCGAGCTCGGTGCTCTTCGTGGACTGGAGTGACGAGCCGAGCGCGTAGCCACCGATCTTCTTGAGCGCGCCGGTCATGCCCTCGGGATTGCGCGTGAACTGCACGCTGGAGGCGTCGGCGAGAAACTCGCGCTGGCGCGACACCGCGGCCTGGATGAGCCGGCCGAAGAAGTAGCCGACGTAGCCGATAAGCATCAGGGCGAGGCCGACCGCGAGGGTGCCGGCGACCTCGCCGCCCTTTTTTTTGCCGCCGATCCGGATCCGCCCGCGGCCGATGGACTGGAGGATCATCCGGCCGGCGAGGCCGATGACGAGGATGCCGAAGACCATGGCGGTCAGCTTCACGTTGAGCCGCATGTCGCCGTTGAGGATGTGGCTGAACTCGTGGCCGATCACACCCTGCAGCTCGTCGCGCGAGAGTTTTTCCAGGGTGCCCCGGGTGACGGCAACGACGGCGTCGCTGGTCGTGAGCCCGGCGGCGAAGGCATTGATCGCGGGCTCGTCGTCGAGGATGTACACGCCGGGCATGGTCAGGCCGGAGGCGATGGCCATTTCCTCCACGACGTTGAGCAGGCGGCGCTCATTGAGATC
Organism: Opitutus sp. GAS368; assembly: GCA_945903545.1. GTDB lineage: Bacteria > Verrucomicrobiota > Verrucomicrobiia > Opitutales > Opitutaceae > CAIYFD01. The sequence continues at coordinate 20,978 of CAMDOO010000053.1, read as the reverse complement.
CGTGGTGTGCGCGTCGACGCGGCGGCCGCCGACGCTCTCCGCCACGGCGGAACCGCCGGTGCGGAACTGGGACCACTTGAACAGCGAGCCGAGGGCGACGACAAGGCCGGTGCCGAGGGCGACGGCGGCAAAGAGACCCGGTTGCCAGAGCACGAACCGGCCGCCGGCTTGGGCGGTGATTATCAACGCCGCGCCATAGCCCGCAAAAACCGTGCCCACGACCGCGAGGACGGAGAGGGCGACGAGCTGCGAGGTGCGTTTTTTCGCCCGGGCCTGGGCCTCGAAGAAATCCATGCGATGAATCCTCAGGCCGGCGGAATGGGCCCGGAGTATTTGCCGTCACCCTGCCCGTCGGCGCGATCGAGCAGGTCGACGATCCGGCGCAGTTCCGGGTCGGAGATATGTCCCTTGCTCACGAGGAGCCGCACCACGGCCGCGAGGTAGAGTTTCAGCTCGGCATTCTCGGCGGCGAGCTGGTCGAGGCGGCGGGCCAGGTCGGCGTCCGCCTGGCCGGTGTGTTGCACGGCGGCCCGAAGCTGCGCCATGGACTGCTCGTTGTCCTGGATGTCGAGTTGCTGCCCGATATTGCCGAGCAAAAGCATTCGTCCCCAGCCCATGTTAAGATCGAGGTTTGAAGGTTGGAACCGGGTCCGGCGAAGGCTCCCGGCTCAACGCACGAGCCGCAGGGTGACCGGATAGCGGTAGCAGCCGCCGTCCGACGCCTTGAGCGCGGCGAGGATGGAGCAGACCAAGGAGAAAAGGGCGAGGCCCGCGAGCAGGACCAAGCCAAGACCGAAGACAAAGATGAGCGGGACGCAGCAGACGCCGTAGAGCAGAACAGAAAGGTGGAAGTTCAGCGCCTCCCGGGCCTTGTCCCGCGCGTAAAGCGAGTCCTGCTTCATGGCCAGGTAGACGACGAGCGGCAGGAGGAAGCCGACCCCGAGGAAGGTCGAGAGATGGCAGAGCATCGCCCAGACCTTGTCGTTGCCCCGCGGGGATTCGAGCGGGAAGGAGGAGGGTGAAGCGGTGCGGATCATGACGGTGTCCTCAGTTGAAGCTGACCTTGGGCGCGATGCGCTCGGCGGCGCTGTCCACCTGGAACAGCTCGGCGGCGGTGAACCCCAGCGCGCCGGACAGGAGCACGGCGGGGAATTTCTCCCGGGCCGTGTTGTAGACCATGACGCTGTCATTGTAGGCCTGCCGGGCGAAGGAGATCTTGTTCTCGGTCGAGGTGAGTTCCTCGGTGAGCTGCATCATGTTCTGGTTGGCCTTGAGGTCGGGGTACTGCTCCGAGACGACCATCAGGCGGCTGAGCGCGCCGGCGAGGCCGGACTCCGCGGACAGCAGGTTCTTGACCGCGGCGCCGTCGGCCGGGTTGGCGGCGGCGCCCTGCGCGGCGGCGGAGGCGATGTTGCGGGCCTTGATGACGGCCTCGAGGGTTTCGCGCTCGTGCTTGAGGTAGCCCTTGGCGGTCTCGACGAGGTTGGGGATGAGGTCGTAACGGCGCTTCAACTGGACGTCGATCTGGGCGAAGGCGTTCTTGAAGCGGTTGCGGAGGGCGACGAGGGAGTTGTAGATCCCGGCGACCAGGAGGACGCCGACGATGAGGAAGGCAACGGGGACGAGGATGGCGATGAGCATGGCGGGGAGGGAATGCGATTGATTCCGGCCGTGAGATTGGCCCGGGAACTTTTCCGCGCGAGGCGGAACTGTGTACAACGCGGTTGATTGTTTTCCAAGGTCGCCGCATTTTTTCGCCTCCGCATGCGCCCCAAAATTTCCCTGCTGCTGCTCTCGCTGGCCATCGCCGTGGGCCCCTTGGGCGCGCAGGATGACCTGATCCGGCTCGCCCCGTTTGTGCCGGGAGCGGCCCCGGCCAGCCCAGGCACGCTGGCGAAGAACATCACCGCGGCCCAGAGCGCTCAGGAGCTGGGAATCCCATCGACGGCCGCCGCGCTTTACCGGGAGGCGCTCGCCCAGGTGAGGACGCCGGCCGATCGCTACCGGCTCAGCATTTCCCTGACTTCCGCCCTGCTTGACAGCGGTGACGTGGGAGCGGCCGAGAAAGCGCTCACCGCCCTCGACCCGCCCTACGACAGCGCGTGGAACCTGAGGGCCGGGCTCGTGCAGGTGCAAAAGCGGACGCCAGTGAGCCTGGCGCTCGCCGGCGGGCATCTGAACGCGATCCGGCGCGAGGAACTGACGCCGGAGGATGTGGGGTGGTGGTTTTTTCTCCAGGGCCGGATCGCGGATGCGGCGGGAGATTCGCCGCGGGCGCAGGAATTCTATAATCAGGCGGTGGCGAGCGCAGTCTCGGGGGTGCAGCGCACCCGTTTCCAGCTTTCCAGCCAGGAAGTCTTTGTGCGCATCGGGACGGTGACCGAGGCCGACGTCGAGCAACTGCGCCAGAATGCACAGGCGCAGCGCGGCCAAACCATCGGGAACCAGACCAACATCACCTATGCAGCCTACCTGGACGTGGTGGGCAAACGGGCGCAGGCGGTTAATGTCCTGCAGGACCAACTCAGGGATTTGCTGCCGTTCCAGCAGGCGATGCGCGACCGAACGCTCCTGATCCTGGGCCTGATTGCCACGACCAAGACGGATTCCGGCCGCACGGCGCTCCTGCAGTTGCTCGACAGCGGTGCGACCCCGGATTTCCAGCGGATGGCGCTGCTGCTGCTGGCCAACGAGCCGCTGGCGACCGATTTCCGGCGCCGCCTCGATGCGCTGCTGGCGCGACCCGAGCCGCATGCCATCAGGGAGGATTTGCTCCTGAAGAGCGCGCAACTCGCCGCGGCGGAGAAGACGGCGGCCGGCTATACGCGGGCGAAGGACGACGTGACGAAGCTCCGGGCGGAATTCCCGGGTTCGGTGCTCAAGGCTCCCGCCCTGGCGCTGCTGGCGACGATGGAGTGGGAGCAAAAGAGATTTCTCGGTGCGGCGAGTGTCGCGGCGGAGGCGCGGACCGCGGCGACCGACCGGGCGGCCCGGGCCCGCCTCGGGTTGCTGGAGGCGGAGGCGCTTTTCCGGGCGCGCGAGTTCCGGCGCGCCGCCACCGCCTATGATGCTGTGCTGGGGGACCGGCCGGTGGAAGTGCCGGCGGGGGACCTGCTCTTTCAGCGCCTGCAGGCCGAGCTGGAGGCCACGGACTTTGCGGTCGGCGTGGAAGTGACCCGCACCACCGCGTTGCTCGACCGGTTGTCCGCGGATCCGGCGTTTGACGCCGTGAACCGGTGGCAGGCGGAATGGAACCTGGCCCGGAAACTCCGGGCGGCCAACCAGGCCGGGACGGCCTACCTCCGGGTCAACACGCTGCTGACGGCCCAAACCGCGACGGCTACTTTGCCGCCGGACTTGCGCGCGGAGATGGCTTGGCTGCAGGCCCAGCTCTCGCTTGAGGCCGGACAGCCCGAGACCACGATCCGGTTGGCGACGGAATTGGGTGGCAGGCTGGGGAACGTGACCCCGGCACTGGCCGCGGAGATCCGAAGCACGACGGTCCTCCTACAGGGCCAGACGGAGCTGGCGTTGGGGCGGGAGCGGGATGCGATCGCGACCTTCGAGCGCCTGCGACGCGAATTCAGGACGAGTGATGCCGCGGCGAAATCGGTGGGGATCCAGGCTGATTACTGGGTGGGCAAGGACCGCCTGACCGAGGCGCAGGGCCTGCTGCGGCGCATGGAGGACGATTTTCCGAACAGTCCATATTTGCCGAAGGCGCTTTACGACGCGGCCCTGCTGGACGAGCGCAAGAATCAAAAGGAGGAGGCGGCGAACCGCCTCAACCAGCTGGCGGACAAATATCCCCAAAGTCCGCTGGTCTTCGATGCGCTACTCAAGCACGCGCACCTGCTGCGGGAGCTGAACCAATTCAGCCCGGCGCAGCAAACCTACGAGCGGCTCACCCGTATCTACCGGAACGATCCCCGGGTGCATGATGCCGAAATGGGACTGGCCGACTGCTTCAATGCCCTGGCGACAGGCGACCCGAGTTCCGCGGAGCGCGCGGCCGAGTGGTACGAGCGGTTGCTGGACCTGGCGGACGTCCGCCTCGATCTGCGGGTTGAGGCCGGTTTCAAGCTCGGGCTCATCCGCCAGCGACTGAAACCCGATGAAGCGCAGAAGATTTGGTGGCGGGATGTGGTGGATGCGTTCCTGAACAACGAGAATCAGGCGAAGAAACTCGGCAGCTACGGACGCTTCTGGATGGGCAATACGCTGACCCGCCTGGCTGAGCTCTACGATAGCCAGAACCGACCGGACGAGGCGCGCCGGGCGCGCCAGATGCTCGTCGATGCCGATTTGACCGGCAAGGTCGATGCGGCGCGCCTCCTGGCCACTCCGGCTGGAGGGAATACTCCGTGAGCGTGAAGCGCGACCGCGTTTGACCATCCGGGCGGAGCTCTTCAAACGATACGACGAATGGCAGCCATTCAATTTAGCTACCTCACGGCCGGCGGCCCCATGCTCTGGGTCTTGTTCGCCATCGGTGTGATCGGCATCACCCTCACCATCGAGCGCACGCTTTACCTGCACCGCGGGCAGATCCGCGCGCGGGATTTCATCGGGGGAATCAAGAATATCCTGGCGAAGCGCCGGCTCGTGGAGGCCCTGACGGTCTGCGAGGAAACGCCCGGCCCGGTGGCGGCGATCGTGAAGGCGGCACTGCTGCACGCGGGGGACAATGCGGAGGCGATGCGCTTTCACGTGCAGGAGGCCGCGGTGGTGGAACTGCCCGCCTTGGAGCGGCGGCTCGGGTTTCTGGCCGCGATCGCGCAGGTGGCGCCGCTGGTCGGCCTGCTCGGCACGGTGCTCGGGATGATCACGACGTTCATCGCGTTCCAGTCGGATTTCATGAAGACGACGGCGCTGGCGGACGGGATGTGGCAGGCGCTGATCAGCACCGCCGGTGGGCTGGCGATCGCGATCCCAGCGCATCTGGCGTATCATTTCCTTTCCGGCCGCGTGCGGGCCATCGTCCGCGAGATGGAGTGGGCGGGGAACGAGATCATGGGGTACCTGCTGACGGACTATCGGGGTGTCCCGCCCGGCGGGGTGGAGGCCGAATCCGGCCAGGGAGGCAAACATGCTGAGCCGACCCCTTGACCTGGCGTCGCGCCTGCGCCCGGCGCCGCGCAATTTCGATCATGTCTTCCTGATCAACCTCGGGTTGATCGCGCTCTTCTTCAAGGTGTTCGACTCACCCTACGTGCTCGCGCCTGTCCTGGAGGTGGGTGGATTTGAGCTGCCGGCGGTGGCGAATGCAGGGGTGGGTGCCCCGCGACCGACACTTTCCATCACGGTGACTCCAGGCGGAGCAGGGGGGGCTTTCATCATGGTGGACAGTGGGGTCCATAATTTGGCCCAGTTCAAAGTGAGGCTCAAGGAACACGCGCGAACCGAGAAGACGCCGGTGCTTTTGATGCTGGTGGATCGCCGGGTTCCGTATGGCGACTGGATCGATATCAGGGCGGCGGCGGAGGATGCTGGATTCCGGGTCTATTCGCCGGTTCAGACGTTAGCCGAGGATCCCGCGGTCAAGCCTTGAGCCATGAGTGCCAGACAATACGGAGACCGTTGGATTTGGGCGATTTCCATCAGTGTGGCTTTCGTCGTGGCCGGTGCCGCGATGTTGCTCGTTGAGCTTCCCCGCCGACAGGAGTTGCCGAAAGCCCGCCCGGGCGGCGGGTTGGGTTTGCAACGTCTTGAAGGTAACAAATCACTGGCCGAGCAGGTCGAATTGCACGACCCCCGATTGCTCTTTCTTCCCACCGGTTCCAGCAGCCGGCCCGGGGGCTCGGCCAGTGTGTCGGAGCTTGAGCTCGGTCTGGAGCTGGCCCGTTCCTTCCCGGGGAAATTGGCCTATGCTGAGGACTCTGCCGCAGTGGACTTCCCGGCCCGAGTTCCGATCCCTGCGCGCCCGGCCGAAGCCATTGGGTTGGGAGATCCCGAACTGCTGTTCTTGGGTATGGGACGGACGGGGCGGGTTATTTCCGCGCCACCTGCGCGCACGGCCTACATTGAAGTGGTGGCGGCGGACACCGGTCAGAGAGTCAGTGAGGTCGAGGGCCCAATACGAGACGCTAAAGTACCTACTGCCAGCGACTGGCAACCACTTGAGATGCTCATCGTCGTCGACCGGATCGGCCTGGTGGCGCCGCCGACAATCTCCCGGACCTCGACGGTTGACGGCGTGGATAGCTTTTTTCGAGACTATCTGGAAAAGGGCCTCCATCTGGGTGAAAAGCTGAGGCCGGGAAGCTATGTCGTGACCATCGGCCGGTAGTTTTTTCGAAAAAGCCGAATTTGCTGTTGACGGGAAAAAATGCGGAGAGCACTTTCTGCCCTCTTTTCGTTTTTTGATCCCAGTCTTGGTCTGCCCAGATAGCTCAGTTGGCAGAGCACGTCCTTGGTAAGGACGAGGTCGCCGGTTCGAATCCGGTTCTGGGCTCCAGGTCAAAAGACAACGTCGGCGGCTTCCCGACGCTAATCCCCGAGGTCAACCTTTCATCATCACCCAAACAACCGTTTCCCATGGCTAAAGCCCAATTCGAACGCAAGAAACCGCACGTTAATGTCGGCACCATCGGCCACATTGACCACGGCAAGACGACCACGACCGCCGCGATCCTCGCCGTGCAGGCCCGCAAGGGCTTGGCTGAGGTGAAGGCCTATTCCGACATCGCCAAGGGCGGCACCGTGCGCGATGCCACCAAGACGGTGACCATTGCGGTCGCCCACGTCGAATACGAGACCGTCAAGCGTCACTACGCCCACGTCGACTGCCCGGGCCACGCCGACTTCGTCAAGAACATGATCACCGGTGCCGCCCAGATGGACGGCGCGATCCTCGTGGTTTCCGCCGCTGACGGACCGATGCCGCAGACCAAGGAGCACGTCCTGCTCGCCCGCCAGGTTGGCGTGCCGAAGATCGTGGTGTTTCTCAACAAGGTCGACCTCATCGACGATCCCGACCTGCTCGAGCTCGTCGAGGAGGAGATCCGCGATCTCCTCACCAAGTACCAGTTCGACGGCAAGAATGCGAAGATCGTCCGTGGCTCGGCCACCGCCGCCCTTGAGGGCAAGCCCGAGGGCGATAAGGCCATTGGCGAGCTGATGGACGCGATCGACAACGAGATCGCCGAGCCGGTCCGCGAGATGGACAAGCCGTTCCTGATGTCCGTCGAGGACGTCTTTTCGATCACCGGCCGCGGCACCGTTGCCACGGGTCGTATCGAGCGTGGTGTGATCAAGGTCAACGACACCATCGAGATCGTCGGTCTCAAGGACACGACCACCTCGGTTGTCACCGGCATCGAAATGTTCCGCAAGCTGCTCGATAGCGGCCAGGCGGGCGATAACGTCGGCATCCTCCTCCGCGGTATTGAAAAGGATGGCATCGAGCGCGGCCAGGTTCTGGCCGCCCCGAAGTCGATCACCCCGCACAAGAAAGCCAAGGCCGAGATCTACGTCCTCTCCAAGGACGAGGGTGGGCGTCACACGCCGTTCTTCAACGGCTACCGTCCCCAGTTCTACTTCCGCACGACCGATGTCACCGGAATCGTCAACCTGCCGCAGGGCGTGGAGATGATCATGCCGGGCGACAACATCGCCGTGGAAATCGACCTCATCGCCCCGATCGCCATGGAGAAGACCCAGCGCTTCGCCATCCGTGAGGGCGGTCGTACGATCGGTGCCGGCCGTATCTCCGAAATCATCGAATAAGGTCTGTAACAACCGTTTAAAAACGGAGCGCCGAGGTCTCGTTTCCGGGGCCTCGGCTCTCGCGTCTAAAGAAAGCAAACCACAGGGGTGTAGCTCAATTGGTAGAGTAGCGGTCTCCAAAACCGGTGGTTGGGGGTTCGATTCCCTCCGCCCCTGCCACTTTCCCTTCCCATGAAAAATCCCTTCAGCAGCGTGCGCATCTTCTTCACCGAGATCATCGGTGAACTCCAGAAGGCGACTTGGCCGACCCGCACCGAACTGCGGAACTCGACCGTGATCGTCATCGCCGCCGCCGCCATCCTTGGGCTTTTCACGAGCATCAGCGATTTTGCGCTCGTTCAAGTGGTCGACGTGTTGACCACTTGGATGCGCGGCTAACCCCCAGAACCCATGGCCGCACAAGTCACCGCGCCCTCCGGCGCCCAATGGTTCGCCCTTCACACGCTCTCCGGACAGGAGGGCAAGGTGCGGACGTACATTGAGAAATTTAAGAAGGCCGAGGAGCTCGACGACGCGATCTTCGAAATCATGCTTCCGACCGAGGTTGTTTCCGAGGTCAAGGCCGGCAAGAAATCCACCAAGGTCCGCAAGCTGTACCCGGGCTACGTCTTCATCCAGATGAGGCTCTACGGCGAGGACGGCAAGGTGATCAACCGGCCGTGGTACTTCGTCAAGGAGGTCGCCGGTGTCATTGGTTTTGTCGGCGGCGACCATCCGGCTCCGCTGCGACAGTCCGAGATCGACGAGATCAAGGCGCGCATCGAGGCCGCCAACGGCAAGGAAGTCCCGAAGGTCCAGTACACGGTCGGCGAGGAAGTGAAGATCAATGACGGCCCCTTCGCCAACCTCAATGGCCGCATCGACGAGATCGATCCCGACCGCGGCAAGCTCAAAATTTCCGTCTCCATTTTCGGCCGCTTCACGCCGGTCGAGCTTGAATATTGGCAGGTTCAGCGCGTCACGGAATAAGCGCCGCCCGCCCCATCTAAACACTCTCTCCCACTTTTCCCATGGCCAAGAAGATCCAAGGTTACATTCGACTCCAACTGCCGGCTGGTGCCGCCAATCCCGCGCCGCCGGTTGGCCCCGCGCTCGGCGCCCAAGGCGTGAACATCATGGCGTTCTGCAAGGAGTTCAATGCCAAGACCAAGGACCAGCCCGGCATGATCCTGCCGGTTGTCATCACGGTCTTCTCGGACAAGAGCTTCACCTTCATTCTCAAGTCCCCGCCGGCGGCCGTCCTCCTCAAGAAGGCGGCGAACATCGCGAGCGGATCGGCCAAGCCGAACCAGGACAAGGTGGGCAAGGTTACCCGCAAGCAGCTCCTGGAGATCTACAAGATCAAGGCCAAGGATATGAACGCCAAGGACGACGAGGCTGGCATCAAGATCATCGCCGGCACCGCCCGCAACATGGGTATCGAAGTCGTCGGCTAACCGGCCCTCTTTTTCCGCACAACCCAACTCAAAGCGGGAGTCCCACCCGGGACGTCTGCACCGCAGGAGTCATCAATGGTCAAACACAGCAAACGCTACCGCAGCGCCATCAAGGTCGCTGATCTCACCAAGGAATTCACGCTGCCCGAGGCCGTGGAGATCCTTACCAAGTTCTCCAAGGCGAAGTTCGACGAGACCGTCGAGCTTTCCTTCCGGCTCGGCGTCGACCCCGCCGCTGGCGAGCAGATGGTGCGCGGCACCACGCCGCTCCCGAACGGCTCCGGCAAGAAGATCCGGGTGATTGTTTTCACCGACAGCCCGGAGGTTGCCCTCAAGGCGGGCGCCGACGAGGCCGGCCTTGCCGATCTCATGAAGAAGGTGAGCGATGGCTGGCTCGACTTCGACGTCGCGATCGCGACGACCGAGGCCATGAAGCAGGTCCGCACGCTCGCCCGCGTCCTTGGTCCAAAGGGCCTCATGCCGAACCCGAAGTCCGGCACCGTGACGGACGATGTCGTCGCCGGCATCAAGGCCGTGAAGGCCGGCCGCGTGGAGTTCAAGATGGACAAGACCGCGAACATTGGCGTCGGCGTCGGTAAGCGCTCCTTCACCAACGACCAGATCCTGGAAAACGTCCGCGCGGTCGTCGAGGCCGTGGGCAAGGCCAAGCCGGCCTCGTTCAAGGGCAGCAATTTCATCAAGAGCCTCGCGATTTCGTCCAGCATGAGCCCGGGCGTCATCATCGCGTCCTCGGAATTCAGTAAATACTAAGGAGCCCGACCCATGAGAGCCGAAAAGAAATTCATCATCGCCGAGGTGGAGTCCCACCTCAAGAAGTCGGACTACGTCATCCTGACCAACTTCACCAAGATCAGCGTCGCCGACGTCGCCGAGCTCCGTTCGCGCCTCGCCCCGGAGAAGGCTGAGTTCCACGTGGTCAAGAACAGCTCGTTCCGCGTCGCGGCCAAGGCCCTGGGCCTGCCCGAGGTGGACGGGGCGCTCGCCGGCCAGACGGCCGTCGTCGTGGGCGGGAAGAACCCCGCCGGCGTGGCCAAGATCATCAAGAAGTACGTCGAGGATAAGCAGAAGCTCGAGGTCAAGATCGGCATCCTGGACAAGAAGGTATTCTCCGCCGCCGAACTCTCGAAGCTGGCCGACCTGCCGCCCTTCGACACGCTGCGCGCCCAGTTCCTGGGCCTGCTCACGCAGAACGCCGCGGCCTTCGTCCGCGTCCTCGACGCCAAGGTCAAGAAGGAGCAGCCCGCTGCTCCGGCCGCCTGATTCCAACTGCAATTTATCAACCAAACCTTTCCGGCATCCGCCGGGGAAAACTATCCAAGCGGTCGGGCTAGGGGATACGTCTCTTAAACGCGCCTCATCTTTCGAGGTCGCTAGTCCATCCAAGGAGAAAGCAACATGAGCAACATCACTGACGAACAAGGCATCGAGTGGCTGAACAGCAAAACCGTGCTCCAGCTCGCCGAGCTGGTTAAGACCCTTGAGGGCAAGTGGGGCGTGTCCGCCGCCGCTGCCGCTGGTCCTGCAGTGGCAGCCGCCGCCGGCCCCGCCGCCGCCGCCGAGGAAAAGACCGAGTTCACCGTCGTCCTACTTGAGGCCGGCGCGAACAAGATCGGCGCGATCAAGGAAGTCCGCGCCATCACCGGTCTCGGCCTCAAGGAGGCCAAAGACCTCGTCGAGGGCGCGCCGAAGCCGGTCAAGGAAGGCGTCAACAAGGCCGAGGCCGAGGAAATCAAGAAGAAGCTCGAGGCCGTCGGCGCCAAGGTCGAACTCAAGTAAGACCTCTTGGCGTTTTCCGTCGCACAGTTTCCGCAGAATTCGGGACAGGCCGCGTTTTCGCGCGGCCTGTCTTTTCCCGTTCTTTCGTTTCGTTCTTTTTCGCTGCGCTGATCCGCTTCCGCGGGTCCGCGCCGTTCGCCCTGTCCGCTCCGCATCCTTCCTATTTAACCGGGTATTCCCATGGCCGACCGCACTCATACCGAACGCTCCAACTTCGGCAAACTCCGCGAAGTCATCCAGCCTCCGAACCTGATCGAGATCCAGATCACGTCGTATCTGGACTTCCTGCAGAAGGGCATCCCCGAGAAGCAGCGCAAGCCGCAGGGCCTTGAGGCCGTCTTCCGCGAGGTCTTCCCGATCGAGAGCTACGACGGCCGCCTCGTGCTCGAGTACGTCTCGTACACCCTGGGCGAGCCGAAGAACTCCGAGATCGAGTGCATCCGTGAGGGCATCACCTATTCGGTCCCGCTCTACGTGAAGCTCCGCCTCCGCGAGGAGGATTTCATCAAGGATGAGGAGATCTACATGGGTGAGATCCCGATGGTGACCGAGCGTGGCTCGTTCATCATCAACGGCGCCGAGCGCGTCGTCGTCTCCCAGCTCCACCGTTCGCCCGGCATCGCCTTCGAGGTCACCCCGCACCCGAACGGCAAGCTGCTCCACTCCTTCCGCGTCATCCCCGACCGCGGCACCTGGCTCGAGGTCCAGTTCGACAACAACGACCTCCTGTACGTCTACCTCGACCGCCGTCGCCGTCGCCGGAAGTTCCTGATCACGACCCTGCTCCGCGCCGTTGGTTACAGCTCGGATGTCGACCTACTGAATCTCTTCTACGACATCAAGGACCTCAAGGTCTCTAAGGCCCTCGACCTGGAGAACGTCTCCACGCTCGTGTTGGTCGAGGACGCGATTGATGCCCAGAAGGGCGTCGTTCTCGCCCGGGCGTTCGAGCCCCTCACCAAGGCGATCGTGCGTTCGTTCGAGAAGCACGGCATCTCCTCCATCCGCGTGATCGACACCGCCGTCGACGAGGGCGCCCTCATCCGCGCCCTGAAGAAGGACCCGACCCGCAACGAGGAAGAGGCCCTCAAGGAAATCTACAAGCGGCTGCGCCCGGGCGAGCCGCCGACCACGGCCAACGCCAAGGCCCTGCTCAAGCGCCTGTTCTTCGACCCGAAGCGCTACGACCTCGGCCGCGTCGGCCGCTACAAGGTCAACCAGAAGCTCGGCCTCAAGGTCGAACTCGAGCAGCGTATCCTCGAGAGCGGCGATATCGTCGCAGCCACCAAGTACCTCGTCCGCCTGAAGAAGGGTGAGGGTGTCGTGGACGACATCGACCATCTCGGCAGCCGCCGCGTCCGCACCGTGGGCGAGCTCCTCGCCAACCAGTGCCGCGTGGGCCTCGCCCGCACCGAGCGCCTCGTGCGCGAACGCATGACGATGTACGACCAGAGCGTCGACTCGATCACGCCGCAGAAGCTGATCAACCCGAAGGCGCTGACGACCGTCATCCGCGATTTCTTCGCGCGCAGCCAGCTCTCGCAGTTCATGGACCAGATCAACCCGCTGGCCGAGGTGACGCACAAGCGCCGCCTTTCCGCCCTCGGGCCGGGCGGTCTCAACCGCGAGCGCGCCGGCTTCGAGGTCCGCGACGTCCATCCGTCGCACTACGGCCGCATCTGCCCCATCGAGACCCCCGAAGGTCCGAACATCGGCCTGATCAACTCCCTCTCCACCTACGCCCGCGTGAACGAGTTCGGCTTCATCGAGACGCCCTACCGCCACGTCAAGGACGGCCGCGTCTCGGACAAGATCGAGTATCTCACCGCCGACCAGGAAGAGGCCAAGGTCATCGCCCAAGCCAACGCCGAGATCGACGAGAAGAATTACTTCGTCGGCAAGGTCACCGTCCGAAAGGACGGCGAATTCCTTGAGGTGCCCGCCAGCGAGGTCCACTACATGGACGTCTCGCCGAAGCAGGTCATCTCGATCGCCGCGGGAATGATCCCGTTCCTCGAGCACGACGACGCGAACCGTGCGCTCATGGGCGCGAACATGCAACGCCAGGGGGTTCCTCTGCTCCAAGCCGAGGCGCCTTTTGTCGGCACCGGCATCGAAGAGCGCGTCGCACGCGACTCCAAGATCGTCGTGGTCGCCGAGGAGTCAGGCATTGTCGCCTCGGTCGACGCCAAGCGCATCGTCGTCACCAAGGACGGCGAGCTGCCCCGGCACGTCAAACACGACCCGAAGAACCACGTCTTCGTCTACGAGCTGCGCAAGTTCATGCGCTCGAACGCGGGCACCTGCTTCAACCAGAAGCCGATCGTTCACCAGGGCCAGAAGATCAAGGCCGACCAGATCATCGCCGACGGTCCCTCGACCGACATGGGCGAAATGGCTCTCGGCCGCAACGTGCTCGTGGCGTTCATGCCGTGGAACGGTTACAACTTCGAGGACGCCATCCTGATCTCCGAGAAGGTGCTCCGTGAGGACATCTTCACCTCGATCCACATCCAGGAGTTCGAGGTCACCGCGCGTGACACCAAGCTCGGGCCGGAAGAAATCACCCGGGACATCCCGAACGTCGGTGAGGAAGCCCTCAAGAATCTCGACCACAACGGCGTCATCCGCATCGGTGCGGAGGTTAAACCCGGCGACATCCTCGTCGGCAAGATCACCCCGAAGTCCGAAACCGAGCTCGCCCCCGAGGAAAAGCTCCTCCGCGCGATCTTCGGCGAGAAGGCCGCCGATGTGAAGGACACCTCCCTTGTCGTCCCGTCCGGCGCCGCCGGCATCATCATGGACGTCAAGGTTTCGTCCCGCATCGACAATCAGGAGGAGAAGCTCTCCCCGTCCGACCGCCGCCGCCAGATCAAGCAGATCCAGGAAGAGTACAAGACGCAGATGGACAAGCTCCGCGAGGGGCTGACCGAGGCGCTCTCGAATATCCTCCTCGGTGAGAAGATCCCGCTCGACGTCATCAACGGCGAGTCGAAGGAAATCATCATCCCGGCCAACCGGAAGATCACCAAGACGCTCCTGCGCAAGCTCGCCGCGGTCTCCAAGCACATCCAGATCGATCCGTCGCCGGTTCGCATCAAGATCATGGAGATCATCGGCTCGTACCAGACGAAGTTCGACGAGCTCGAGACGGACCGTGAGCGCAAGGTCGGTGGTGTCGAGACGGGCGAAGGCTCGGCCGACGGCGCGATCAAGCAGGTCAAGGTCTACATCGCCACCAAGCAAAAGCTTGAGGTCGGTGACAAGATGGCCGGCCGCCACGGCAACAAGGGCGTCGTCGCCAAGATCGTGCCGGAAGAGGACATGCCCTTCCTGCCCGACGGCACCCCGGTCGAGATCTGCCTCAACCCCCTCGGCGTGCCTTCGCGCATGAACGTGGGCCAGGTGCTCGAGACCCATCTTGGCTGGGCTTGCAAAAAGCTCGGCCTCAAGGTCGCCACCCCGGTGTTCGACGGCATTTCTGAAAAGAAAGTCCGCGAATACCTTAAGGAGGCCAAGCTGCCTTCCTCGGGCAAGAGCCCCCTCCTCGACGGCCGCACGGGCGACCGCATCGATCAGGAGGTGGTCGTCGGCTACATCTACATGATGAAGCTGAACCATCTGGTGTCCCACAAGATCCACGCCCGCGCCGTCGGTCCTTATTCCCTCGTCACCCAGCAGCCGCTGGGCGGCAAGGCCCAGTACGGCGGTCAGCGCTTCGGCGAAATGGAAGTGTGGGCGCTCGAGGCCTACGGCGCCGCGCACACGCTGCAGGAACTGCTCACCGTCAAGTCCGACGACGTGCAGGGCCGCACCAAGATCTACGAGTCGCTGGTCAAGGGTGACAACACCCTCGTCGCCGGCACCCCGGAGTCGTTCAACGTTCTCATCAAGGAAATCCAGTCCCTCGGATTGGATATCAAGCTCAACAAGCGCGATGCGCTCGGTTTCGGCGCCTAAGAGCCGCCTGACCGCCACCATCCGCCGCCCGCCAATAATTCAGGAAGTCACACATGAGCATCCAACCTTCCGACACCGCCGCCGCCTCCGAAGCCCGCACCGCCATGGGCGAAGTGGAGAATCCGTTCGACTGCGTTTCCATCACCGTCGCCTCCCCGGAGGTCATCCGCAAGTGGTCCCGCGGTGAGGTCAAGAACCCGGAGACGATCAACTACCGCACCTTCAAGCCCGAGCCGGGCGGCCTCTTCTGCCAGAAGATCTTCGGCCCGGTCCGTGACTACGAGTGCGCCTGCGGAAAGTACAAGCGCATCAAGTATAAGGACGTCGTCTGCGATCGCTGCGGCGTCGAGGTCACCATTGCCCGCGTCCGGCGCGAGCGCATGGGCCACATCGAGCTCGCAGTGCCGGTTTCCCACATCTGGTTCCTCAAGAGCATGCCGAGCCGTCTCGGTCTCCTGCTCGACATGACCGCGCGCTCCCTTGAGCGCGTGATTTACTACGAGAACTACATGGTCGTCGACCCGGGCAAGACCCCGCTCGAGCTGAAGCAGCTCCTGACCGACACCGAGTATCGCCAGGCGCTCGAAGAGTACGGCGACGACTCTTTTGTCGCCAAGATGGGCGCCGAGGCCGTCCGTGACTGCCTCGTGAAGATGGATATGGAAGCCACCGTGGCCGAGCTGCACGAGCAGATGCGTGCGACGAAGTCCAAGCAGATCAAGAAGAAGCTCTCGAAGCGTCTCAAGGTCATCCAGGGCTTCATCAACTCCAAGTCCCGCCCCGAGTGGATGGTGCTGGAGGTGCTGCCCGTCATCCCGCCGGACCTGCGCCCGCTCGTCCCGCTCGAGGGCGGTCGCTTCGCGACGTCTGACCTCAACGATCTCTACCGCCGGGTCATCAATCGGAACAACCGGTTGAAGAACCTGATGCAGCTGAAGACGCCCGACGTCATCATTCACAACGAAAAGCGCATGCTGCAGGAGGCGGTTGACGCCCTCTTCGACAATGGGCGCCATGGCCGCCCCGTCACGGGTGCCGGCAATCGTCCGCTGAAGTCCCTGTCCGACATGCTCAAGGGCAAGCAGGGCCGCTTCCGGCAGAACTTGCTCGGTAAGCGCGTCGACTACTCCGGCCGCTCCGTCATCGTCATCGGTCCCGAGCTCAAGCTCCACCAGTGCGGTCTGCCAAAGAAGATGGCGCTCGTCCTCTTCGAGCCGTTCATCATCCGCCGCCTCAAGGAACTCGGCTTCGTGCACACCGTCCGCGGTGCCCGCAAGATGATCGAGAAGAAGTCCCCCGAGGTCTGGGACATCCTCGAGGAGGTCACCAAGGGCCACCCGGTGCTGCTCAACCGTGCGCCGACCCTCCACCGTCTGTCGATCCAGGCCTTCGAGCCCCAGTTGATCGAGGGTGAGGCCATCCGCATCCATCCGCTCGTCTGCACGGCATACAACGCCGACTTCGACGGTGACCAGATGGCTGTCCACGTCCCGCTGTCCCTCGAGGCGATCATGGAGTGCAAGCTCCTCATGATGGCGACGTCGAACATCTTCTCGCCGTCCTCAGGCAAGCCGATCCTCACGCCGTCGCAGGACATCGTCCTTGGCGCGTATTACCTCACGATCGAACCGCGCAAGAAGCCCGCGAAGAACGAGCGCGTCCCGCTGCTCGCCGACCTTCAGGAGGTCCTCTACGTCCGGGCCGACGGCGCCCTCAAGGTGCACGATTGGGTCGATGTCCCGAACCTGGATTTTGGCAAGGACACGATCTTCGGCAACAAGGAGAAGAAGATTCTCCGCACCACCGTTGGCCGCGTGATCTTCAATCAGATCTGGCCCGCCGGCCTGGGCTTCGTGAACTTCCCCGTTCCGAAGAGCAAGCTGGGAGACCTGATCCTCAACACCTACCGGATCGCCGGCAATCATGTCACGGTCGAGACCCTCGACAAGCTGAAGGAACTGGGTTTCCAGACCGCCTTTCAAGCCGGCATCTCCATCGGTATTGATGACATGATCATCCCCGATTCGAAGAAGGACATTGTCATCGAATCGCGGAAGAAGATCGCCGAGGTCGAGGCCCAGTTCAACAAGGGCATCATCACCGACGGCGAGCGCTACAACAAGGTCGTCGACATCTGGACCGGCGCCACCGACAAGATCGCCAAGGAAGTCTTCGCCAAGCTCGAGTACAACGAAGGCAAGAACGAGGTGAACCCGGTGTACATCATGATGGACTCCGGCGCCCGTGGTAACAAGCAACAGGTCCGCCAGCTGTGCGGCACCCGCGGCCTCATGGCCAAGCCCTCCGGCGAAATCATCGAGCGCCCCATCCTGTCCTCGTTCCGCGAGGGCCTGACGGTGCTTGAGTACTTCATCTCCACCCACGGCGCCCGCAAGGGTCTCGCCGACACCGCCCTCAAGACGGCTGACGCCGGCTACCTCACGCGCAAACTGTGCGATGTGGCCATGGACGTCATCATTGCCGAGGACGACTGCGGCACCCGCGACGGCGTGTGGAAGAAGGCGATCTTCGAAGGCGACGACGAAATCGTCGGCCTCCGCGAGCGCATCATCGGCCGCTTCTCCAGCGACGATGTGCACAATCCGCTCAGCCCGACCGAGATCCTCGTCAAGTCCGGCGAGATCATCACGGAGGAGACCGCCGCCCGCATCGAGGACGCCGGGATCGAGCGCGTGAAGATCATGTCGCCGCTCACCTCGACCAGCCAGCACGGGATCGACGGGAAAAGCTACGGCATCAATCCCGCTTCCAGCAGGGTTGCGAAGATCGGGGACTCCGTCGGCATCATCGCCGCCCAGTCGATTGGCGAGCCCGGCACCCAGCTGACGATGCGCACCTTCCACATCGGTGGTGTCGCGTCCGGCGGCTTCAAGACCCCCGAGATCCGCGTGCGCTCCAATGGCAAGGTGAAGTACAAGGGCCTGCGCCTCGTGCCCACCGCCGACGGCGCCAGCATCGTGCTGAACAAGACCGGCACCATCCAGATCCTGGACGCCGAGGACAAGGAGCTCGAGTTGTACAACATCGTGGTCGGCTCGTACCTCCCCGTCTCCGACGGTGAGAAGATCGAGAAGGGCGCGGTCCTCGCGCAATGGGATCCCTACAACGTCCCCGTGCTTTCCGAAAAGGGTGGCACGCTGCTGTTCAAGGACATGATCCCCGGCGTCACCGTGAAGCGCGAGCTCGACGAGTCGTCGGGCCGCATCGCCACGATCGTCATCGAGCACAAGGAAGACCTCAATCCGCAGGTCGAGATCCGCGACGAGAAGGGCAAGCCGCTCGCTTCCTACTCCATCCCGGTCGGGGCGCAGATCGCCGTCAGCGAGGGTGACATCATCACCCCCGGTGCCCTGCTCGCCAAGACCCCCCGTCAGGCGTCGAAGACCAAGGACATCACCGGCGGTCTGCCGCGTGTGGCCGAGCTCTTTGAAGCCCGCCGCCCGAAGGATGCCGCCGAAATGGCGCGCATCGACGGCATCGTCGCCTTCGAGGGCACCGTCCGCGGCAAGCGCAAGCTGGTCGTGAAGAACGAGGAGACCTCGCAGGAGGAGGAGCATCTCATCGCCACCGGCAAGCACATCATCGTGCAGCCGGGCGACGTGGTCCACAAGGGCCAGCACCTCACCGAGGGTTCCGCCGATCCGCACGAGATCCTCGAGATCCTCGGGCCGAGCGCGCTGTACGACTTCCTCATCTCGCAGGTGCAGGAGGTGTACCGTCTCCAGGGCGTCACCATCAACGACAAGCACATCGAGATTATCATCCGCCAGATGCTCCGCAAGGTCCGCATCACGGATCCGGGTGACAGTGAGTACTTCTGGGGTGAGCAGGTCGATCGCACCGCGTTCCTCGCCGACAACAAGCGGATCGAGGAAGCCGGCGGCAAGCCGGCCGAGGCGGAGCCTATCCTCCTGGGCATCACCAAGGCCTCGCTCGAGACTGAGAGCTTCATCTCGGCGGCCTCCTTCCAGGAGACCACCCGCGTCCTCACCGACGCCTCGACGCTCGGCAAGGTCGACATGCTGAAGGGCTTCAAGGAAAACGTGATCATGGGTCACTTGATCCCGGCCGGCACGGGCCTGCCGAAGTACAAAAACCTCAAGATCTCGCTGCCCTTCGGCGCCGAGCTCATCGACGACCCCAAGGCGGTCACCGAGGCGAGCTGAGCGCAGGGTCGCCGCTGGCGGCGGACTGCACCGATTCTCAAGGCCGCGGACGAAAGTCCGCGGCCTTTTCGTTGGCGCGGATGCCGTGGCTTCACCCACCAAGGCAACGAGCGCCTCGGTCCGCTGGAGACGCGATGGGTTCCCGGAGGAACGCGCTGAGGTTTGGGTGAGGTCCTGCCGCCGGACCGGTTCCTTGACAGATAGTATGGCCATTTACCCCTAAGAACGAAGAAAAGGGGGCCGATCTTTCACTTAATCGTACTGGAATAGAAAAAAAGTTACTCAGGCCTGCTGCAGCTGGACCAGCAGAGCGGCCAGATCGGGCAGCACCCGGTCCGCCCCGGCCGCCAGCAGTTCGGCCTCGGTATGGGTCCCGGTCGGCACCGCCCAGATAGGAATCCCGGCGGCTTGGGCGGTTTGCACATCATAGGGGGAATCGCCCACCAGCAGGGTGGAGGCCGCATCGGATCCGAGGGTCCCGAGGGCGTGCCGGGTGAAGCGCGGATCAGGCTTCAGCCACGGGGTGTCGCCGGCGCCAAACACCCCGGCCAGATAAGGGTCCATCCCGAGATGGGTGCAAATCAGGCGGGCCGAGCCCGCATGCTTGTTGGTCAACACGGCGGAATGGACCCCTCCGGCCTGCATCCCGGCCAGCAGCTCCAAGGCACCCGGCAGCAGGGTCACGTCATCCAGCATCGTGCCGTCCCAATGCTCCCGAAAGACCGCCAGCCCGGCCGCGACCTTGTCGGCGTGCTCGGGTCCCAGCAGGCGGCGCAGGGCATTTTCCAGACCGCCGCCGACGGACCGGCGCACCTCCTCGCGGGTGGGCTCGAGCAGACCGAAGTGCCGCCGCACCTGCGCGTGGCAGCGGTGGATGGCCTCGAAGTGGTCGATCAGCGTGCCATCAAGGTCGAGCAAAACGGTGTGAAAAGGCATGGCCGGCGAGCTTGGGCGGCGGCCATGCCGGGCTCACGGAAAATTTTGGGGTTTGGTAAATGACCCGACGCCCCATAATCCCCTGCATGGCCGCCCGCCCGGACGACTCCTCCGACCTGTTCTCGACCCGGATCGAGGGCGATGAATTGGTCGTGTCCTTGCGCGGCCGCTGGCTGGTCACCAGCCCCCGGCCCTCATGGGTGGCGGTGCGGGGCGACCGGTGGCCCGTGCAGGTGCGACCGGTGGTGGATGAGCTGGAGACGTGGGACAGCTCCCTGCTCCTGTTCTTCATGGAGGTTCATGCCTGGTGCCGCACGACCGGGGCGCGCTTCGAGGAGCGGGACCTGCCGGACCGGATGCGCCAGCTGCTCGCCCAACTGGAGGAAGTTGAACCCGAGAGCATCCCGAAAGATCGCTCGGAGGATCCGCTTTCCGCCGTGGGGCACGCCGCCTACGACGCCGTGCGCAAGGCCCGTGGCCTCTCCAATTTCGTGGGCGAGTGCGTCATCAGCGCCGCCCGGGTCGCCCGCTCGCCGCGTCTCTTTCGCTGGCGGGATTGCCTGAGCGAGATGCAGCAATGCGGCGCGATGGCCCTGCCGATTGTGAGCCTGATCAGCTTTCTCATCGGCGTCACCCTGGCCTACACGGGTGCGATTGTCCTGCGCCAGTTTGGGGCCGACATCTGGGTCGCCGACCTGGTGGGCCTCGGGATGGTGCGGGAAATGGGGGCGGTCATGACCGGCATTGTGCTGGCCGGCCGCACCGGCGCCGCGTTTGCGGCGATCCTGGGCAACATGAAGATGAACGAGGAGATCGACGCCCTGGAGACGCTCGGCGTCTCGCCGGTGGATTTCCTTGTCCTGCCGCGCATGGTTGCGCTGGGCCTCATGATGCCGCTGCTGACGCTTTACGCCAACGCCCTTGGCATCCTTGG
>CAMDOO010000052.1 GCA_945903545.1 Opitutus sp. GAS368 | reverse complement strand
GCCCTACCTCAAGCCGGATTCGGGGTCGGAGATCCGCAAATGCGTGCTCGCCGGCTTTTCCGACCAACTCGCCCGCCGGCTCGACGCGGGCACGCTGCGCTGCGAACTGGTTCACAATCGCCGTGGCCTGCTCGCGCGGGAGAGTGGCATCCAGAAGGCGTCCCTGCTGGTCGCGGCTGAGATCAGCGAAATTGGCAACCGGAGCGGCGAGGTGAATGTGTTGCTCTCGCTCGCGACGGCGATCGACGAGTCCTGGCTCAAGGAGATCTTCCCCGATGACTATCGCGAAGTCCGCGGCGTGACCTACGACGAGGCGATCAAGCGCGTCGTTTCCCGGCGCGAGCGTCGCTTCCGCGACCTCGTGCTCGAGTCGAAGCAAAGCAGCGACGACGCGCCGTTGAACGAGGCCGCGGCGCTCCTGACCAAGGAAGTCCTGGCCGGCCGTCTGAAACTCGACGCCTGGGACGAAGCCGTGGAGCAGTGGATCCTCCGCGTGAACCGCCTGGCCGAGTGGTTTCCCGAGCTGGAGGTGAACCCGATCACCGAGTCCGACCGCGCCACCCTCATCGAGCAGATCTGCTACGGCGAACTCGGCTACCGCGGGATCAAGGACAAGCCGGTGATGCCCGTCCTGAAGGACTGGCTGACCGCCGAACAGCTCGCCGTGATCGACGACTATCTGCCGGAGAAGCTGACGATGGCCAACGGCCGCCGCTCCAAGATCGCCTACGCCAAGGAGGGCCCGCCGGTCCTGAGCGCGCGCATCCAGGAACTCTACGGCATCGAGGGGAAATTCACCCTCGGCCACGGCCGCGTTCCCGTGAAAATCGAAGTCCTCGCGCCCAACCACCGTCCGATCCAGGTCACGGACGACCTGACAAACTTCTGGCGCGAGCAGTACCCTAAGGTGAAGGCGGAGTTGTCCCGCCGCTATCCGCGCCACGAATGGCGGTGACAGGCATCTGCCGGCGAACTAACCGTCGATCATGTGCGTCAGATATACCCTGCACAAAAGCGATGCGGCCATCGCCGTCATCGCCAGGTCACTTGGCCGCAAACTCGCGCCGCCGGGTTGGGCCGCGCCCAAGTATAACCTGACGCTGACCAACACGGTGCCGGTTGTGGCGATCGTGTCTGATCTCGGGCCCGCCGTGTACGGCATGCGCTGGGGCATGAGCACGGCCTTTGGCGACGGGCCGCCCCGCCTCTGGCCGAATGCCATGGCGGAGAAGGCGGTGAAATCCCCCGCCTGGCGCAGCGCGACGGCCAAACGGCGGTGCCTCGTTCCGGCCAACGGCTTCTATGAGTGGGAAACCGCCGGCGGCGTGAAGTACCCGCATCTCTTCACGCTCCGCGACGAGGAGCCTTTCGCCTTTGCCGGGATCTGGTCCAAGTCCAGTGACCCTGACGAACCGGAGTCGTTTGCCATCCTCACCACCGAGCCGAATTCCGTCGTCGGCCGCTACCACGACCGCATGCCCGTGCTGCTGCCCGCCGAGCTCATGCCGCGCTGGATCGGCACCGAGCCGCTGTCACCCGAGGAATTCCAATCCCTGACCCGCCCGCTCGATCCCGCCCGCATGGCTGAGCGCGAGGTGAGCCGCTACGTGAGCAAGAGCGGCCACGACGGCCCCCGGTGCCAAGCCGGACCGGAACCGCGTCAAACACCCGAAGCTCCTTCGCCTCAGCTGGACCTGGGATTGTAGTTGGGTCCGCGATTCCCGGTAGGGCGGTGAGTCCCTTCACCGCCGCGATGAGAGGAAGCCGACGGCGGCGAGCGGAGTCGCGCGCCCTACCAATTTATTTTGGTTCATGCCGCGCTTTTGGGCTTCCCGTCGATGTGTACAGTTGTACACATGACGCCATGACGGAAATCCAAGCGGCCATCCTGGACTTCATCGGCGCCTACCAGGAGGAGTACGGGGTGCCTCCCTCCGTGCGGGCGATCCAGCGCCATTTGCGCTACGCCAGTCCGACCAGTGTCCAGCGGCCGCTCACGGTCCTCGCCGCGGACGGTCACCTCGATCAACTCCCGAACGGCTCCTGGGGACTCAAGTCCCGCCAGGCCCAGCTCCACTTCCGCCTGCCGGTCTATGGCGACATTCCCGCCGGCCTCCCGGCGATGCGCGAGCAGGAGCCCGATGAGACCCTCGCGGTCGATCCCGCGGCCTTCGGCGTCCGGGCCGGCCGCCCGGGCGACTTCTGGGGGCTGCGCGTCCGCGGCGACTCCATGATCGGCGCCAGCATCCTCGACGGTGACATCGCCCTGCTGACCCGCCGGCCGCCCAAGGCGGGCGACATCATCGCCGCCCTCGTGGACGACACGTCGTCCACCCTGAAGCGCCTCGTGAAGGTGCGCGGCCGATGGGTGCTGCGCGCGGAGAACCCGCGTTACCCCGATCTCGTTCCCGAGCGGCTCGAA
The DNA here is from genome assembly GCA_945903545.1 of Opitutus sp. GAS368. Classification (GTDB taxonomy): domain Bacteria; phylum Verrucomicrobiota; class Verrucomicrobiia; order Opitutales; family Opitutaceae; genus CAIYFD01. Next base: position 20,746 of record CAMDOO010000052.1, on the reverse strand, counting down.
GCCCAGGGCGTGCTGGTCGGGGTGATCCGCCGGAAGATCGCATGAGAACGCCCCTGCCGTGTCCGAACGCCCCACCATTGCCGCCCTGCGGACCCTTGTGTCCGCCTGGACGCCGCCCGAGCGGCGGAGCGGCACCGGCGTGCCCACGGGAGTCCGGTCGATCGACAGCGCGCTGGGCGGCGGACTCGCGCCGGGCCGCCTGACCGAGCTCGTGGCGGCGCCCGGGACGGGCGGGCAGACTGTGCTCGCGCGGCTGTTTGCCACCCTGCGCAAGGCCCGGCAACGCGTGGCGCTGATCGATGCCACCGACGCCTTTGTGCCGGAGGCCTTCGCGCCCGACGAACTGCGTCATCTCGTCTGGGCCCGCGCCCGCACCCTCGCCGAGGCGCTCGTCGTGGCCGACCTGCTCGTGCGCGACGGCAACTTCGCCGTCGTGGTATTGGACCTGCGCGAGGTGCCGGTGCGCGAATTGAACCGCACGCCGAAGTCCTCGTGGCACCGCCTGCATCGCCTCGCCGAGCGCCAACCCGCGGCGGTGCTGGTCCCGACCAGTCATCCTTTGGTCCCGGCCGTGCCGTGGCGGCTCAGGCTCGACCGGCCGCTGTTGCTCGCGGATCGTCAGCAATCGCGCGAGGCGCTGGCCGACGGGTTGGAAATTGAGGTGGAGCGCGGGGCGGGTTGGGCCGCGGAGCTGGCCGGATGAATTTCGCCGTCCTCACGATTCCCGCTTTTTCCCTGCACGCGCTGCGGCGCTGGGAACCGACCCTGGCCAACCAGCCGGTGGCGATCATCGCTGGCGAAGGCCGGCGCGCGACGGTCCAGCACGCCTCGCCGGAGGCCGCGGGACTCGAGCCCGGGCTCGCCGTCACGCTCGCGATGGCCCGGTGCCCGGGCCTGATCCTGCGCCCGCGCTTGCCCGCAGCCGAGCATGAGGCCGGGCGCGTGCTGCAGGCGGCGGCGTTCGGACTCTCGCCGCGCGTGGAGATCGATTTTGCGGGCAGTTGCACGGTCGACCTGCAGGGCGCGGATCCGGTCCGCACGGAGGCGGCGATGCAGCTGGCCTGTGCGGAGCTGATGCGTCTCGGCCTGCCGGCCCGGGCCGGGGCGGGTCCGACCCCGCTGCTCGCGGCCTACGCGGCGGAGCGCGCCGATCCGGTGCTGGTCGTGCGCGATGCGGCGGCCTTCCTGCGCGACCTGCCGCTCGAGGTCGCGTCGCCCACGCCGGCCGAGATCGAGATCCTCGCCGGCTGGGGCATTCATACCCTCGGCGAGCTCACCCGGCTCCCCAAGGCCGAGGTGGGCCTGCGCCTCGGCACGGCCGGCGCGGCGCTCTGGGAACGCGCGGCCGGTGAGGCGACACGCGTGCTGCGCCTGAGTGAGCCGGCGCAGACCTATGCGGCGGACTGGGATTACGATCCACCGGTCGAAACCCTGGAGCCGTTGCTCTTTAAGTTGCGCCGCCACGCCGAGCGTCTCGCCCTCGAGCTGCGCGCGGCCGGCTTCGTGGCCGGGGCGCTCGCGCTCACCCTCGGATCGGAGGACGGCACGGAGCATCATCGGCGATTCCCGCTGGCCGAGCCTGGGACCGATGTGGACACGTGGCTGCGCGTGGTGATGTCGCATCTCGAATCGCTCCACCTCGCGGCGCGGCTGGCCCGGGTGGCGCTCCTCGCGCACCCGGTGCGACCGGAGGTGAGGCAGGATGGACTCTTCGACACCGGCCTGCGCGACCCGCACGCCTTCTGGGAAAACCTCGCGCGGGTGGCGGCCGTGCTCGGCGGGGAACGGATCGGCACGCCCGTCGTGGGCGACACCTGGCGGCCGGACACCTTCACGCTCGAGAAACCCGCGGCCGGCATCGAGGCCGCCGAGCCCGCGCCGCTCCATGCCGTCCGCGGCGGGATGCTGCGCCGCTACCGGCCGCCGCGGCGCGTGCTGGTGCGGCTCGAGCAGGGAAGGCCCGTGGGATTGGCCGGCGAGTTGTCGGGTGAAGTGTCCGGATTCGCCGGCCCTTGGCGGGCTGGCGGCGACTGGTGGCGTCCGGACGGCTGGTCCGTTGAGACCTGGCATGTGGCGCTGTCCGGCGGCGCGGTTTACCAGCTGGCGCGCACCGGGTCGGGCTGGACCGTCGAAGGGGTGATCGACTGATGTCCTACGTCGAGCTGCATGCCCGCAGCGCGTTTTCCTTTCTGCGGGGCGGGGCGCGGCCGGAGGACCTCGGGTCCCGCGCCGCGGAGTGCGGGCTGTCCGCCGTGGCGCTCTGCGACCGTCAGGGCGTGTACGGCGCGGTGCGCCTGCACGGCGCGGCGACGGAAGCGGGCGTGCGCGCGCTTGTCGGGTGCGAACTGTTGCTGGAGGACGGCGCGGTCGTGCCCGTGCTGGTGGCCAACCGCGAGGGCTACCGCCGGCTGTGCCGCCTGCTGACCACCGCCCACCTGCGCGCCGCGAAGGGCGAGGGGCGGGTGACCTGGGCCGAGCTGGCCGCGGACAACGCCGGGCTCATCGCGCTCACGGGCGACGCGGACGGCCCGGTGCGCCGCGCGTGGCGCACCCAGGGCGCCCGGGCCGCCGCGGAGGCCGGCGGTCGGCTGCGCGACGCCTTCGGGCCAGACCGGCTTTGGGTTGAATTGCAGCGTCACCTTGTGCCCGGCGAGGACGCGGAGAACGAATTTCTCACCGACTGGGCCCGGGCGGAGAAGCTGGCGCTGCTGGCGACCAATGGCGTGGATTACGCCCGGGCCGAGCAGCGCGCGGTGGCCGACGTGTTCACCTGCCTGCGCGAACACACCACGCTCGATCGCGCGGGCCGGCTCCTCGCGCGCAACGCCGAGCGTCACCTCAAATCCCCGGCGGAGATGGCCGCGCTCTTCGCCGACCTGCCCGAGGCAGTGGAAAACACCGGGCGCCTCGCGGAGCAGCTCGGGTTCACGCTCGCGGATCTCGGCTACCGGTTTCCCGACTACGCGCCGCCGCCCGGCGAGAGTCAGGAATCGTTCCTCCACAAGATGACGTACTTCGGGGCGCAGCAGCGCTACGGCAGCGTCTGCGGCGATGTCCGCCGGCAACTCGAGCGCGAGCTGGAGCTCATCACCCGGCTCGGGTTCAGCGGGTATTTCCTGATCGTGTGGGATCTCTGCACCTTTGCCCGTCAGCGCGGCATTCTCGTGCAGGGGCGGGGGAGCGCGGCCAACAGCGCGGTCTGCTACGCGCTCGGCATCACCGCGGTGGACCCGGTCGGCAGCAAACTCCTCTTCGAGCGTTTCCTCAGCGAGGGCCGCGCGAAGAACGGCCGGCCCGACTGGCCCGACATCGATCTCGACCTGCCCAGCGGCGACCGGCGGGAGGAAGTGATCCAGGAACTTTACCGCCGTTACGGCCGCCTCGGCGCCGCGATGACGGCGAACGTCACCTGCTACCGCGGCCGCAACACCATGCGCGAGGTGGGCAAAGTGTTTGGGTTTCCCGACGACGTGCTCGACCGCTTCAGCACACTCTACCACGGCGGCGATTATCCTCAGACCCTGCAGCTCCAGGAGCAGGTCGGCCGCGCCGGCATCCCCGTGGATCACCCCCGGTTGCCGCACCTCCTGAAAACCTGCCAGCTGATTCACGGGCTGCCGCGTCACCTCAGCCAGCATTCCGGCGGCATGGTCCTCTGCGGCGGTGCGCTCTGCGACTACGTGCCGCTGGAGAACGCCAGCATGCCCGGGCGTTCGGTGCTGCAGTGGGACAAGAGCGACTGCGAGGACGCCGGCATCGTGAAGGTCGACCTGCTCGGGCTCGGGATGATGGCGGTGATCCAGGAGACGCTTGAGATCTGTTCCAACCGCGGGCAGGCCGTGGACCTCGCGCGCATCCCGAAGGACGACCCCGCGACCTTCGCGACGATGCAGGCGGCGGACACCATCGGCGTCTTCCAGATCGAGAGCCGGGCGCAGATGAGCACCCTGCCGCGGATGCTGCCGCGCACGTTCTACGACGTGGCGATCCAGGTCGCGATCATCCGCCCCGGCCCGATCCAGGGCGATGCCGTCAACCCCTACCTCAAGCGCCGCTCCGGCGAGGAACCCGTGACCTACCTCGACGAACGGGCGCGTCCCATCCTCGAGCGCACCCTCGGCGTGGTGCTCTTCCAAGAACAGATGCTCCGGCTGGCGATGGAGCTCGGCGGCTTCACCGCGACGGAGGCCGACGAACTCCGGCGGGCCATCGGCTTCACCCGCTCGCAGGAACGCCTGCACCGGATGAAGGCCAAGCTCGCCGACGGACTCCGCGCGAACCGCGTGAGCGAGGCCGCGTGCGCCTGGCTGCTGCATTCGCTCGAGTCGTTCGCACTCTACGGCTTTCCCGAGAGCCACGCGATTTCCTTCGCGCTCCTCGTGTACGCGTCGGTCTGGCTGAAGGTGCACCGCGGCGCGGCCTTCTTCGCGGCGCTGCTCAACAACCAGCCCATGGGCTTCTACGCGCCGGCCACACTGGTGCAGGACGCCCGCCGGCGCGGGATCCGTTTCCTGCCGGCCTGCGTGGCGCTGTCGGAGGCCCGGGCCGCGGTGGTGGAGGACCAGGTCATCCGCCTCGGCCTTGGCTCGATCCACGGCCTCCGCGCCGTCGCGATCGAGGGGCTGCTGGCCGCGCGGCGCACCCGGCCCTTTGCCTCGGTGGCGGACTTCCTCGCCCGCACGACCTTCACGTCCGCGGAACAGCGGGCACTGTCAGGCTCCGGCGCCCTCAACGCCCTGGCCGGCCACCGGCGGGAAGCGCTCTGGCAGGTGGCCGCGGTGCACGAGGACGACGACCTGTTTCGTCTGGCCGTGGCCGAACCCGCGGCGCCCTCACCCCTGGCGCCCATGACGCTGCTCGAGCGCCTGCAGCAGGATTTCACCCGGACCGGGATGACCACCGGCACGCATCCCATGGCCCTCCTGCGGGCCCAGCTCCCCGGCGTGCAGCGCGCGGCGGACCTCGCGGCGATCGCCCCGCGCACCCGGGTCTGCATCGGCGGCTCCGTGATCACCCGCCAGCGCCCCGGCACGGCGAAAGGCGTGTGTTTCATCACCGTCGAAGATGAGACCGGCCTCGCCAACGCAATCGTCCGCCCCGCGCTCTTCGAAAAGGAGCGCCTCACCATCAACCTCGAGCCCTCCCTCCTCATCACCGGCCGCCTGCAGAACGAGAAGGGCGTGATCCACATCCTCGCCGAGGAAATCCGCCCCCTGCCGGCGATCGGCATGCCCGACCAGGCGAGCCATGATTACCACTGAGCCGCACCTGCGGAGACGCGCGCGTTGCGCTAACGCATCCGGCCGCTCGGCTACTTCTTCTTCCGGCTGCTCTTCGGCTCGATGTTCAGGTAGGTCTTGCTCTGCATCTGGCGCTCGAACTCCTCGAGCATGCGGACGCCCTCGCGGGGCTTGACCATGTCCTTCTTCGTGGCGGCGTCGATCTGGGCCTTCATCCGCCGGCAGAGGTCCTCCTGCTGGTATTGCACGCCCTCGATGACGTCGGCGATCTTGCTGCCGCTCAGCGCCTCCTCGATGTAGAAGCCGTTGGGCTCGTCAGCCTCGAGGAAAACGTGCGCCTCGTTCACGCGGCCGAAGAGATTGTGCAGGTCTCCCATGATGTCCTGGTAGGCGCCGGTGAGGTAGATGCCGAGGTAGTACGGCTTGCTGTTCAGGGGGTGCAGCGTGATGAAGTCCTTCACGTCCTGCAGGTCGATGAAGCGGTCGATCTTGCCGTCGGAGTCGCACGTGATGTCGACGAGCACGGCGTTGACGGTGGGCTTCTCCTTCAGGCGGTGGAGCGGCGCGATGGGGAAGAGCTGGTCGAGGCCCCAGTGGTCGAGGAGGGACTGGAAGACCGAGAAGTTGCAAACGTACTGGTCGGCGAGGACCTTCTTCAGGTCGTGCAGCTCCTCGGGAAGGTAGCCGGCCTTCTGGTTCTCCTTCTCGATCTGCTCGCAGATCTGCCAGAAGAGCGACTCGGCGGCGGCGCGGTTCTCGAGGTCGAGGTAGCCGAGGTTGAAGAGGGAGAGCGCCTCGTTCTTCTTCTGGAGCGCGTCGTGGTAGCGCTCAAGGCGGCCGAGCTTGGTCTGGTTGCGCAGCATCACCTCGAGGTCGGTGACGACCTTGTGCTTCTGCTTCGGCTGGTGCTTCTGGCCGAGCGACTCGCGCTTGTTGATGCGCTCGAAGACCTCGACAACGAGGAGGGAGTGGGGGGCGACGACGGCGCGGCCGGACTCGCTCACGATGTCGGGCACCGGCACGCCGGAGGAATTGCAGATCTCGCGGATGTTGAAGACGACGTCGCGCGCGTACTCCTCCATCGAGTAGTTCATCGAGCTCTCGAAGTTGGTGCGGGAGCCGTCGTAGTCGATGCCGAGGCCGCCGCCGACGTCGAGGTAGCCCATCGGGAAGCCCATCTTCGCGAGCTGGCAGTAGTAGCGCGCGGCCTCGATGACGGCGCTCTTGATCGTGAGGATGTTCGGGACCTGCGAGCCGATGTGGAAATGGACCAGACGCAGGGTCGACGTGAGGCGGGCGGCCTTGAGCTTCTCGACGGCAAAGAGGATCTCGGCGGTGTTCAGGCCGAACTTGGCGTCATCGCCCGTGGAGGTGGCCCACTTGCCCTCGCCGCGGGTCTGGAGCTTGGCGCGGAAGCCGATCATCGGCTTCACGCCGGTCTCGTGGGAGAGACGGATGATCTCGTCGAGCTCCGAGAGCTGCTCGACGACGAGGATGATCTTCTTGCCGAGCTTGCGGCCGAGCAGGGCGAGCTGGATGTAGTCCTGGTCCTTGTAACCGTTGCAGATGATCAGGCGCTGGCCGCCCTCGTGCATGGCGAGGGCGATCATGAGCTCGGGCTTGGAGCCGGCCTCGAGGCCGTAGCTGTACTCCCGGCCGGCGGCGATGATCTCGTCGACCACCTCGCGGAGCTGGTTGACTTTGATCGGGAAGACCCCGCGGTACTCGCCCTTGTAGCCTTCCTGCTTGATCGCCCGACGGAAAGTCTCGTTGAGCTGGATGACCCGGTGGCGGAGCAGGTCCTGGAACCGCACGACCATCGGGGCCTTCAGGTTCATGCCCAGCGCCTCGTCGACCACGTCGAGCACCCGGATGCTGCGCGCGTCGGCCTCCGGGTGGACATTCACAAACCCGTCGGCATCCACAGAATAGTGCCCGGAACCCCAGCGCTTGAACCCAAAATGCTCCTCCGACTTGGCCGCGGACCACGCGGATGCGGATTTGTTTTTCAACGAGGGGGTGAAGGGGGACTTAATGGCTTGCTTTCGCCGGGGCCGGAACCGTTAGATGCGTGTTTTCTTTTTTCAAAACCAGCAACACGCAATTCCGAAAATGCTCCTCGACCGCGCCTTTACCGTCCTATTTGCCCAAACCGAGGCCCCGGCTGTCGCCCAACAGCCCCCGAGCATCTGGAACTCCGTCATCTTCATGGCGCTCATTTTCGGCGCCATGTACTTCCTGATGATCGCCCCGCAGCGGAAGAAGCAGAAGGAGCACGAGAAGCTGCTCGCTTCCCTCAGCTCCGGTGACGAGGTCCTCACCACCGGAGGCATCTTCGGCACCATCACGAATGTGAAGGACGACCGTTTTGTCGTCCGGATCGCCGACGACACCAAGATCGAGCTCGGCAAGGGCTTCATCCAGTCCGTCGTCAAGAAGACCTCCTCCTGAGCGCCGGCCCGGCCGCGAGTGGCCCGGCCGCTGTTACCCCTGTTCCCGGATTAATCCCCGTCCTCGCGCCTCAAGCTTTCGACCCCTTCTGATCCCGCGGCCGCGGGATCAGCATTCTTTAAAACCAAAACGAACATGCTGAAACGCAACCTCTGGAAGCTCATCCTGAGCGCCGTCATCCTGGTCTGGGCGCTCTCGGAACTGATCCCGGTCACCGACACGCCCTTCGCGACGTACGTCCGCGGCCATGCCACCGTCCAAACCGCCGAGTTCGGCAAGCTCCTTGACGAGGCCGTCGCCCGCTCCGCCACCGTGGCCAAGGAAGGCAAGCCGACCAGCGATTACGCCGCCCTCAAGAGCATCGCGGCCGAGCGCAAGATCGACCTCTCCAAGTTCTTCCCCGGCATTCGCCTCGAGACGTCCCTGCGCAACATCGAGAAGCGCAACGCCGTCGTCCTGTCGGAACTCTCCCGCATGTCCCGGGCCAAGCTCCAGCGCGGTCTCGACCTGCAGGGCGGCGTTTCCGTCACCCTCGAGGTGGACGACTCCAAGGCCGGTCCTGACCTGAACGATGCCACCCGCCAGGAGAAGCTCACCAAGGCGGTTGAGATCCTGAGCGATCGCGTGAACAAGTCCGGCGTGGTCGAGCCCATCATCCGCCCGATCGGCGCGAACCGCATCGAGATCCAGCTCCCCGGCGACCCGAAGCAGACGCCCGACATCATCGAGGACGTGAAGCGGCCCGCCCAGCTCGACTTCCGCATCGTCCATCCCACGTTCCGCCCCACCGGCGCCCTCAACGAGGAGATTCCCCCGGGCTACGAGATCATGGGCCTCGACTTCGAGGACGCCAACGGCGGCCTCGGCAGCGAGGAGCTCTTCATCAAGCGCATTCCCGAGATGGGCGGCGAGATGATCGCCAATTCCGGTGTCTACCGCGACCAATACGGCAAGCCCGAGGTGCAGATGCAGTTCACCTCCGATGGCCGCAAGCGCTTCGCCGAGGTCACGGCCGCCATCGCCGCCGGCGGCTCCCAGGCCGGCACCATCGGCCGCCTCGCCATCGTGCTCGACGGCAAGCTCTACTCCGCACCCACCGTGAAACAGGAGATCGACAGCCCGTCCGCCGTCATCTCCGGCAACTTCACCGACCGCGAGGCCTTCAACCTCGCCAATGTGCTCAACAACCCGCTCGACCTGCCGCTCCGCGTGCAGGACCAGTACGAGATCGGGCCGTCGCTGGCGAAGGACGCCGTGGACAGCGGCATCGCGGCCGCCGTGATCGGCACCGCCGCCGTCGCCGCCTTCATGGTGTTTTACTACACGACGGGCGGTCTCGTGGCCATCGTCACGCTCGCGATCAACATCGCCATCATCCTCGGCATCATGGCCAGCTTCAACGCCACCATGACCCTCCCCGGCCTCGCCGGCATCGTGCTGACCATCGGCATGGCGGTGGACGCGAACATCCTGATCTTCGAGCGCATGCGCGAGGAACTCGCGGCGGGCAAGAACCTCGCGACCTCCAACCAGAGCGGCTTCCTCAAGGCGCTCACCACCATCCTCGATGCCCACATCGTGCAGCTCATCATCTGCGCGATCATGATCAAATTCGGCACCGGCCCGATCAAGGGCTTCGGCGTCACGCTCGCGATCGGTGTCGTCTCGACCCTGCTCTCCGTGCTGATCACCGCCCACATGCTGATGGAGTTCATCATCGAGGGCGGCTGGATCAAGACGATGAAGATGCGCCACCTGCTGAAGCACATCAACGTGGACTTCATCAAGTACGGCAAACCGGCCTTCATCGGCTCCTGGATCGTGGTGCTGCTCGGCGTCGGCGTCGTACTGTACAAGGGCCAGGGCATCTACGGCATCGACTTCGCCGGCGGTGACATGGTCACGCTGACCTTCAAGCAGAAGCTGGAGACCGGGCAGATCCGCACGGTGGCCGAGGAGGCGAAGACGGGTGAAATCGTCACCGCCTACGCCAGCGCCCTGGGCAGCAGCACCGAGACCCTGAAGATCGAGACCGCGGCCGGGAAGTCGGCGGCTCTCGTGTCCGCCCTGCAGGCCAAGTTTCCCCAGGCGGAACTCAAGGTGGACGGCACCAGCCAGATCGGCGCGTCCGTCGGCGCCGAGATCAAGAAAAACGCCCTGCTCTCCGTGGGCCTCTCGATGGCGGCGATCCTCATCTACATCGCGTTCCGCTTCGAGTTCGGGTTCGGCATCGGCGCGATGTTTTCGACCCTGCACGACATCCTGATGACCATTGGCATCTTCGTCATGTTCGGGCACCAGTTCTCGGCACCCATGGTCGCGGCGATCCTGTGCATCGCCGGTTACTCGATCAACGAGACCGTCGTCGTCTTCGACCGCATCCGGGAGGAGCTGAAGCTCAACCCGACCGGCACGCTGCGCGACGTCGTGAACCTCGCCATCAACAAGGTCTTCGCCCGCACCATCATGACCGCCTCGACGACGTTCCTCGCCGCCCTGGCGCTGTTCCTCTTCGGCGGTGGTATCCTGCGCGACATCTCCTTCACCTTTATCGTCGGCATCATTACCAGCACGTTCTCCGCCATCTTCATCGCCGCCCAGGTCTTCTACTGGTGGCACAAGGGTGACCGGAAGCACGTGGAGGCCCATGCCGATGTCGCCCCCCGTTACGAGTGGCAGGGCGCCAGCAAGGCGTCCGAGTAACGCATCCGAAATCCCGGGCGCCAAAGGTCCAAACGCCAAAAAGCTCCCGGAAACGCCATCGGCTGATCCGGGACTTTGAGGTGCGGTTTTGGTCCGCTGGCTGACCAGCGAGATCCAGCTTCAGGATTTGGAGTTTGGGTTTTGGCCTTTGGGCTTTTTTGAAAATGCGTTGGATCCACAGTCCGCAACCGCCGGCCGAGGTCGGGCGCCTGAGCCGCGAGGCCCGGCTCAGCGCTGTGCTGGCCGAGCTGCTGCTCCGGGCCGGCGTGACGCAGTCCGCGGCCGCGGAGGTCTTCCTCGAGCCGAAGCTGGCGGATGTCGCCGACCCGTTCGGCCTGCCTAACATGGAGGCGGCGGCGATCCGCCTGGCCCTCGCGATCGAGCGCGGCGAGGGCATCGTGGTGCTCGGCGACTACGATGTGGATGGCGTCACGAGCACGACCCTGCTCGTGAGCGTGCTGCGCCGGCTGGGCGCGAGCCCGCGGTTCGTGGTGCCGCGGCGCGCGGAGGACGGCTACGGACTCTCCCGCAGTGCGATTGACCGGGCGCTGGAGCAGGGGAAGCCGGGACTTTTCATCGCGCTGGACTGCGGCACGAACTCCCAGGAGGAGACCGCCTATCTCATGGCACAGGGCGTGGATGTGGTGGTCATCGACCATCACCGCGCGAAGGAGAACCTCACGGCGGGTCTGCTGGTGAATCCACATGTCTCGACCGCCGGCGAATTCGACGGAACCCGCGATCTCTGCACGGTCGGGCTCGTGTTCAAGCTCGCGCACGCGCTGCTCAAGCACCTGCGCGCCAAGGGTGATCCGGCGGCCGCGGCGATCCGTCTGCGCGACTATCTCGATCTCGTCGCCCTCGGCACGGTGGCCGACCTCGTGCCGCTCCGCGGCGAGAACCGGATCCTGGCGCGGCACGGGCTGCGCATCCTCCAGGAGAACCCGCGGCCCGGCATCCGGGCGCTGATGGAGGTGGCCGGGATCCGCAGCGGGCAGGACATCCGGCCGGTCGATATCTCGTACCGCCTCGGGCCGCGGATCAACGCCTCCGGTCGGTTGGGCGACGCGGCGCTGTCTGTCGAACTGCTGCTCAGCGAGGACCCGGCGTTCTGCACCGAGATTTCTCTGCAGCTGGATTCCTTCAACCGCGAGCGGCAGGACATCGAGCGCCTGATCACCGAGCAGGCCGAGCGAATGGTCGAGACCCAGTACGCCGACGCGCCGGGCATCGTCCTGTACGGCGACGACTGGCATCCCGGCGTGGTCGGCATCGTGGCCGGCCGGGTCTCACGCAAGTACCAGCGGCCCTGCGTGGTGCTGGGCAACGAGGGGGAGCTGGCCAAGGGCTCGGGCCGCAGCATCGAGGGCGTCAATCTGGTCGAGGTGCTGGGGTCCTGCAGCACGTTGCTCTCCAGCTGGGGCGGCCACCCGATGGCGGTTGGCATCGCCGTGACGAAGGGAAATCTGGAGGCATTCCGGAGCAGCTTTGCCGAGGCGGTGCACCGTCACACCGGCGGCGACCGGGCCGACGCGCTGCTTGATCTGGCGGTATGGCTGACTCCGGAACAGGTGACCGAGGAACTCCTGATGGAGGTCGAGGCCCTGCATCCCTTCGGCCAGGGCAATGCCGAGCCGGTCTTTGGCGTCCGGGGGGTGCGGCTCCGGCAGCGTCCGGAGGTTTTCAAAGGCGAGCACTTCCGGTTCTCGTTCGAGAACGACGACGGCCGCCGCCTCTTCGGTGTGGCGTGGAAGATGTCGGACCGGATCCCACCGGTCGGTGTCCCCCTCGATTTCGCCGTGGAGATGCGCTGGAACTTCTTCCAAGGCCGGAAGCTGATGCAGCTCGGGCTGTTGGATTGGCGGCTGTCGATCCAGGATTGAGAGGGCGGGATGGGCTGTCCGGCCCCCCCGCCAGTCCGAAAATTCTCTCTTGCGCTGCGAGACCAATGCTTGCTTCGTTTCGCCCTCTGACGCGCACCCGTAGCTCAATTGGATAGAGCGTCTGACTACGGATCAGAAGGTTTGGGGTTCGACTCCCTACGGGTGCACCATTTTAAACCCCGTTTTTCCAAGGAGAAACGGGGTTTTTGCTTGATTGCCGGCAAGCTGAGGAAATAACTGGCCGGCGATCTGTCTGACGGGCAATTAGTCCGGCTTCCCGATCACCCCATTTACTCTTCCGGCAGTTCTGGCACCGTTTGACCAAGGAACGTCACCGAGGAGCAAGACCCGTTTCCGGCGGTTCGGTAGCATCCTCCCTCAGTTTACCCCCAAAAAAAATCCCCATGAACATGTCCCCAACCTTGCGTACCCCGCATCTTGCCACGTCCCGACGCCTTCTGGCACTCGGTTTCAGCTCATTGCTCGGACTCTCCTCCCTTCAGCTCCTGGCGCAGGCTCCCGCGGCGGTGCCGGCCCCGGCCGCAGGCGGTGCGGCCGCCCCGGCGGCGGGTCGCGGCGGTGCCGGTGGCCGCGGCGGCGCGCTGAATTCACCCGAAGTGAATGTGGCGGAAAAGACCATCACACTCCGCTTCCGCGCCCCCAACGCCAAGGAGGTCTCGGCCATCGGCGAGATCGACGGCAAGCCGCACCCCATGACCAAGGACGCCAACGGCGTGTGGTCGGTGAAGATCGGGCCGCTCGCGCCCGACACCTACAATTACCAGTTCAACGTCGACGGCATCATCGCGATGGATCCGGGCAACCCGTACGTTAAACTCGGCTTCGGTGCGTTCCCGCCCGCCAGCATGGTCGAGATGCCGGGCGACGGCCTGATGTTTGACGACACCAAAAACGTCCCGCACGGCCAGGTCCGCCTCGTGACCTATCACTCCAAGTCGATGGGCGGCATGGCCCGCACCATGTGGGTCTACACCCCCCCGGGATATGAGAAGGGCAGCACCAAGTACCCGGTGTTCTATCTCCTCCATGGTTCGGGTAACACCGACTCGAGCTGGTTCCTGACTGGTCGCGAGAACACGATCATGGACAACCTGATCGCCGAGGGGAAAGCCAAGCCCATGATCATCGTGAATCCGTTTGGCTATGCCCGCGCCGGCATCGGCACCGGGCCCGACCAGATGTACATCGATCCGAACGCCCCTGTGGGCCGCGGTGGCGCTCCTGCCGCTGCGGCGGCTCCTGTGGCTGCGGCTCCCGCCGCCGCTGTGCCGGCCGCTGGAAACACGGCGGCGACGCCGGCGCCTGGCGGACGTGGTGGGGCCCCGATCATCCCGAATGCGCAGCCCACCGATCCTTTCTCAAAGGATCTTCTCACGGACATCATTCCCTACATCGAGTCGAACTTTCGGGTGATCAAGAATGCGGATAACCGCGCCCTGGGCGGCCTCTCGATGGGTGGCGGCCAGACGATCTCGATCGGCATGCCGAATTCCGACGTCTTCCACTCGCTCGTGATTATGAGCGCGGGTTCGGCCAACGCTGATGTCCGGTTCCCCGCCTTCTTTGACGCCAAGGTCACCAATAAGAAGATGAAGCTGATCTGGGTCGGGATCGGGGCCGACGACGGCGGCGTGAACAACGCCAAGGCGCTCGATGCCGCCCTGACCAAGGCCGGCATCAAGCACGAGCCGATCTGGCTGCTCAAGGGCGGGCGCCACGAGTGGCCCGTCTGGCGGCACGCCCTGCACGACGTGGCGCCACTGATGTTCCGCTGAGCGCCCGTCGCGGATCACCCCACTGCATTCGCCTGGGATTTTCCTAGCCCTCGGCCCGATTCGGGCCGAGGTTTTTTTTGGATCATGGTTAAAAACCCTGCTGCAACCAAAACGTCCCGGTCGCGAACCGACCAATCCCTGCGGACCAAGCCTCCGGTTTCGGACGCCCGGATCCTGTCCGCCTTGGAGGCCTTGGGCTGCTCCGGCTTGGGCCTGCTGGAGCTGTTTGACCGCTACGAGGAGTCGGGATTCTGGATCAAGGACACAAAGGGCCGGTTTCTCTGGGTCAACACGGCCTTCGTACTGCACAATGGGTTCCGCCGCCGCAGCGAGATCCTCGGGCTGACGGATTTCGACCTGTGTGCGCCGGCGCTCGCCACCCAGTATCGCCTGGATGACGAGAAGGTCCTCAAGGGCGGCCGGATCTCCTCGCGGATCGAGATGATCGGTCGCTTTGACCACAGTATGCACTGGAGCGTCACGTCGAAGATCCCGCTCCGCAACGGCCGGGGCCGCATCATCGGGACTGCCGGGATGGGCTATCCCTACAAGAAGGGCGCTGGCAAGGTGCCGGATGACTCGCCGCTCGCCGGGGCGATGAAGCTCATCACCGAGCGTTTTCACGAGCCTTTCGACCGCCGCGATCTCGCGAAGCGCTGCGGCATGTCCTTGCGCGATTTCCACCGGAAGTTCCGCGAGGCCTACCATGTCACGCCGCACGACTATGTCCGGCAGCTCCGGGTGCGGGCGAGCTGCAACGCGCTCGTTTTCTCGCAGAAGACCCTCGCCCGGATCGCCGGCGAGTTCGGCTTCTCCGACCAAAGCCACTTCACCCGCGAGTTCCACCGCCTGATCGGGGAACCGCCGGGGGTCTACCGGGCCCGGCATCAGCGCTAACCGCGCGAGGGCACTGCCCTCGCGTGCTTAAAAACCAAAAGGGCGCAGCCCTTTTGGGGCCTGACAATCCCCGCTCCGGAGGGAGCGGGGTGGAAAGGCGGGGCTCGGCCAAGGGCCCATTCGGGCTAACCGTGGAGCCACTTCAGGCCGGCCACGAACCACCCGCAGGCGATCAGGCCGAGGCCCAGCGCGATCAGCCCGGGCACCCGCTTGGCCGCGAGCTCGTACCACATGCAAAGTCCGCCGAAGACCAGCACCGCGAGGCCGACGGACACGGCGTCCATGCAAAACGCCCAGACCGAGGTCAGGATCCAGTCGCGGCTTTTGGCGGGATCACCTTGCCGGACACCCGTGAAGGTGTGGAGCAACTGGAAGGTGCCTCCGGCGTTGTTTTCCGCCCGCTGCACCGTGGCGCGTCCATTCCTCAGGTCGGCCTTGACGTCGATCAACCGCGCCGGGGTGACGACGCGGAAATCGAGCTGCTCCTGTCCGGGCCGGGTGGTGATGGAGTCGATTTCACCCACGATCCCGAGCTGGTCCATGAGGTCCTTGGCTTGCCCGAGTGGGTTTGTGACGGCCGGGGCCTGGATCGACCGATCGGTGCCGGCAGGCGTGCGCGTCAATTGAAAGATCTTCCACGAGGAATGGTTCAGGACGAGACCGGTGAGCGCGAAGAGCCAAATGAAGAAGAGCAGGTACAGCCCGAGGAAATAGTGCAGCCGCCGGTTCCAGCGTTTCCAGGATCCGGCTGCGCCGCCCGGGGCAGTGGGAGTCAGGTCAGGAGACGAGGGCATAGAGGATTCCCCCGAAGGAAAGGGCGCCGGCGGCGAGCAGGACGAGGCCGATGCTGCGCTCGGCCCGCAGGACGGCCCAGAGATAGACCCCGCTGAGGGTCAGGAATAGCAGCAGGTAAACCGCGGCGTCGGCCACCCAGCGCCAGGCGGTCATGAAGGACGAATTGCCCCGGAGCGCGACGAGGTGGGGACCGGGGGTCTTGTGCAGGTAAACCAGGGCTTCCGCCAGTCCCTGGTCGCGGCGGGTGATTGTGGCGGTCCCGCTGACCGCGTTGAGGTTCACAACCGTCTCGCGGCCTGGCACGTTCACCGTGATCTCAAGACGGCGCTCCCGGGGGAACTGCCGGATGTTCCAGATCTCACCGCTGACGCCAAGCTGCTCGAGCACGCTGCGGGCGGCGTGAACCTGTTCGCGGCCCTTGGCCTGCTCGAGACCGGCGGGCAGGGTGACGGCAGCCGCGTTCCGGGTCGGGCCGGCGGTGCCCGCCACCGGCGCGCGGGGATGGACGAGCAGGATCGCGCTGAAGGCGAAGAGCAGGACAAACGGGCTCAGGAATAGACCGGCGTAGAGATGCCAGTCGCGGGTGAATTGACGCAGGGATTGGGGCAACAGTACGGATTAAAGCTATTCAGGGGCCGGGTCCAAGCTGTATAAGGTTGGTCCGGAGACATGCCACGTTGGGCCGCGGGTCAGTTTGCCCGGATCCGCCCCGCCGGTCTCATCGATGCGGCTACGGGAAATCGAAACCGTCTGGCCAAGGCACAAAAAACCCCGCTCCGGGAGGAGCGGGGTGAAAAGTCAGGACTCGGGTTTTCCCGGTCGCTTACTTGATGTCGACGGAGATGTCGGATGGCCACTCGGTACCCGTGTTCATGTCCTTCACAACGACATTGAACTTGTAGGTTCCGGCGGGGCTCTGCGCGGTCAGCGGGAGCTTGATCTTGGCCGTGGCCACGACCCAGGTCTTTTGGACCGCATCGGACAGCGGGCCGTCGCCGCCCTTGAGATCCTTCGGGCCGGCTTGCTTGGTGCCGTCAGGATAAACCATCGTGAAGGTATAGACCACGCGGGCGATGCCCTGGCCGTCCTTGGATGGATTCGCAAACATGACGGCCAGATAGAGCTCATCGGTGCGCTTGCCGTCCGAGACCGATTCAATCGTCATCTTCGGGTCAGCCTTCACCTTTTCGAAATAGTCCTTGCCCCGGACCACATAGGCTTGGGCGATGAGCGCACCAGCCGGGAGTTCCTCGAGCTTGGGAGTGGCGGCTTGGGTGACCGCAGGGACGCTCAGGAGCGTGGCGAGGGCGAAAATGAGGTGTTTCATGGGGGTTTTTTGGTGGTGAAGATTGAGGTCGGTAAGACGCGCATAACCTGAGAAAGTGTCGTCGATGTCGAGAGAATCTTCAGTCGGTCGCACGCCGGTTCGGAACGGTTTATTCAGCATGCGAAATCGCGTGCTTTTGACAGGTTTCGAGCCCTTCGGCGGAGCTGCCTTGAACCCCTCGCAGCGTGTGGCCGCTGCCTTGGATGGGGCCGTGATCTCCGGTCGGTCCGTCCGGTCCCTGATCCTGCCCTGCCGCTTTGGCGAGGCCTTCGCTGTCCTGCACAAGGCCCTGAAGCGGGGAAATTACGGCTTGGTCATATGTTTGGGGCTGGCGGAGAAGCGCTGCGCGATCACCCCGGAGAGCCTGGCGCGCAACTGGGTGGATGCGCGCATGCCCGACAATGCGGGACGCCAGCCCCGGCGGCAGCCGGTGCGGCGCGGCGGGCCGGCGACGCTGCGGTCGGGCCTGCCCGTGGCGGAGATCGCGGCGGCGCTCCGGGCGGCCGGGCTGCCGGCCCGGGTGTCGCGCTCGGCCGGGCGTTTCGTCTGCAACGAGTTGTTTTACCAGTTGATGGATTCGCCGGCAGGGCGCGCCGGGGTGCGCGCCGGGTTTATTCATGTGCCCCTTATGCGGGCCGGCCGCCGCAATCCGTCTGGGCTGAGCCTGGCGCAACTGACGCGTGCCGTCCGCATCGCGATCGAAGTGGCGGGGTAGGGCGGACATGTCATGTCCGCCGGGCTTGGCGGCATGGCGGCGGAGATGGCATCTCCGCCCTAGCTTTTAATCCTACTGTGCAGGGAACGGCACCAGTGTCGGACCCGCATCGCGGCGGGTGTCGGGGATGCCGGCGGAGTTGCGGATCGCGAGGCCGGTGACGTCGCGCAGCATGAAGAGCGGGGCGCTGGCCGACTTCTGGGCCTTGAGGTTGTCGAACTCCACGCCGGCGACATCCACCAGCATGACCGCGGGGCGGCCGTCCTCCTTCATGAAGCCGATCTGGACATCGCGGAACGTGATGTTCTTCGCGTGCCGCACAAAGAGCCCGTACGACGGGAGCAGGCCGAACATGCTCGGCTCCGGATAGGCATTCTCGCGCTCCGGCACATCATAAGGATCGCGGTTCGCAACATTGGGAGGGGCGCCCGCGCCCCTCCCACCGGCGAAGAAATTGTTCGCGAGTGAGGCAGGCTGCTCGCGCACTTGGTCGAGGGTCAGGCCGCCGCGATACAGGATGCGGATATTGCTGAGGAAGACGTCCTCGATCGGGTGGCCCGGCAGGCCGGCGATGATGGAAGCGTAGCGGGGATCAGCGTCATAGGCCGTGACGTTGCTGATCGTGATGCGGCGCATCGTGCTGACCGGCATGCCGGCCGGGCCGCGCGCGCGGTTGCCGATCCGGAGGAAGAGCGGGGAATTCGAGACCTCGCGCATGGTGATGTTGGTGATCACGACATCCTCGACGGGCCCGCCGTCGACCGTCTCGATCGCGATGCCGCGGCTACGGTCGAAGACGCAGTTGGAGATGCTGATGTTCTTGAAGCCGCCGTTCGACTCGGTGCCGAACTTGATGCGGCCGGTCGGACCGTCGCGATCTGGCGCGCGCTCCATTGTCCGCTTGAACGTCCCGTCGAGGAAGGTGCCGGCGTCGTAGCCGGTGACCTGGCAGTTGGTGATCGTGACGTTCTCGGTCGCCCGGGCGAAGCCGAGGGCAAAGGAACTCTTCAACACGATGGCGTCGTCCTGCGGGGAGTTGATGCTGCAGTTCGAGATCCGGACGTTGCGGCAGGCGTCGATGTCGAAGCCGTCGCGGTTGGTGTCGATCTTGACGTTGTCGAGCGTGAGGTTGTCCACGCCGGTGGCGAGGACCGCAAAGTGCCCGCCCATGGTGAGCGTGATGTCGCTGATGACCACGTTGCGGCAGAGCTTGAGGGCGATGGCCTTGTTGCCGGGGACGACGGGCGGGGGCGGGGCGGCGCTTCCGGTGCCGGAGGCGACGGTGCCATTGGGGCCGGCGAGTTCGCTGATCGGCCCGGCGTTGCGGACGAGGCCCTTGCTGCCGTCGATCCTGCCGGCGCCGGTGATCGTGATGTTCTCGAGGTTCTCACCCCAGATCAGGCTGTTGTGCCAGTGGCTGTGGCCGAAGTCCTGGTACTGCAGCCGGTCGCCCCATTCGTTTGGTTCGTAGGCGTCATAACTGCCGAAGCCCGCGGCGGCGGTCGCGGCCATGAGCGTGGCTCCCTGGTCGAGCTGGAGCGTGATGTTGCTCTTCAGATGAATGGAGAAGCTGAGGTAGGTGCCGGCGCCAAAACGCACGGTGCCGCCGCCGGCCGCCGCGGCCGCGTCGATCGCCTTGTTGATGGCAGCGGTGTCGAGGGTTTTGCCATCGCCGGTGGCGCCGAAGGTGCGGACATCAAAGTCCGCCGCCCGCAAGGCGGCGGATCCCAGGAGGCAGAGGAGGAAGAGTATTTTTTGCATGGGCTGGAAGGGGTGAACGTCAACTGATAGTTGACATCTCAATGTCGGGGACGCCCTTGGGTGGGGGCGGCAATGTCAACTGTTAGTTGACATTGCGGGAGGGGGATGGCCCGGGAACCGGGTGTGCTGGACGCGGGCCGACACTGGAAAGCGCAGGATTCCAAGGTCGGTGGAGAAGGGCGAGGTCAGGAGCGGCCGGGGGTGGCCGGGGTGATGGGCACCGGGGCGGGCCAGCGGCCCGCCCCGCGGTTGAGGCGGTCTCAGTTGCCGGTCATGACGACGGCCGGCGTGCCGGCAGGCTGCGGGGTCGGCTTCACCTGCTGGTTGAGCCACTGAACGGCGGCATTTTGCGTGTTCGTCGGAAGCCGCGTGTAGTCGACCGGCTCATGGATCGTGAGGTTGTCGGTCGCGTTGTAGAGCGCGAAGACCTTCTTCGCCTCGGTCACGGCGGCCCGAACGTCGGCCGGAGTCGAGGTGCGATCCATCGTCGGCTCGACCACGAGGACGTGGCGCGGCGCGATCGACGCGATGATCTCGGGGAAGTCGTACGGCAGGCGGTTCTCGTTGCCGATGAAGAAGCCCAGGCGCGGGATGAGCGCGTGCTCGTCGCTGTAGCGGGCGAGGCCCCCGGTACCGCGGCTGGCGACATCGGTCCGCATCGGGGTGAACCCGCTGATGGCCACGACGTTTTTGATCCGGGGATCGAGCGCGGCCGCGTAGAGGCCGACGGTGCCGCCGACGGAATAGCCGAAGACGGAGACGCGGTCGGCATCGAGCGCGGCGTCGTTGGAGAGCGTGTCGATGGCCCGGCGGACGTCCTCAACCATCTGCCCCATCAGCGACCACTTGGGCTGGCGGTCGTAGAAGGGGGCGAAATCACCCATGCGGCTGCCGAATCCGATCTGGTCGTAGGCGAGCACGGCGTAGCCGGCCTGCACGAGCGCCAGCACAGGGTGGAGATCGTTGCGATAGACCCACATGTAGCCGAGCGGGTAGCTGTAGCCGTGGAGCCAGATCGCGATCGGCAGCTTGGTGCCGGCCGGCGTATTGTTCGGGTAGTAGAGGTGCCCCGTCACGTTGTGGCTGAAGGTGACCGTGCGCATCGCGGCGATGCTCTTGGCGGGGTTGGCCGGCGACGGATCGAACCAACCGAAAGTGGTGCCGCCGCGCTGGATGAC
>CAMDOO010000051.1 GCA_945903545.1 Opitutus sp. GAS368 | reverse complement strand
CCGCTTCTTTTTCCCCGGCCTTGCGGTCGCCGGGCCTGGCGGCGAGTCTGCCGGGCTTGAGAATCTCGCTTGTCATCCCGGCCTTCAACGAGGAGCGGCTGCTCGGGGCGGCGCTGGAGCGGATCAACGCCGCGCGCGTGGTGTTTGCCGCCGCGGGCTGGGAATCGGAGCTGATCGTGTGCGACAACAACTCGACCGACCGCACGGCGGAGGTCGCGCGCGGCGCGGGTGCGACGGTGGTGTTCGAGCCGGTGAACCAGATCGCGCGGGCGCGGAATCGCGGGGCGGAGGCGGCCACGGGCAAGTGGCTGCTCTTCATCGATGCGGACTCGCACCCGAGCCCGGAGCTGTTTGCCGACGTGGTGCGGGAGATCCGGCTCGGGCGTTGCCTCGCCGGCGGGAGCACGGTGCGGATGGAGGCGGGTTACCCGCTCGCGACCCTGCTCACGGCCTGTTGGAACGGCCTCAGCCGCTGGCGGCGCTGGATGGCCGGCTCGTTCATCTTCTGCGAGACGGCGGTCTTCCGCCGGGTCGGCGGATTCAGTCATGAGTTGTTCGCGGGGGAGGAAATCGATCTCAGCCTGCGGCTGCACCGGGTCGCCCGGGAGCTGGGCCGCACGCTCGTCATCCTGCACCGCCATCCGCTGCACACCTCGGCGCGGAAGCTGCACCTTTACTCCGCCCGCGAGCACCTGGGCTTCCTGCTGCGCGTGGCCTTCCGCCCCCGGGGCGCGATCCGCAGCCGGGAGGAGTGCCACATCTGGTACGACGGCCGCCGGTGAGCCGGGAAACCGCGGGCAAAACGTTGAGCTAGCCGGCCCCGGGCTTCGGCGCGACGACCCCCGGCTTCAGCCAGGCATGAAGGCCAAGGCTGATGGCCACGATGGCGACGGCGATCAGCGGGGCGACGCGGTTGGCGGGGTTGGCCCACGCGCTTTGTGCGCGCACCATGATCAGGATGGCGCAGACGATCGCGCCGAGCAGGGGAACCCACCGCGGGACCTCGAACTCCCCGCGGGGCTCGCCGGCCCGCCCCTGCAGCCGCACCAGCGCGAGGTTCACCACCGTGAAGACTCCCAGCAGCAGCAGGACGGTGGCCTCGGCCAGCGGCCGGATGCCGCCGCTGAGGATGAGGACCACGACGATGCCGAAGAGGACGGCGATGGCGACATGCGGCGTCCGGCGCACCGGATGAATGCGGGCTAGCGCCGCCGGCAGCAGGCCCTGGCGACTCATGCCGTAGAGGAGCCGCGAGCCCATGAGGAAGTTGAGCAGGACGGTGTTGCCGATGGCGAAGACCGTGATGCCGAGGTAAAGCCCGTTGATGCCCCTGAACCAGGGGGCGGCGATCCGCGCCACGTCCATCAGCGGGGCCGTGCTCCTGGCCAGGTCCTGCCAGGGCATGACCGACACGGCCGTGACCGCGATGCCCAGGTAGATCAGCGTGGCCGCGACCATGGCGCCGACCAGGCCGAAGGGGATGTCTCGCCGCGGGCGCTTGACCTCCTCGCTGACGTTGAGGATGTCCTCGAAGCCGATGAACGAGAAAAACGTCAGCACGGCGCCCTGCAGCACGAGGCCGAGCGTGACGCCGGAAAAGTCCGCGGCGGAGGCGCCGGGCATCTCGAGGTAGTTAACGCTTCCCCAGTGGCGCGCGCCCACCGCGATGATGAAGAGGAGGCCGGCCGTCTCGACGAAGGTGCAGACGAGGTTGGCCCACATGCTCTCGCGGATGCCGCGATAGATCACGCCGCCGAGGAGCAGCACGAGTCCGATCGCGAGCGCCTTCACCGGCAGCACGGGGCCGAGCACCCGGAGGAGATTCTCCGCGATGGCCTGCGAGCCCGTGGCCATGCTGGTCAGGCCGCTCATCATCACCGCCAGGCCCACGACATAGCTGAGGCGGGGGCGCCCGAAGGCGCGCTGGGTGATGTAAGCGGCGCCGCCGGCGCGGGCGTGACGGCTCCCGAGGCAGGCGTAGGAGAGCCCGGTGAGCAGGGCGACCACCATGGCCGCGAGGAACGCGAGCCAGACCGCGTTGCCGAGCATGCCGGCCGCGCGGCCAATCAGGGCGTAGATGCCTGCGCCCAGCATGGAGCCCAGGCCGTAGAAAAGCACCTGCCAGCCGCCGAGGGTTTTCCTCAGGGAATCCGCCTCAGGCGGAAGGGCGGACGCCAGGGGAGGCGTCACGGCGCCCGCGGAGCCGCGGCCGGGGGAGCCGGCGCGGGCGTCGCCGCCGGGGCCGGGGTGCCGCGGCCGCCGCCGCGGGCTGGAGGCGGCGTGGGATTGGTCAGCAGCCCGTTGTTGCGGAACCAGGTGGCGAGCAGCGGCGGCCAGGCTTCGAGGACGGCGTCGCCCATGCCCAGGCCGACCCCGTGGGCACCCGGCTGGAAGATGTGGATCTCCGCGGGCACGCCGGCCTTCCGCAGCGCGAGGTAGAACTGGACGCTGTTTTCCGCGGGCACGCCGGTGTCCGCGTTGGTGTGGAAGAGGAAGGTCGGCGGCGTTTCCTTCGTCACCCGGGAGTCGAGCGACAGCGACGCGCGCAGGGCCGGATCGGCGTCGGGACCGAGCAGCGCGTTGAAGGAGCCCTGGTGGGCATAGGGCGCGGCCGAGAGGATGACCGGGTAGGCGAGGACGAGGAAGTCGGGCCGGCTGCTGGCCCGGTCGATCGGGTCGGACGCATCGGGCTTGCCGGCGTCGAACAGGGTCCCGGCCGTGGCGGTCAGGTGGCCGCCGGCGGAGAAGCCCAGCAGGCCGATGCGGTCGGGGGTGGTGCCGAACTGGGCCGCCTGGGCGCGCACGAGGCGGATCGCTCGCTGGGCGTCGCCAAGCTCGATCGGGTGACGGTACCGCGGCCCGAGGCGGTGCTTGAGTACGAGGGCGGAGACGCCGAGCGAGTTCAGCCAGTTCGCGACCTGCCGGCCCTCGTGGTTCATGGCGAGGTTAACGTAACCGCCGCCGGGCACCACGATCACGGCGGTGCCGGCGCCGCGGCCGTTGGCCGGATAGTAGGTGAGGGTGGGCGTGTCAGCGGGCTCGGTCCCGAGCGCACCCGGGGCGCCGTTTTCCCAGAGCGGGAACGTGCGCGGTTCCCAGCTGGCGGCGCCGCCGCGGGCGGCGGCGGGAGCGGCGGTGGTGGCAGGGGCGGGGGACGCGGCGGGAGCCGGCGGTGTTTGCGCCAAAGCGAGGGAGGCGCAGACGAGGAACGAGCAGACGAGCAAGCTGGGGTGGGCTTTCATGCAGTTGCGATCTAGGGCCAATGCGCTCCGTGAATCAATCCATGTCTGCGGCTGGGAACAGGCCGGGATTCAAATCCGGCGTTGCGACGGCGCGGGCAGCGTGAAGGCTTTCGACCATGACCCGCGCATCACCCCTGCTGGCGTTGAGTCTCGTCGTCATAATCGCCCCCGCCTTCGGGGCGCAGGCCGCCCCGGTGGTGCCCGCACCCGCCGGGGTGCTCGCCGTGATGGAGCGCGTGGCGGACTGGCAGCTGGCGAACCTCCCGGTCGCCCGGCCGCGCGATGGCTGGGTGCAGGCCGCCGGCTATGCCGGCATCATGGCGTTGGCGGAGATTTCCCAGAGCCCGCGCTTTGACGAGGCGATGATGAAGATGGGCACAGAAAACCAGTGGAAGCCCGGCGCCCGCGTCTACCACGCCGACGATCACTGCGTGGTCCAGACCTACGCCGAGCTTTATTTCCGCCACAACGACCAGGCCATGCTGGCCCCCGCGATCGAGCGGTTCGACGCCATCCTGGCGGCACCCACCGCGGTCGGCCGGGAATTCCGGCCACCCGACCGCGTGATCAATTACTGGTGGTGCGACGCGTTGTTCATGGGCCCGCCCGCCTGGCTGAAACTGTGGAAGGCCACGGGCAAGGCGGCGTACCTGGATTTCGCCCTCACCCACTGGTGGGAGACCTCGGACTACCTCTACGACAAGCAGGAGTACCTCTATTTTCGCGACGCCACCTACTTCGACAAGCGCGAGACCAACGGGAAAAAGATCTTCTGGTCGCGCGGCAACGGTTGGGTGCTCGGCGGGCTCGTGCGCGTGCTCCAGGTCCTCCCCGACGGCCACCCGGCGCGCGCCAAGTTCGAGCAGCAGTTCCGCGAGATGGCGGCCAAGCTCGTCACGCTGCAGGCCGCGGACGGCTTCTGGCGCTCCAGCCTGCTCGACCCCGCGGAGTACCCGGCCCAGGAGGCGAGCGGCACGGGCTTCTTCTGCTACGGCCTGCTCTGGGGCGTGAACCAGGGCCTGCTCGACCGCGGCACCTACCTGCCGGCCGCCCTCAAGGGCTGGGCCGCGCTCAACACGTGTGTACAGCCCGACGGCAAGCTCATCCACATCCAGCCGATCGGCGCCGACCCGAAGAAATTCGACGAGAGCTCCACGGAGCCCTACGGCGTCGGGTCGTTCCTCCTTGCAGGCAGTGAGCTGTTCCGGGTCCGGCGGCAGTAGACGGTTCAGGCCACCGCATTCATTTTGCGACTGATACTCTCCCCCCAAAAAACCCACCCATCGCACCCAACCATGAAACGCACAGCCTCCGCCGTCTGGCGCGGCGACCTCAAGACCGGTCGCGGTGCCATCTCCACTGAAAGCACCGTTCTCAAGGACACCCAGTATTCGTTCGGCACCCGGTTTGAAAACGGTCCCGGCACGAACCCCGAGGAACTCATCGGCGCCGCCCACGCCGGCTGCTACAGCATGGCGTTCTCCGCCGAGCTCGGCAAAGCCGGCTTCAAGCCCGACGAGATCTCGACCACCGCCACCGTCACCCTCGACAACCACCTGCAGACGAGCTGGACCGTGACGAAGATCCACCTCGAGATGACCGCGAAGATCCCGGGCATCGACGCCGCAAAGTTCGCCGCGATCTCGGAAGGCGCCAAGAAAGGTTGCCCGATCTCGCGCCTGCTCGCCGCGGCCGAGATCACGCTCGAGGAGAAGTTGGTCTGATTCCATCAGCCCCGGGCTGCGCCCAGAGTTTCATCTTTTAGTTGAAACTCTGGGCGGGAGATGAGGTTTGAACCGGCGTAGCTTTGGGATTTCAAATCTCCGCCGTACCCCATGAAAACTACCCCAAGTCAGATGGAGCGCGGGGTTTCCCCTGCGCGCTGGTCCCTGGTGCTGCCGCTCTTGCTGGCCGGCGTCTTGTTCTCCGCGAGTCCGCTTGGCGCCGCGCTCAAGGATCCCGTTCGCGTCCAGGAGGGTTTGCTTGCCGGTGTGCCGGCCCTCGATCCCGCGATCACGGCCTTCAAGGGGATCCCTTTTGCCGCGCCGCCCGTCGGACAACTGCGCTGGAAGGCGCCGCAGCCGGCGGCGAAGTGGGACGGCATCCGACTGGCCGACAAGTTCGGCCCGAGCCCGATCCAGCGGAGCGTCGTGGAGTCGAAGCCCTGGACGCATGAATTCATGACCCACGGCGACCTCAGCGAGGACTGCCTGTACCTGAATGTCTCGACCCCGGCGAAGACACCGACGGAGAAACTGCCGGTCTTCGTTTGGATCTACGGCGGCGGCTACACCGAGGGCTCGGGCGCGGTCGCTGTCTACAACGGCGAGGGTTTGGCCCGCAAAGGACTGGTGACGGTGACGATCAACTATCGCGTCGGGGCGTTCGGCTTTCTTGCCCATCCGGAACTGACCGCCGAGTCGGGTTACAACGCCTCCGGCAACTACGGCATTCTCGATGCGGTGGCGGCGCTGAAATGGGTTCAGGCCAACATCGCGGCCTTCGGTGGCGACCCGGGCAATGTCACGATCGCCGGTCAATCCGCCGGTTCCGGTGTCGCCCAGGTGCTGCTGCTTTCACCTCTCGGCAAGGGGCTCTTCCACCGCGCCATCCTTGAAAGCGGACCACCCATCGGCGTCGGGACTACGCGGCTGGCCGATCAGGAGACGGCCGGGGTTAACTTCGGCGCAGTCCGCGGGGCCAATTCGCTGGCCGAAATGCGGGCCCTGACCTCGCAGCAGATTTTCCGGGCCCCGGTTGCACTCGCGCCCGCTGCGGCTCCGGCCCCGGCCCCGGGAGCGACCCCTGCACCCGCAGCTGCGCGCGGCGGGCGGGGCGGTCTCCGCAACGGTCCCGTCATTGATGGCTATGTACTGACGGCCCCGGCCGCCGAGATCTTCGCCGCAGGGAAGCAGAACGACGTGCCGGTCATCGGCGGCGGCAATGCCAAGGATTCCGGCGCGCTCGGGAGCATGCCGGTCACCCTGCAGTGGGCCGCGACGCGCAACGCGATGGCGAAGACGCCTTCGTACGTTTATTATTTCACGCATGTCCTGCCGGGACCGGACGCGGCGAAGGACGGCGCCTTCCACACGAGCGAGGTGCCCTACGCGCTGAACACGCTGTTCATGTCGGACCGTCCCTTCACCGATGCCGACCACCAGGTCGCCAACCAGATGTCGCAGTACTGGGCCAACTTCGCCAAGACGGGCAACCCGAACGGTCCCGGACTCCCGCGCTGGCTGAACACGGTCGAGGCGGGCGGCAAGGTCATGGAGCTGGGCGACAACATGGGCATGATCGATCCGCCGGCGCCGGCCGCTCCCGTGGCGCCGGCGCCAGCCGCTGCGCCGGCTCCCGCTGCTCGCTGACCCGGGTTCAGGACAGGACCGGGTAGCGGTTCAGTTTGCCCGATTCCGTGGTAGGGCGGGACCGCTGGGCCCGCCGGATCGGTCCTTGTGCTCGGCGGGCCGACCCGTCCCGCCCTACCTCGGAGGCGTGCCATCAAGCGGCTCGCCTTGCACGCACCTCACTTCGAGGGCGGCAGAGAGGCGACGTACGCCGCGATGGCCACGAGATCATCGTTGGTCAGGCCGGCTATCACGCCTACCAAATAGCTTGGCTCAGACGGCCGTTTCTGAAGCGATCTTCCCCGCGCACAATAAGACAGCGTTCCCCAACCCCAACCTCCCCATGAACTTTGAAACCCTTCAATTGCACGCCGGCCAGGAGATCGATCCCGTCACCCGCGCGCGGGCCGTGCCGATCTACCAGACCACGGCTTATCAATTCAAGGACTCGGCCCAGGGTGCCCGGCTCTTTGCGCTTCAGGAATTCGGGAACATCTACACCCGGATCATGAATCCGACGAACGACGTTTTCGAGAAGCGGATCGCCGCCTTGGAGGGCGGCGTGGCCGCCCTGGCCACCGCCTCGGGCCATTCCGCGCAGTTCCTCGCGATCAACAACATCACGACCGTGGGGGATAATTTCGTCACGACCTCGCACCTCTACGGCGGCTCCTACAATCAATTCAAGAACTCGTTCAAGAACATCGGGGTCGAGGCGCGGTTCGCCGACGGCGTGAACGTGGCCAGCTTTGAGCCGTTGATCGATGCGAAGACCAAGGCGATTTACCTGGAATCGATCGGCAACCCCGGCCTGACCGTGCCCGATTTCGTCGCGTTTGCCGCCCTGGCGAAAAAGCACGATCTCCCGATCATCGTCGACAACACCTTCGGCGCCGGCGGCGCCATCTGCCAGCCCTTGCGCCACGGTGCCCACATTCTCGTGGAGTCGGCCACGAAGTGGATCGGCGGCCATGGCACGAGCATGGGCGGCGTGATCGTCGATGCCGGCACATTCAACTGGGGCAACGGCAAGTACCCCCAGTTTACCTCTCCCTCACCGAGCTACCACGGCATGGTGCTGAACGACGTGTTCGGCATCGGCGGTTCATTCGGCAATATCCAATTCATCATCCGCTGCCGCGTGGAAGGACTGCGCGATTGGGGTCCCGCCCAGAGCCCGTTCAATTCCTTCCTGCTGCTGCAGGGCCTGGAGACCCTTTCGCTGCGGGTGGAACGCACCTGCGAGAACGCGCTCGCGCTCGCCCGCTGGCTCGGCTCGCTCCCGGAGGTCGTCTCGGTCAGCTATCCGGGCCTGGAGAGCCATCCCACGCACACCCAGGCGAGGCAGTATCTCACCCGCGGCTTCGGTGGCGTCTTGTCCTTCCAACTCAAGGGCGACCGGGCGCGGGCGGAGAAGTTCGTCAACAGCCTCAAACTGATCTCGCACCTGGCCAATGTGGGCGACGCAAAGACACTGATCATCCACCCGGCGTCCACGACCCATTCCCAACTCTCCGCTGCGGAACAGGCCTCGGCTGGTGTCGCCCCGGGCGGATTGCGGATCTCCCTCGGGATCGAGCACATCGAGGACATCAAGGCCGACATCATTCAGGCGCTCGGGGCCTAGCGGCCCTGTGGGACGGTCCCCCCCCCTCGCGCTGTCCCGAAGCTTCACCGCTGTCTGGCGGCCGGGTCGGGCCTTGAGCCGGCGTGACTGACTGTGGCACCGGCTACAGTCCGTTGGGCGGAGCAGCCGTTCTGTGGACTGGCGACGAGGAAGGACGGTGACAGGTAACTTGCCCCAGTCTTCCTGCCTTTCAATCCCAGCCGCCAATCCGCTGAAAACCGAAGCGAAGGTGGGAAAGCGCTTCGCGGTGTAAATGTCCCCGCTGCCCCGCCTTCAATATTCCGAAGACTGAGAGAGGGTAAGGATGTCTCGCGTGGTGTCCGGCTGGTCCCCGCAGAGCAGCTGATTCGCGCGATCCGAGAACACGTGGAAGACGGGAATCAAGCCATGATCACACCGCGAAAAGTTGCCCGCGGCGCCGATGGGCGAAGACGCGAAGGCATGGGTGCAACGTTATCGGCGCCGAGGTGCCATGGCAGTCGTCTCGTCGAGGCAAGCCTGCCGATCCCGGCGGCGAGCGGAGTCGCCGCTCCACCGGGAAACCTGCCCGATGGGGACGGCGGGCCTTACCTTGGGGTCACAAGGTGCCGAACCTGACTTCGATCGTGAGGTTGCCGGAGACAACGCCGGTGGGGGCGTATTCGAGAACGAGCGGAGTGGAGTACCAGTCCGCGATCCAGGAGAGGTCCACGCCGCCTTGGATGGTCTCGTGGTTGTTGATCGAACCATCGGGCAACCGGAGGCCCAACTGGGCCTGACCGCCCTGCAGCAGGCCTTTCACGTTGATGCGGACATTCACGACTTTCGGCGGGGCAGGGAAGGTGAAGACCTGGGGTTTGCTGACGTCGGTGACCTTGCTGGCGTTGGGGGTGGGGGCGCAGCCGCAGAGCAGAAGGGCGCAGAGGGCGAGGCCGAGGAGGGACTTCATGGTCGAGGGCCAGAAGGAATAGGCCTTATGGGGCTTATAGGGCCTATAGGGCCTATTTTTTCCGGAAGCACCAGATTTAGTGAAAGATTCGGGCATTTTCTGCGTTTTACCGGGTATGGAGAACCATGAGCAAAGCGGGCGGCTGTTGCCGGCCCATGGTAACTATCGGGACCTGAAGTCGTTTCAAAAGGCGGAGATCGTCTACGATCTGACTTATCGCTTCTGCGAGCGCTTCCTCAGCCGGGGCGATCGCACAGTCGACCAAATGGTGCAGGCGGCGCGGTCGGGGAAGCAGAACATCATCGAGGGCGCGAAGGCCTCGCGCACGTCGAAGGAGACGGAGCTCAAGCTGACCAACGTGGCGCGGGCGAGCTTGGAGGAACTGCTGGCCGACTATGAGGATTTCCTGCGGCAGCGGTGCGTGAAGCCATGGGACAAGGAATCGGCCGAGGCGAGATACGTGCGCCGGCTCGGCGGCAAGGCCGGGGTGGGGTATGCGGTCTTCCGGGAGTTTGTGGAAACGCGGCCGGGCGAAGTGGTGGCGAACATCGCGCTGTGCCTCATCCACCAGGCGAACTATCTGCTGGATCGGCAGATTCGGCAGTTGGAGGACGCTTTTCTGCGGGACGGTGGCTTGCGCGAGCGGATGGCTCGGGCCCGGCGGGGGCTGAAAAGATAGGCCCTATAGGGCTTATAGGGCCTAAAGGGCTTATGCTCGGAAATCTCAGACGGCCGCCAAAATCTCGTTGAGCGTTTTGCTCGGTCGGAGAGCTAGAGCCGCCTTGGCGTCATCGGGCTGGTAGTAGCCGCCGATGTCGGCCGGCTTTCCCTGCACGGCGATCATCTCGGCGACGATCTGCTTTTCCGCGGCGGTGAGCTTCTCGGCGACCGGCTGGAAGATCTTCTGCAGTTCGGCGTCGGCGCTCTGGGCGGCGAGGGCTTGGGCCCAGTAGAGGCAGAGGTAGAAATGGCTGCCGCGGTTGTCGATGCCGGCGCCGACCTTGCGGGCGGGGGACTTGTCGTGCTCGAGGAACTTGCCGTTGGCCGTGTCGAGGGTTTCGGCGAGGACCTTGGCCTTGGCATGGTTCTGCGTGATGCCGAGGTGCTCGAAGCTGGCGGCGAGGGCGAAGAACTCGCCGAGGCTGTCCCAGCGGAGGAAATTCTCCTCGGTGAACTGCTGCACGTGCTTCGGGGCGGAGCCGCCGGCGCCGGTCTCGAAGAGGCCGCCGCCGTTCATCAGGGGGACGATCGAGAGCATCTTGGCGCTGGTGCCGACCTCGAGGATCGGGAAGAGGTCGGTGAGGTAGTCGCGCAGGACGTTGCCCGTGACGCTGATCGTGTCCTGGCCAACCTTGAGGCGCTCGAGGGTCGCCTGACAGGCGGCGGCGGGAGCGAGGATCTTGATGTCGAGTCCGGTGGTGTCGTGCTGCGCGAGGCAGGTCTTCACCTTGGCGATGATCTGGGCGTCGTGCGCGCGGTTCTGGTCGAGCCAGAAGATCGCCGGCGTGTGGCTGAGGCGGGCGCGGTTCACGGCGAGCTTCACCCAGTCCTGCACGGGGGCGTCCTTGGTCTGACAGGCGCGCCAGATGTCGCCGACATCCACGAGGTGCTCGATGAGAATCTTGCCGGTGTCGTCGACGACGCGGATGACGCCCTTGCCGGGCGCCTGGAAGGTCTTGTTGTGCGAGCCGTATTCCTCGGCGGCCTGGGCCATGAGGCCGACGTTGGGGACGGTGCCCATGGTCTTCGGGTCGAAGGCGCCGTGCTTCTTGCAGAACTCGATCACGGTCTGGTACACGCCGGCGTAGCAGCTGTCGGGAATGCAGCAGAGGGTGTCCTGGCCCTTACCGGCGGCATTCCACATCTGGCCGGAGGTGCGGATCATCGCGGGCATGGAGGCG
This sequence comes from Opitutus sp. GAS368, assembly GCA_945903545.1. Lineage (GTDB taxonomy): Bacteria > Verrucomicrobiota > Verrucomicrobiia > Opitutales > Opitutaceae > CAIYFD01. The sequence continues at coordinate 12,190 of CAMDOO010000051.1, read as the reverse complement.
TCGACGATGACGTCGCTCGGGACGTGCAGGTTGGTGATGCCCTTGTCGGAATTGACCATCGCGACCGCGGGGCGGGCGGCGAAGACGGCGGCGATGTCGGCCTCAATCGCGGCCTTCTGGTCGGCCGGGAGGGTGGCGATCTTGCCGAGGAGGTCGCCGAAGCCGTTGTTCAGGTCGACGCCGAGCTGGGCGAGGATGGCGGCGTGCTTGGTGAAGAGATCCTTGAAGAACACGCGGACGCAGAGGCCGAACATGATCGGGTCGGAGACCTTCATCATGGTGGCCTTGAGGTGGAGGGAGAAGAGGACGTCGTCCTTCTTCGCCTTCATGATCTGCTGGGCGAAGAAAGCGCCGAGGGCCTTCCGGTTCATGAAGGTGCCGTCGAGGATCTCGCCGGCCTTGAGCGGGGTCTTCTCCTTGAGGACGATGATTTCCGGTGTAGCTGGCTTCGGTGAAGCCGGCTTTCCGGGGTCACCGACCCCGGCTACAGATTCGGCGGGAACGAACTCAATGCGCACCGTCGTCGGCGCGGCGACGGTCACGGACTTCTCGTTTGAGCGGAAGTCATCCTTGCCCATGGTGGCGACTGAGGTCTTGGAGGTCGGCGACCAGGCGCCCATGGAGTGGGGGTGGGCGCGGGCGTAGTCCTTGACGGCCTTGGGAGCGCGGCGGTCGGAGTTGCCCTCGCGGAGGACCGGGTTGACGGCGGAGCCGAGGACCTTGCCGTAGCGGGCCTTGGCATCCTTCTCGGCGTCGGTGGTGGCGGTCTCGGGATAGTTCGGGAGGGCGTAGCCCTTGGCCTGGAGCTCGGCGATGGCGGCCTTGAGCTGCGGGATGGAGGCGCTGATGTTGGGCAGCTTGATGATGTTGGCCTCGGGCTTGAGCGTGAGGGCGCCGAGCTCGGCGAGATTATCGGGCACGCGCTGGTTGGCGGGAAGCTGGTCCGAGAAGGCGGCGAGGATGCGGGCGGCAACGGAGATGTCGCGCGACTCGACGGCGATGCCGGAGTGCTTGGTAAACGCCTGGATGATCGGCAGGAGGGAGTAGGTCGCGAGCGCGGGCGCTTCGTCGGTCTTGGTGTAGATGATGGTCGGCATTTTAAAGGGGCCCGTGTTTCGTCCCGCATGGGCGGGACTTCGCAGGGTGCCGCGGATGCGGCAGCTGGGTGAATGGGTCGGGAAAAGGCCGCGACTCAAGGGTCGGGGTGCGGGGCGGTCAATCTGGGATCAGGGCGGGGACCGAGGCAGAAGCGGCCGTGATTCGACTGCGAAGCCAGATGGCCCTCCGGGGACGTCGGAGGGGACCGGGAAACATTGAGGGGGCGACCTGGCATCGGCGGCTGGCCCGCGGCGGGTTGGGCAAGGCCTGATTATCGCCGACACGGAATCGCCGGCCTGACGGGGAGGAAGCTCCACCGTTCGGTCTTATGCCGCCGACCGGCGGCGGAAGCGCAGGAGCGCGGTGAGGCCCAGGCCGGCGGCCAGCAGGGCGGTCACGCCGGGCTCGGGGATCGACTGGAAGCGCAGGTCGTCGATGGCGAGGAACTGATTATTCAGCGAGCCGGTGACGGTGATCGAAAGGGAGTTGAAGCCGACGGTATCCTTGACGCCGAAAAAGACCGCCGTGAGGAAACTGGAATTGTTGGCGGGGTTAGGATTTATGTACGAGACGGTGCCGTTCACATTCCCGTTCAACTTGGTCGTGATGTTGATCGTGTCCTGTCCCCAGATCTCCAGGAGGAAACCGGCCTGGCCCTGCGGGGTCGTGAAGTTGATCACGAACGGGGTGACCGGGCTTGATCCGTTCCAAGTCGAGGCGATGACGCCGCCCGGGTTGGAAAAAAAGGCGAGATCGGCGCTGTTCGTTGACGAGTAGAGCGTGGTCCCGCTGAAGGTGACACCTTGGCCGGAAAACTGATTGGTGATGATGGTCCGGTCCGTGGTGAGGCTGTTGAAGCTGATCACCGTTGCGGCCCCGGTGAACCCCGAGGTGTTGAATACAGACGTGACCTGAGCGCGGAGACCGGCGGCAAGGACGGTGACAACGAAGGCGAGGGTGCTGAGGCGGGCTAGGTTCAAAGCGCAGCGACCGTGCGCAGGGTATTATTGCTAGTCAATAACGATAACACCATTCCTAGAGGGTCGCGGGCTGGCTGATGCTCCCGAGCACGGACTTGAACGCGGCTTCCTCGCGGAACTTGGCGAATGCCGGCTCGGCTGCGGCCTGGGTGGCGTTGGCGTAACCGGCCTTCACGGCGGCGGTCAGGGCGGCGAGGCAGCCCTTGCGGTCGCCGAGGTAACCCCGGGCGCGGGCGAGATCGTAGTGGGAGCGGGCATCGGTGGGATCGAAGGCGGTCATGGCATCCAGCACCGCCTCGGCGTCGCTGTACGCGCCGTCCTGGAACATCCTGCGGATGGCACTCCGCGCGCGGCCGTTGAAGTCGGTGATGACGCGGCGCGCCATCAGGTGGTCCTCGGAGTCCGCCGGCCCGGCCAGCATCCGGCGGAGTTCGCCGGAGATGCGCTTGATGAACACGACATCGCCGTCGCTTTCCGCGTCCATCAGTTCCTCGACGTAGGCGGTTTCCCGGTCAACCGCCTTGCGATCAGCCCGGCGCCAGGCGGCGACCTCGCGGGATTTCTCCAGCTCCTTCGCCTGTTTTTCCTGGGTGCTGACATCGGCCAGGCCCTGGAAGTCGCGCGCGAGGGCCTGCAGGGCCTGCCAGCGGGCGGGCACGGGCGCGGCGGGCAGGGCTTGGAGCCGCGCGGCCAGGGCGGCGCCGATGATTTTCTCATCCTTGGGGCGCACCCCGCCGCGCATCGCCTCGAGCTCGAACCATTCAACCGCCTGCAGGAGCACGTCCGGGGTGGCCCAGGCATGGCCGCCGCCGGTGTTCACCAGGCGGTGGGTGGCGGCCCGGTCCTCGAGCGCAAAGTCGAGCCGCTTCATTTCCGAGAAGTTGAAATCGGTCGGGCCGGTCGTGCCGAAGACGGCGAAGGGCACCTTGGCCGGCAGCTCGGCGTCGCCCGGCAGGCCGGCGCTGCAGGCCAGCACGCCGCGCACGCGGGCCATGAGCGCGGTCCTGAAGGCGACGCGGGCCCCGCCCGAGAGCCCGGCGACATAGACCCGCCGGGGATCGAGCGACGTGCGCTGCGAGGCGTCGTTGATCATCGCCAGCATGGCCTGGTACTGCGGTTCCGCCGGTCCGTTGCGCGAGTTGTTGGAGCCGGCCACGACGTAGCCGAATTGCTCGGCGGCGGGGCGCAGACGCTCGACGGCATCGCGGCCGCGGGCGCCGGGATCGAAGATGAAGATCACCGGCCACGCGCGGGACCGGTCGTAGCTCGTCGGCAGGTAAATCGCGTAGCTCTGCCGCGCGTCGGCGCGCGACACGACCTGCGGGGCGATCTGCCCCGGCAGTGGTTCCTGTGCCCGGGCCGCGGTCACCAAGCCGAGGCAGGCGAGCACGGTCCGGACCAACGCGCGGGTGGAGAATGACACACCGGAGGAATGACGGAAGCCGGGCCCTCGCTCCAGTCGCAATCGGTAACGCCACCGGGGCAGGGAGGATCCGAGAATCGGAGGATCTGAGGTTCAGATTTCCGATCTTCGGATCCTCCGACCCTCTGTCCTCCGGATTGCGGCAAGCTTTACCCTTGAGCCGTCGCGGGGCGCCTCTGCATCGTCGGGGCGCTTTTTCCCCGCGCCGTTCCTGATGAAGCCGTTCCGTGTGTTCCCGTGTGTCGGGCTGGCCCTTGTGCTGGCGGCATTGCCGCCGCCGGCCCATGCCGAGACCACGATCTCGGTGCCCACGGGGGGCGGGTCGGGCGTGACCGTACGGCTGGCGACGCCGCTGACGGTGATGCCGCAGTTCGGCTTCCTGCCGGTGCGGGTCTCGATCCAGAACCACATGGCCCGCACCGGCACCTGGAAGCTGCGTTTCCTCGCGGGCAGCCGCGTGGCCCCGACCGGCACGCTGGCCAGCGCCGTGGAATACACCGTGGCGGCCGGGCAGGACCGGGACTTCTGGTACTTCGTTCCGCTGGCCGACGCCGCCCCGCGCTTCACGCTCGGCGAGCGTCCCGACCCCACGGCCGGCCGGCCGCCCGTGATCACCGCGGCTGCGGCGGTCGCGCCCTCGACGTCCGAGGTCGAGTCCCGCGCCCAGGCCAAGCTCGGTTATGGCAACCGCCAGAGCTGGACTACCCGCATGGAGCGCGGCGACCGGCCCGGCGAGTTGATCGGCATCGCGGTCGCGACCCAGACTATCAGCCACGGCGGGCCGACGCCGGGCGGACGCGACCTGCCGCTGGGCTTCGACGTCGAGGATGCGTTCGACCCGGTCACCGGCTGGTACAACCGGCGTTACATCTACAAGGAGTCCGTGCCGGATCCCGCCGGCGGCTCCGCACCAAAATCTTCCTTCTGGAGCACGGTCAATTCCGCCCTCACCGCGGAGTCCGCCGCGCGCGAGGCGCTCGCGGGCACCGGCCTGCTCGCCGTGCCGCTGGACGTGGGGCAGACGGTGGAGGTGACCGCGATGGAGAGCGGGTTCTCCGGGCGGCAGGTGGCCTGGCTCACGACCTTTGCGCAGACCGGCAGCCCGCGCGTGCTGCCGCTGCAGACGGGCTTCAGCCTGCCGCCGGGCACGATCGTCAACCTGCATGCCACCGGCCAGCCCGGCGAGGTCGTGCGGACGATCACCTTTGTCGAACCCGCGAGCCTGGTGCCGCCCACCTCGGCCGAGGCCCGGACCGGCCACGCCGCCGAGGAGGCGCGGGCCACGCTGCTGCGCTACGGCTTCCTGCGGGCGCAGCCGGGCGTCACCGTCACGACCGATTATCCCGGCAGGGAGGGGTTCGTGCTCCCGCGGCAACACCAGGGCGCGACCGTCTGGTTCGAATCGGGTCCGGCGCGCGAGTTGCCCAAGCCCCTCTTCGGCTCGCTGCCGCCCGACACCGTCGCGTACCTGCTGTCGGGCGGGGCGCCCGGCGAGGCGATCCGCTGCTTCGTGGTTGCGCCCCGGCTTCGCCTGCCGGCGCCGACGGCATCCGGCGGCGCCGCGCCGGGCGGTTCTCTGGGGGTCTCCGTGGTGGTGACCGGTTCCGGCGTGACGGGCGCCGCGGAGATTGCCTTCGCGGGACTGCAGCCGGCCCAACCGGGACTGGCCCTGCCCATCGGCGTCTCCAGCGCGCTCACGGCCAAGCTGAAGCAGACGCTCTATAATGCCACGGCGCGCGGCGTCCCGAACCTCACGGGTTTCGACGTCGCGTCGCTGCCCGCCGACTGGCGTTTCTTTTCGCCCTACCACCTGGTGTTCCTCCGCGGGGCCGAGTACGCCGCGCTCGACCCGGACCGGAAGTCCGCGCTGCTCGACTGGGTGCTGCAGGGCGGCCAGCTCATGATCGAGCCGGTGGCTGAGGTCGGTCCTTTCGATTCGCCCCTACTCGAGCCGCGGGTTCCGCTGGAGCGCCGGACTTATGGGGCGGGCACGATCACCCAGCTCTCGTTCCTGCTCGATGACTACCTGGCCCCGATGGACCTCGACGAAACCATCCCGGATCAACCGGTGTGGGTTAAAATCGCCGAGCCCGTCGATCTGCTGCCGATGCTCCGCCTGCACCAGCCGTCGCTGACGCTGCCGTCCGACGAGGCCCTGTTGCAGCCGCGGCGCTCGTCCGAGATCGACGCCGCCGACTCCGCCGGCGACGGCCCGTGGGCGGTCGTGATCCTGGTTGGCTTCGCGCTGCTCGCGGCCCCGGCGAACCTGCTGGTCTTTGCGCCGGCCGGCCGGCGTCACCGCCTGTTCTTCACCGCGCCCCTGCTCGCGGTGGCGTTCTCGGGGGCGCTGGTCGCGTGCATCATGATCTGGGAGGGATTCGGCGGCACCGGCGACCGGGCGGCGGTCGTGATGCTCGTGCCGGGCGAGAACCGCGCGGTGGTATTCCAGGACCAAATGGCCGGGACGACGCTGCTCGGCCGCCGCGGCTTTGCGGTGCCGGAGGACGCGGCGCTGGCGAACCTCGCGGTGGACAGCTTTGATGCGACCGGCCGCGAGGCGGTGCTCCGGCGCAGCGCAGGCGAGGCCTCGGGCGACTGGTTCCGCAACCACTGGGGCTCGGCGCAGCATCTCCGCCGGATCGTGCCCGCGACCGGCGGCGTGAGGATCCGCCAGGGCGCGAACGGGAGCATGGTCGCCGAGTCGACTCTGCCCGCGACGCTGCGGGGATTTGTCTACCTCGAGTTTGCGAACCGCGTCTGGTACGCTGCGGAAGTGCCCGCGGGCAAGGCGGTGACGCTGCGCCGGATCAACGTGCGGCGCTGGCCGCCGATTCATCCCGCCGGCTCGCCGTATCTGGCGACGGTGCTGGCCTCCACCGCTCCGCTGGAGCCGGGTCGGTGGATGGCCCATTCCGACGCGAGTCCGATTGCGCCGTTTCCGACGCTCGATTCCGTGAGGTGGCGCGACGATGTGGTCTTCACGGGTGTGGCGGATGTGAGGTAGTCAGGCGCCGACCTCTGGGGCCAAAAAGCCTGGTTTTCTGCCAGCCAGCGTGATGGCAATGTCAACTATCAGTTGACATTGCCACTGGGGTGGCGAGCTCCTCCGGCGCATTCGCCAAGATGGCCAGCATGGCGGTCCAGGCGGCGACGTTTTGCTGGAGCTGCTTGAGGTCCACCTTGTCGAGGGTGTCGTCGGCGGTGTGGTGCAGGTCGAAGTAGCGGGTGGCGTCCTGACAAAGCTCGATGGTGGAGACGCCGCGTTCGGAGAGCGGGCCGATGTCGGATCCGCTGGCGTCGTCGGTCGGACCCGGCTCGATTCCGAGGGAGGCGAGGGCGGTGGCAATGCGTTGGATCGCCGGCTGGGCGGAGGCGGGGGACTTGCTATCGAAGCGCCAGATGCGGTCGGCGCCCATGTCGCTTTCCGCGATCATGGCGTGTTTCTCGGCGCCGTGGACGCGGATGTACTCGAAACCACCGAGCAGCCCGATCTCCTCGGAGCCGAACCAAACGACACGGATCGTGCGGCGATGCGGGCCCGCCTGCGCGACGCGCAGCGCGGCCGAGGCGACGATCGCGCAGCCGGCGGCGTTGTCGACCGAGCCGGTGCTGAGGTCCCAACTGTCGAGATGCCCGGCCACGAGCACCACCCCCGCCGCGGGATCCGTGCCGGGGATCTCGGCGATCACGTTGCCCGAGGGGCCGGTGCCGAGGTCGCGCGGGGTCAGGACAAGATGCACGCGCACGGGCTGGCCGCGCTGGAGGATGCGCTGCAGCTGCTCGGCGTCGGCGATCGAGAGGGCGGCGGCGGGGATCGGCTGGGCGCCGTCCTTGAAAGACTGGATGCCGGTGTGCGGATGCCGGTGCGGGTTGGTGCCGAGCGAGCGGATGAGGATGGCCGCGGCGCCCTTGAGGGAAGCGAGGGTGGGAGCGTGGCCCCGCACCGCCCGGTTCTGCCCGTAGCCGGAGCCGTCGCGGGTGGGAACCATGCCATGGCTGACAAAGACGATCTTGCCGCGGATCTGGTCCACGGTCGCGGCCTCGAGGGTCGCGACGTTGGCGCAGGCGAACACCTCGGCGGTCAGGCCCTCTGGCAGCGTGGCGCCGCTGTTGCCGAGCGCCGTGATGATCAGGGGCTGGGGAAAGGGTGTGACGATCTCCGCCTGCTCGGCGCCGCGGACCCAGAGCGGAACCGTGAACGGCTCGACGCGCACCTCGGGAAAACCCAGCGCCGTCAGCTTAGCCACGGCCCAAGTGCGTGCGCGGGCCTCGGCCTCCGTGCCGGCGAGCCGAGGGCCGATCTCGGTGCCGATGCCCTCGGTGATCTCGTAGGCGAGAGTGTCAGAGAGAGCCTCGTCGCGCAGGCGGAGGGCGAGGGTGAGATCGCGGGACATGGGGCTAGTGACGAGTGGCGGGTGACGAGTGACAAGGAGGAAGCGGATCGTTGGCCTCCGGCTCGTCACCCGTCACTAGTCACTTGTCACTAGACCGCTCAGGACGCCTTGGCCGCGACGCGCGCGGCGAAGCGGTCGATGCGGATGACGCGGAGCTTGTGGAAACCGCGGGAGATGATCTCGCGGCTGTCCTTGGCCTCGAGCTGGAAGGAGATCACGGGCCCATCGACCTGCAGCACACGGGCGGTGCAGGTCACGCGGTCGCCGACGGGCGTGGGGGCGAGGTGCTCGACGTCGACGCGCACGCCCACGGTGCTCTCGCCCGGCTCGAGCAGCGGCAACATGGCCTCTCGCGCAGCGTGCTCCAAAAACCAGATCAGCCACGGCGTGCTGAGCACGGCCGGCATGCCGCCGACCGCGAAGTCGATCGCGTGCTGGGTTGTGACGACGAAGGTCTGCTGGCCGGTCGTGCCGGTGCGCGGGATGGATTTCATGCGGGGCGGGGTGGGGTGCCTGCTGGAAATTCTGCGGATCGACTTATCCACGAGCAAACCAGAACTAAGTTTGCCCTCCACGGTTGCGCCGGAGCCGATGTTGGGTGCATTGGGGCATGATTCGAACCCTGTTGCTGATTTTGTCCGGTGGTTTGCTGGCCGGTTGCGCCACGACGGCGCGGCCGCCGCTGCGGACGGTGGCGCACGTCGACCTCAACCGCTACATGGGTGACTGGTACGTGATCGCGAACATTCCCTACATCCTGGAGAACGGGAAGGTGGCCACGCTCGACCGCTACGCTCCGCGGCCGGACGGGCGGATGGACAACATCTTCATCTTCCGAAAGGGCTCGTTCGACGCCCCGGAGCAGGAATGGCGGGGCATCTCCTGGGTGCACAATCACGAGACCAACGCCGAGTGGCGCGTGCAGTTCATCTGGCCGTTCCGGGTGCCGTACCTCGTGATTGACCTGGATCCGGACTACCGCTGGGCGGTCATCGGACACCCCTCACGTAATTATATCTGGGTGCTGGCGCGTACCCGCTCGCTCCCCGACGACGTTTACCGCGGGATTCTCGATCGCGCCGCTGCGCAGGGCTACGACACCAGCCGGATGGCGAAGGTGCCACAGCCACCCGGGAGTTGAGTGGCCGCGGGTTCCGTGGGTGGCATTACAGCGCCGCCCGGTTGACGCTCTGGTAGCGCAGGTAGCTCGCTGCGACTTTGCCTTTGGCGATGAACCACTGGGGGCAATAGGGCGCCATCCAGATCACGTCGCCTTTTTGCACGGCGTGCCGGTCGTTTTCCAGTTGGTAGATGCCCTCGCCCGAGAGCATCAGGAGCCCCTGCTCCATGCTGTGCGTCGCCACGAACGGGAGCGTCGCCTTGGGCTGGTAGGTGAAGATGTTCAGCGCCAGGTCGAAGCTCGGATTGTCGGGGAGCAGCACCTTGAGGGTCGCCTTGGGATCGCCGAGGTAGGGCTCGCCCTTGATCGCGGCCGCGCTACCGATCACGCCTTTGGGCGCCGGGACACCGGCAAGGGGGGCGTATTTCTTGTGGAAGAGCGTGACCCGCGTGCCGAGCAGAGCCGAGGTGATCGACCACGACTGGCCGGCCGGGGCGAAGAAGAAGCTGCCCGCGAGGCAGCGCTGTTTCTCGCGGCCGATGACCAGCCAGCCGCCGCCGGTCTCGAAATAGCCGGCGGTCTCGACGTCGTTCGCGGGCAGTTCGACGCGCCCGTCCTTCTCGAAGGTCACCAGCACCTGAGCGAACTTCGCGCCGAGCGCCTCGGAGATGAGGACGATCGTCGCCGTGCCCGTGATGCCCGGCACGTTGCTTTTCACGTGCCCGTCAGGCGCGATCAGCGCGTGGCGGACGCCGATGTGGGTGCGGGTCTGGCCGAGGTGGGGCTTCATGGGGCGGTCGCGGAGGATCCGGATTTTTTAACCACGGATTGCACGGATTAACACGGATAAAAAACCGATCAGGCATGAGTTGGCCGCTAAAAGGCGCAAGAAGCGCAAAAACGGAGATCGTTTCCGGGTGAGGGCACCCGGACACCATCAGGATCTTTTTTGCGCCTTCTGCGCCTTCTCGCGGCCAACCACGGTTACGGATGATAGCCCGGCCGGACGAATTGCCCTTTCGGGGAGGGGTTGGTCGGGCGGCGGTCGGCCCAGGCGCACTGGCCGCGGACGAAGGTGTGGGTGATCCGCGTCCGGCTGCGGCGGCCGGCGTAGGCGCTGAGGAGGTGGCGGGTCCACAGGTCGTCGGCGTGGATCGCGCGCTCGGCAGAGGGCGTCACGATGGTGAAGTCAGCGTCTAAGCCCTCGACGAGGCTGCCCTTGTGTTTGTCGATCCGGAAGCGCCGGGCGACGTTGCTCGCCAGCAAGCCCGCCAGCAGCGGTAGATCCTGGTCGAGCGAGCCGCCCACCTCGGAAAACAGCAGCTCAAAGCCGTGCTGGCAGCCGGCGATGCCGCCCCGGATCGCGAAGAAATAGTCCGACGTCTTCAGGTCCGGCGGAACAGGCGAGTGGTCCGAGCCGATGGTCTGGATGTTGCCGGCGCGCAGTTCCTCCCAAAGGGCCAGCCGGCGCTTTTCGTCGCGCAGGGGCGGGGTACACGCGGCGGCGGCGCCGAGCTTGATGAAATCCTTGTCGTTCAGCAGCAGGTAATGGGGGCAGGTCTCGGCGGTCACATCCACGCGACGGTCGCGGGCGTCGGCGATGAGTGCGATGCCCTCGGGGCTGCTGACGTGGACAATGTGCAAGGCGCAACCGGTCTCGCCCGCGAGTTCGATGGCGGTGCGGATCGCGGCCAGTTCCACCTCGACCGGCCGCGAGGCGAGAAAGGCCTTCGCGTCGTGGCGGCCCTTGGCCTTCTGCTCCGCCGTGAACGTGGCGGCGAGGGCCTCGTCCTCGGCATGCACGGCGACGAGCATCCCGAGTTTCGCCGCGCGCTTCATGCCCTCGCGCAGGACCTTTTCGTCCACGCGGGGAAAGCTGGCGATGCCGCTTTCGCACATGAATGCCTTCAGTCCGATCGCACCGGCGTCGCGCAGGCCGGCGAGCTTGTCGAAGTTGCCGGGGACGAGTCCGCCCCAGAGTCCGAAGTCGACGCAGGACTTCTGCTCGGCGAGCCGGCGTTTCTCGCGCAGTTGGGCGGCATCGAGCACGGGCGGCTCGGAGTTGTGCGGCATGTCGAAGAAGCAGGTGCCGCCGCCGGCCGCGAGCGCGGCGGAGCCGGTGGAGAGACCTTCCCAGTCCTCGTGGCCCGGCTCGTTGAAATGGACGTTGGCATCGATGATGCCGGGGAAAATGTAGCTCCCCTTCGCGTCAATCGCCACGTCGGCGTCCTCGGTGATCTTCGGCGCGACCTTGACGATGCGGCCGAGCGCCACGCCCAAGTCGATGCGCTGGACGCCGGTGGGTGTCACGACCCGACCGCCACGGACCACTAATTCAAGCCGGCTGTTGTTCATCGGATATATTTGGCCACGGATGACACGGATGGCACGGAGGAAATTTGACGAGCAGTAATTGGCGGCGGAGTTCGCTGATTCACCCAGATACCGGACAGCGTACCCCGGGCCGACCCACGTCCGCCCAGACCCGCCCCCGGGGCTTATTCGGCCATCAACCTCTTGCCTTCCGGGCCCGATAATCTCACGGTGAGCTTCGTGCCCTCCGAAGAACTCCCCCGGCCAGATCAAATCGGTGGCGGCCCGTTCCCGTTGAGCGCCGCCCCCGAGGATTTCATGCGCGAGGCGATCCGCCTCGCGGAGGCGAGTCTGCGCAACCGCGGCGGCCCGTTCGGCTGCGTGGTCGTGCGTCGGGGTCGGGTGGTCGGCCGCGGCCAGAACTCGGTCACGGCCGACAATGATCCCACCGCGCACGCGGAAATGGTGGCGATCCGCGCGGCTTGCCAGGCACTGGGGACGTTCCAGCTGAACGACTGCGAGCTCTACACGAGCTGCGAGCCGTGCCCGATGTGCCTGGGTGCGATCTACTGGGCGAGGCTGGGCCGGGTGTTCTACGGCAGCAACCGGAAGGACGCCGCGGCGATCGGCTTCGACGACGACCTGATCTACCGCGAGATCCCGCTGCCGCCGGAAAACCGGGCGATCCCGATGGAGCCGCTGCTGCGCGAAGAGGCACAGGGTGCCTTCAAGGCCTGGGCAACGAAGACGGACAAGATCGAGTACTGACCGCCGGCCGGAGGCCGGCGGGGGTCTGGGTTATTCGTGATTGGGATGGCTCGGAGGGTGGGGGCGGCTGTCCCAGCCGCCCTCGATCCAGGGC
>CAMDOO010000050.1 GCA_945903545.1 Opitutus sp. GAS368 | reverse complement strand
CCGATAAAATCCCGTCCGGTCCCTCCGACCTCTGCGCTCTCTGCGTCTCTGCGTGCCAATCCTCCGGCTTCCGCAGCGGTGATCACCGCCGGCGGCTCGGCACCCGCACGTACTTCATCCCGGCCGCCACCGCGGCCTGCATCCCGGGCACGGCGTCCTCGAACACGAGGCACTCCGCCGGCGGCACGCCCATCAGCTGCGCCGCGAGCAGGAACATGTCAGGCGAGGGCTTGCCGTGCACCACGTCGTCGGCGCTGACCACCACCGGGAACAGCGACGCCAGCCCGGTGATCTCCAACGAGCGCCGTACGATCACGCGCGGCCCGCCCGACGCGATCGACACCGGATGATGCTCGGCGACCCGGCGCGCGAAATCCACCACCGGCCCGATCAACTGCGCATCACCCACGATCTCCGCGAAGAGCGCCTCCTTGTGATCGAAGACCTGGTGCGGATCGACCTTCAGGCCGTAGTGAGCGCCGATCAGCTCGGCGACCTTCAGCGTGGGCACGCCGCCGAGGGAATAAAAGAGGTCCTCGTCGAGCTGGTGCGGCAGGCCCGCCTGTTGCATCGCCTGGTCCCAGGCCCGGTAGTGCAGCGGCATCGTGTCCATGAGCGTGCCGTCGAGGTCGAAGATGTACCCGGCGAACGCCCCGGGCGGAATGTCGAGATGCATGGAGGGCGCACGTGACGGCGAAACCGCCGGCAAGGCAAGGATGCATTGGAAAACCGGAAAGCGGTGGCCGCAACAAGGCGCAGAAGGCGCAAAAACGAGCAGCACTTCCGGGTGAGGGCACCCGGACTACATTATGAGATATGATGTAGTCGGGGTGCCCTCACCCCGAGATCGGATGGGCATTCCGTTTTGCGCCTTTTGCGCCTTTTTGCGGCCAATCCGGATCGAACCGTCCGACGCGTCTCAGCCGCAGCAACCCGACCCCGCGCAGCAGGCCTCGCCGGCCGAATCACTCTCTGCCGCCGGGACGCCGCACTGTTCCTTCGCGAGGCAGTCCGTGTGCTTCAGCCCGAGCCGGATCGTCAGCGCCGCGTCACCAACCGTGATCTCCTCGATCGGAAACTGCGAGACCACCCCGGCCTCGAACTCGACCTCCACCGGCAGCTCGCCGGAGGGCAGGATCGGGCCCGCGATCTCGAGGATCTTCGCCAGCTTGCCCGCGGCCAGGCGATGGCCGTCGTCCTGGTCGCGGCCCGTCCACGCCTGCAGGACGCAGCTCTCGACCGTGCGGAAGGTGCCGCCGCAGTCGACAAAGCGCTTCGTGACATGGCCGGCCTCGGTCACATGAAAATGCACCGGCAACGGCTGGCCGTCCGGCAGGACAAAATTGAGGGCGTGCCCCGGATGGGAGCGGAGGTGGGATTGGAGTTGGTTCAGGTTCATGGGATGGGTTCGGCAACTGGTAGGGCGGTGATTCCGCTCACCGCCGGGTATTTTGCGGCGCGGAACGGAGTCCGCGCCCTACCGTTTCAGATCTCCTTCATTCGCGAGTTTGAACTGACCGCCCACGCCGCGCACCGCGACCGCGTCGAGCAGCTGCGCATCGGAAAAGGCGCAGAACAGGTCCACCCGCCGGGCGATCTGCGAGGCGACATCGACGAAGCACCGGTACTTCTGCTCCTCGGTACCCTCCACCCCCGCGGGATCGGGCGAACCCCAGTGCGCGATCATCGGCTGGCCGGGCCAGACGGGGCACGCCTCCTTCGCGTTGTCGCAGACGGTGATGACGAAATCGAATTTCACGCCCTGGAACTCGTCCCAGGACTTCGAGCGGGCCGCGGTGGCATCGAGGCCGTACTTCTCCTTGAGGGTGCGGATGGCCAGCGGGTTGACCCGCCCCGTCGGGTGCGAGCCCGCGCTGTGGACCTCGAAGCGCCCCTTGCCTTTGGCGCGAAGCAGGTATTCGCCGAGAACGGAACGGGCGGAGTTGCCGGTGCAGAGGATGAGGACCTTATAGGGTGTTGGTGTCGTCATGGGTGATTCATTTTGCCGCGGCCACCGGGCCGCAGCCGCAGGGACCCGAGGCCGCGATGCCCGGCGCGCGCTGGCGCAGGCGGGCCAGGTCGCGGCGAAACACCGCCTCTTCCCCGGCGCAATCCTGCAGGCAGGCGAGGCTCGCGCGCAGCGCGGCCGACGGCTTCGCCGGCAGCCGGTAGACCATCCAGTTGCCCTCCCGCTCGCAAGCCACGAGGCCGCGCGTGCGCAGGTAGGCGAGGTGCTTGGAGATCTTCACCTGCGGCTCGCGCAGGACCTCCTGGAAATGACAGACGCACAGCGGTCCCTGCAGCAGCACGTGCAGCAGGCGCAACCGGGTGCGGTCGCAGAGGCATTCGTGGATCTTCACCAGCTCCATGCCAGAACTGTATGCTTGCATCGGCATATTGCACAAGCGCCGGTTTGCGCCGTCGCCGGATTGTCACGCTTTCCCGGACCCGCCCGGTGAAATCCCATTGTCATCCGCCCCGCCCCGAACCAAACCACTCGGACCGGGCGCCGCCCGGTCCCTCCCATGAAAAAAGCCTTCGTCGAGTTCATCGGCACCTTCTTCCTCGTCCTCACCATCGGCCTGGCCGTGCGCAGCGGCTCGCCGCTCGCGCCCCTCGCCATTGCCGCCGGCCTCATGGCGGTGATCTATGGGGGCGGCCATGTTTCCGGCGCGCACTTCAACCCGGCGGTCACGCTCGCCGCCCTGATCCGGGGCAGCTGCCAGAGGAAGGATGCCCTGCCCTACCTTGCCGCCCAGTTCCTCGCCGCCTTCGCGGCCGGCTGGCTGGTCTGCTACCTCGTCGGCGCCCCCGCGTCGGCCCCCGCCGTGCGCGGCACGATCCCCTCGGCCATCGTCGAATTCCTGTTCACCTTCGCGCTCGCCTGGGTGATCCTCAATGTCGCCACCGCCAAGGGCACGGCCGGCAATTCCTTCTACGGCCTGGCCATCGCCATGGTGGTGCTCGCGGGCGCGGTCTCCGTCGGCGGCATCTCGGGCGGCGCCTTCAACCCCGCCGTCGGGGTCGGGGTCTATGTGATGGGTCTGGAGTCGGCGCGGCAGCTCGCGCTCTATTTTGTCGCCGACCTCGCGGGCGGCGCCGCCGCGGCCTACGCGTTCCTCCTGGTCAACGGGAAGGACTGATCGGACCGATCAGGGCCGGAAAACCCCAAAAGCCAAAGATCCAAACTCCAAAAAATGCCGGCGCCAGATGGCGCAGTTTTTTTGGGGCTTTGGCTGCTTGGCCTTTGGAATTTACGCGCCCACGCGTCAGCGCCGCGCGCCGCGGTGCAGCCGGCTGACCGGCTTGACCGCCGCCGCCGCGACCTCCGCCAGCGCCTTCTCGTCGAAGAGCGCGGAGTAGATGTACGGGAAGCCCTCGATCTTCTTCCGCTCCACGGTCACGCCCATGTAGCGCTCGATGCTCCGGGCATCGCGCACATCCTCCTCGGTCACGAGGGTGAAGGCGTCGCCGGTGTTCTGCGCGCGGCCGGTGCGGCCGATGCGATGGACGTAGTCCTCGGCGTTCTCGGGCACGTCGTAATTGATCACGTGGCTCACGCCGGCGATGTCGAGGCCGCGGGCCGCGATGTCGGTCGCCACGAGCACCTCGTAGCGGCCGCTCTTGAAGCCGTCGAGCGCCTCGATGCGCTCGCGCTGGTTGCGGTCGGAGTGCATGACGCCGACCGTATGACCCTTGCGCTGGAGGCGCTCCGCGATGCGGTCCGCGCCCATGCGGGTGCGGCAGAAGATCAGCACGCTCTTGAAGTCGGTCTGCTCCAGGAGGAGCTGCAGCAGGTCGAACTTCTGCTGGGCGACGACCGGGTAGAAACCGTGGGCGATCGTCTCGGCCGGCGAGCGGTTGCGGCCGATTTCGACCTTGATCGGATCGCGCAGCGCCCAGCTGGCGAGCTGCTCGAGCTCGGCCGGCAGGGTCGCGGTGAAGAACAGCGTCTGGCGCTCCTTCGGGCATTTCGCCACGATGCGCTTCACATCGGGCAGGAAACCCATGTCGAGCATGCGGTCGACCTCGTCGAGCACGAGGATGTCGATCTTCTCGAGCGAGCAGTTGCGCTGCTCCAAATGGTCCAGCAAACGCCCGGGCGTCGCGGCGAGGATGTCCATCCCGCGCTTCAGGTCCTCGGTCTGCTTCCCGTAGCCGACGCCGCCATAGACAATCGTCACGCGCAGGTCGGTGAACTTGGCGAATTTCTGGAAGGCCTCCTCGACCTGCAGCGCGAGTTCGCGCGTCGGCTCAAGGATCAGGCAGCGCAGCTCGGCGTGGGTGTTCAGGAGCTGGATGATCGGGAGCGCAAAGGCCGCGGTCTTGCCCGTGCCCGTCTGGGCCGAGCCGATCACGTCGCGGCGCGCCAGTACCTGGGGGATCGCCTGCTTCTGGATTGGGGTCGGTTCGAGATAGCCCATTTGCTGCACGCCGTACGCGAGCGCATCGGAGAGGCCGAGAGCGCTGAAGGCCGTTTCCATCTTCGGGATGTCCACCGGTACGACCGGCTTCACCGGTTCGCGGCGCGGGTGATCGAACGTCTTGTCGATCATCGGCCGCTCACGCTTGGCCGGACCGGCGTCGCCGCCGCGGCCACGACCACCGGCAAAGGAACCGCGTCCGCCCTCATTGCGTCCACCGGAGCGACCGGGACCGGCATCGGACCGGCCACCGTGACCGCCTTGGCCGCCCTGTCCGCCGGAGCGACCCTGGCCGCCGCCGGCATCATCGCGGCGAGGACGCACCTCATGGCTCTGGGCGGCGCCGGGGCCGGCCAAAGGATCGTGGCGGGGACGCCGGCCATGATCGCGACCCCGGTCACCCTGCGGGCGTGGGGTGGCGGCATGAGTCGAGTGAGATTGGGCGTGGGCCGGCTTGGCGCTGGGAGCGGGAGCGGGCTTGGCGGCGGGCGAAGGCGAAATCGTGCTGCGCAGCTTCGCCAGAATTTTCTTCAGCATATCGTAGGGAGGAACCTGGAAACGTCGCCGAATCACCGTGGTTTGCAACGCTGGAGATTCGGGCGGCGGCCGCCCGAATCTCCTGTTTTGAAAACCCTGCGCCTGGAAGGGTGCGGACTCCGTTCGGCGCCGGGCTGGTTGCAGGGAGGGTTGGCTCGACGAGCCCCTCGACAGGCCCGGGGCCTTGAGCTTGTCGAAACGGGCGACCGCGATGATCCATCCCGGCCGGTTCGTCGACCCAGCCCTGCCTTCGATCCCGGCGGGGCACGGAGTCGCCGCCCGACCGGATCAAGGCACGGCCCGCTCCCCACCGCTCGCATCTTACGGGGTTCCGGCTACGCTCGGTTCCCACCATCGTATGGCGACCAATCTCCAGCTCACGTCCGTCACCCTCCGCGTGCCGGACCTCGCCCGCAGCCTGGGGTTTTACACCGGCCAGCTCGGCTTCACCGTCAAAGATCAGGCGGGCCACCGCGCCACCCTGGCGGCCGATCCGGCCGGCCCGGCGCTGCTGACCCTCCTGGAGGTACCGAAGGCCCCACCCGCCCCCGCCGATGCCGCCGGGCTTTTTCACGCTGCCCTGCTGCTACGCGACCGCCCGGCCCTCGGGGCCTGGCTGCAACATGCGGCCGGGGCCGGGGTCAATTTCGAGGGTTTTGCCGATCACGGCGTCAGCGACGCACTCTACCTTGTCGATCCCGACGGCAACGGTCTTGAGGTCTATGCGGACCGCCCGCGCGAAACCTGGCCCCGCATCGCTGGCGGCGCGCTCAAGATGCACACGCGGGCGCTCGACCTGCGGAAACTCATCGCCGAGGGCGCCGCGGTCACCACGTCACCGCTGCACGGCGCCCGCTGGGGCCACCTGCACCTGCGCGTCACCGACTTGGAGCGCAGCGAGGCCTTTTACCTGAAAACGCTGGGCATGGAGACGATGGATCGGTCGTTGCCCGGCGCGCTCTTTCTCGCCGTCGATGGCTACCATCACCATCTCGGGATCAACACGTGGGGCCAGCCCCGCCAGCCGCGCCCCGCCGCTGCCCTCGGCCTGGCCGAGGCGGTGTTCCGCAGCTCCAAGATCACGGCCGCCTCCACGCCGTCCGACCCGGACCAGATCTCCCTGCGGCTCGAGCCGGGGACCGCCTGATCCCGGAATTTTAACCGCGGATTAAGCAGATTTCACGGATTCAATGCCTCGAACCGGTTTGCACAGGAGGACACAGGGGAAGAGGAGATTGACCCCAAACCATTCTCGGTGCTCTCCGTGGTCTCCTGTAAAACTGCCGGGAATCGAGTTCCCCATCCGTGCAATCCGTGTAATCCGCGGTTTAAAAATCCGGCCTCACCCCGACAGCGGGTCGTGGCGGAATTTTTCGCCGAGCTCGAAGAAGACCGCCTGGGCCTTGAGCCAGTTCGGGTCGGCGCGGATTTCCCCGAGCGACTTCTCCGTGTGGCTGCAGACCAGGTAACTCGTCGGCCCGAGCATCATCAGCGCGTCATAGCGCGTGCCGTGGCCGTCGACAGCAAATTCAAAGTCGCCACTGGTGAACTTGCGCCCGGCCGCGATCGCCCGGAGCGGGGCCGTGTCCGCCAGCAGGGTCCGCCGGAAGGCATCCGGCCGCGGCCCGGCATACGCCGGCACCCCGCGGGTGTCCTCGCCGACCGAGAGCACGGCCCACTCGTCGAACAGCGGCCGCGCATAGGCCACGCTCATGCGGTCGAGATGCTGCTGAATATGGGCGCGAGCCGTGGCGAGATCCATGCCGCGAACAAGGTTGAATCCTCCGGCCGTGGCAAGTCGCGGCACAGATCCGAGGTAGGGCGGACTCGGTGAGTCCGCCGGGAACCAGCCTCGACCCGGCGGGCCGCAACCATCCCGCCCTGCCCGCGACCCCAATGCCAATCAGGTCGGATAACCGCCGGAGATATACTGCCGCAACTGCTCGGCCTCGGACTTGTGCACGTCGGTCAGCCAGCGCGAGACGTCACCGATCGAGATGAGGCCCTCCAGCTTGCCCTCCACCATGACCGGCAGGTGCCGGCAGCGCTCGTGGGTGAAGACCTCCATCACCTCGCCGGTGGTGGTCATGGGGGTGATGGTGTGCGGGTTGGCGGACATCACCTCCGCGACCAGCGTCTGCGCGGGATCGCGGCCGGCCCCAACAATGCGGGTCAGGACATCGCGCTCGGTGAAGATGCCGGCAAGTTTTCCCTGCTCGGTGACGACGATCGAGCCCATGCGTTTTTCATTCATCAAGCGGACGGCATCGGCCACGGTGGCGGACGCCGCGATCGTCTGCACACTGTGCCCTTTCCGGGCCAGCAACACGGACACGGGGGTATTCATGGGGTAACGGGGTGCGCGGAAACTACGCCCGGACAGGTCGGACACAATGGCATTTTGCGGGTCGGCGGACCCGGCGGCGCTATTCGTCTGGCGCCGGGGGCGGGACCGGGGACAATCGCCGCGCCGCCCGATGACCTCCGCCCAGCCGCCCCTGCCCCCCGAGGAAACCCTGCGTCGCGTGCTGCGCACCGCGCGCCTTGACGGGATCTCGCTGCTGGTGGGCAGCGGCCTGCTCGCCGGCGCCTCGCTGCTTTTCGGCGACCTGACCGGAGCCGGCATCGGGCTGCTCATCTGCACCTCCGGAGCCGTGGAGTTGCGGGGACGCGCCCTGCTCCAGGCCGGCCAGGCTCGCGGCGTCGGCTGGCTGATCGCGAGCCAGGCCTGGCTCCTGGCGTGCGTGCTGGTCTACGTCCTCTGGCAGCTGAATTCCTACAATCCCGCACTGGCCCGCGAGTTGATCCAACCCGCCCTGCGCTCGGCCCTCATCGAACCGTTGCTCGCGGCGGCCGGCCTGACCGAGGCGGACATGCTGCGCGAGGTGAGGTCCATCTACCTAACCGCCTACATGATCGCCGGGGCGCTGAGCTTCGGTTTCCAGGGCGGACTCGCCCTTTATTACCGGAATCGCCGGGCGGCAGTAACGGCCGCGCTCGCGGAGCGCGAAAAGCACTAGGGCTCGGAAGTAGGGCGCGGCGGGTTTTGCTCGGCTGGCCCGCCGCAGGCCAGGCGAAGCAGGTTGCGCCGAGCACCAGCCTCGATTCGGCGCGCCCAGCGGTCCCGCCCTGCCCGGGGACTCCGGCGGATCGAACCTCAATCCGGTTTTATCCGTTAAATCCGCGGTCAACCTTCCGGGGTCGAACCTTCGTTTCCCTCGCGGCCACCCTCCGGCCAAGTCTTGCGAATTCGCCCGGCGCGCCCTCCCTTTCCGCCATGTCCAAGGAGCGCTATATCGCCGCCAAGCAACAGTGGGCCGAAAAGCAAAAGGCCAAGGGCGTGGTGGCGCGTTCGCAGCCGCATCCCGAGCGCCTGCCGCCGGGACAGAAGCTCACCACGGGTTTCCCAGTGCTCGACCTCGGGGTGCATCCGGAGATTTCCGACGCCGACTGGTCGCTCACGCTCGATGGACTCGTGGAGAATTCGGTGAAGCTCGACTGGCAGGCGTTCAACGCGCTGCCGCCGGTGGAAGATGTCAGCGACTTCCACTGCGTCACCACCTGGAGCCGTTACGACTGCCGCTGGGGTGGCGTTGCCTTTACGACGCTGTACGAGCTCGCCCGGCCCCGTCCCGAGGCCCGCTTCGTCTATTTCACCGGCTTCGACGGCTACTCCACCAACGTGAGCCTCGCGAGCTGCCTCGACGACGACGTGCTGGTGGCGACCTCGTTCGACGGCGCGCCCCTCACGCTCGAGCACGGCGGGCGCGCCCGCGTGATCATCCCCAAGCTCTACGCCTGGAAGGGCGCGAAGTTCGTCAAGGGCCTCACCTTCCTCGCCGACGACAAACCCGGCTTCTGGGAGGTGCGCGGCTACTCCAACACCGCCGATCCCTGGACCGAGGACCGGTTTGGTTGAGTGCCAGGTGACGAGTGACAAGTGCCGAGAGGGGGCGAGAGGACCGCTGAGGTTTCTCGTCACTCGTCACATGTCACCCGTCACTTCTTCTAAAGTCCGGGCGCCGTGCGCCGATGAGTCCCGCATGTCCGCCCTGACTCTCGAAGCCGGCGCGGCCACCGACGCCCCTGCCATCGCCGAGCGGCTCCTCGGCCCCTGGGCCGGGAGCACGTCGCCCGTCTATTGCCGGGACGTCCACGGTCGCATCATCGCCGCCAACCCGGCGTTCGGCCGCCGCTTTGACCGCAGCAGCCAGTCGTTCGCGGGACGCACCGTCGGGGACTTTATCCACCGCGACGACGGCCCGGCGCTCGCGGCGGCCGACGCCGAGCTGCGCCGCGGGCCGGGCCAGGCCGAGCACCAGAGCCGCTGGCGCACCCCGCAGGGCTGGCGCTGGTTCACCTGGGAGGAATCGCTGATCGCCGACGGGGCCGGCGCGGGCGGCGTCTGCGCCGTCGGCCACGACATCACCCGGCTGCGCCTCGCCGAGGAACAGACCTACAAGCTTTCCCGCGCCGTCGAGCAATCGCCCGTCGCGATGGTCATCACCGACCCGGACGGACGCGTGCAGTACGTGAACGCGAAGTACACCGAGACCACCGGCCAGACCCTCGAGGAGATCCTCGACGCGAACACGGATGTGCTGAAGGCCCTGCATCCCGACGAGGCCTCCGCCCGGGCTTTCTGGGAAACGGTGCGCGCCGGCGGCGAATGGCGCGGCGAGCACGTCCACGAACGCGCCGACGGCAAACGCCTCTGGGAATCGGTCCAGGTCTCGGCCCTGCGCAATTCCCCGGGCGAGATCACCCACCTGCTCTGCCTGCGGGAGGACATCAGCAGCCGCCGCGAGCTCGAGGACCAGCTCCGGCAGGCGCAGAAGATGGAGAGCCTCGGCACCCTCGCCGGCGGCATCGCCCACGACTTCAACAACCTCATCGCCGTGATCAACGGCTACGCGGAGTTCGCCGAGCTCAGCCCGGGCGACCCCGCCACCGTGCGCAAGAGCATGCAGGAAATCCGCAAGGCCGCCCAGCGCGCGAGCGGGCTCGTCCGCCAGATCCTGACCTTCAGCCGCAAGACCGACGTGCGTTTCTCCGCCGTGGACGTGAACCAGCTCGCCCGCGACCTCACCGCCCTGCTCGGCGAGACCTTCCCGCGCAATCTCAGCTTCCAGTTCGCCCTCGACGCGCACCTCCCCCACCTGCACGCCGACCAGAACCAGCTGCAGCAGGTGATCCTCAACTTCTGCGTCAACGCCCGCGACGCCATGCCCGGCGGCGGCACCATCACCGTCGCCACCAGCCGCGTCGACCGGGCCAAGCTTCCGCCCGGATTGAAGCCCGGTCGCGAGTACGCCCGCCTGACGGTGAGCGACACCGGCACCGGCATGACGCCGGAGGTGCGCGCCCGGATCTTCGAGCCATTCTACACCACCAAGGCCGTCAACCAGGGCACCGGCCTCGGCCTCTCCGTGGTCTACGGCATCGTCGCCAGCCACGAGGGTGCCCTCCACGTCGAGAGCCAGCCCGGCCAGGGCAGCTCGTTCCATGTTTTCCTGCCGCTCGCCGAAACCCGCGCGGCCGCCGCTGTGGCCCCGCGCACCGACGAGTTCCCGGGCGGCACCGAGTCGGTCCTGATCGTGGAGGACGAAACACCCCTGCGCCTCCTGCTCGAGGCCACCCTGCGCCAGAAGGGCTACCGCGTCGAGGGCGCCGCCGACGGTCTCGAGGCGATCGGCCGGCTGACCATTCCCGGCGGTGCACCCTTTGACGCCGTCCTGCTCGACCTCAACATGCCGGGCGCCAGCGGCCTGGACGTTTTCCGTGTGATCCGGGCCACCCGCCCGACCCAAAAGGTGATGGTGGTCACCGGCCACCTCCACCCGACCGCCAGCGCGGAGTTCGAGTCCCTGGGGCAACAGCACTTTCTCGCCAAGCCCTACACGCTCACCGAGCTCGGCCGGCGCCTGCGCCAGCTGCTCGATGCCGGCGTGAAGCCGGCCTGAAGCAGCCCCTGGTAGGGCGGTGACTCCGTCACCGCCGAGATTAGATCTCGGCGCCCACGGAGTGGACGCCCTACCGCAAACAGCCGGCGAAAATTCCCAAATCGGGCTACAGCCCGGTTTGAATTGGCCGATAAGGGGGACGGCGAATCAGACCGATCCACACCAATGGACCGTACCATCCTACATGAATCCAAGCGTTCAACCGCCGCACCCGGCGGAGCTGCGCCAGGCGTGCCTTCGCCTGGCGTTCTGCCTCCTGCCTGGGACGGCCATGGCCCAGCTGTCGGCCGCGCCG
Source organism: Opitutus sp. GAS368 (assembly GCA_945903545.1). Lineage (GTDB taxonomy): Bacteria > Verrucomicrobiota > Verrucomicrobiia > Opitutales > Opitutaceae > CAIYFD01. The sequence continues at coordinate 12,745 of CAMDOO010000050.1, read as the reverse complement.
TCACGCAGCGCGGGCCCCACGCGACCATACCTCGCCTGGGTGGCAGCACCCGCCCTGCGTTTTGCGGAGGCTCCGCCGCCGCCTGATCTCAGCGTGCGACCGCCCGCCGGTGCGCCGCCCAACCTGCCCGCTCTCGATCCCGCTTCCGACCCGGCGCCGGCCCTCGTTCCGGCCGCCACTCCCACCCTGCAACCACCTGTCCCGCATGACCCAGCCACCCTCAGTGATGCCAAAGTCCCCACCCCGCCACCCGCCCGGATCATCCCGGATGACACGCGGCCGGCGGTTCGCCCGGAGGACTTTCTTCCGTTCTTCATCTTCCCCGGCCATGTCCAAGGCCCCGGGAATCCCACCGTGGTTCTGCCAGGCAGCCTGACCCCCGCGACCCCGGGAACCCAGCCGCTCAGCACCGCCACGTACCGTCTGCAATGACGCCGTCCGGCCCGTCCGCCAGATCCCGCCGCCTCCGCGGCGCGGCGCTCCTCGCCGCGCTCCTGGCGCCCGGCCTGGCCCGGGCGGCGGGCGCCGAAACGCACCCGGCCCAGGCCCAGGCCGACACGGCCCCCCACGGCGCGACCCCGGCCACCGCGAGCGCCCCCACCGCGCGCACCGCGGCGGAACTCGCCGCCAATCACGCCGACGAGGCGCGCGGCCTGCTGAAGCTGGGCGCCTCGCTGACCGACCGCTCCGATTACACCGGCGCCGAGATCGCGTACCGGCGCATCCTGAATTCCGCCGACTTCACCGACGCCGAGCAGGCCGACGCGCTGCTTGGGCTCGCCCGCCTGCACCGCCGCTCCGGCGCGTTCGTCAAGGCCGCCGCCATCTATGAGAAATTCCTGAAGCAATTCCCCGACGCCGGGCAGGTGCCCGACGCCATGCTCGACCTCGGCCGCACCCTGCGCGCGATGGGCGCCTACCGCATGGCGATCACGCGCTTCTACAGCGTGATCAATTCCACGCTCAAGATTCCCAGCGGGGGCTTCGAGCACTACCAGCTTCTGGCCAAGACCGCCCAGTTCGAGATCGCCGAGACCCACTTCGAGTCGGGCGACTACCTCGAGGCCGGCAAATTCTACGCGCGCGTGCGCCTGCTGGACCTCGCCCCGGCCGACCAGGCCCGCGCCCACTTCAAGGCCGCGGCCTCCCTCGACCTCGCCGGCAGCCACGAGGTCGCGCTGACCACCCTGCACGCCTATCTGGAGCAGTGGCCCGACGACGAGAACGTCCCGGAGGCCCGCTACCTGCTTGCGACCACCTTGCGCCGGCTCAACCGGCCCGCCGAGGCCCTCGCCGCCACCCTCGATCTCCTCCGCGACGAGCACGACCGCACCGACCAGCGTCGCTGGTCCTACTGGCAGCGCCGCACCGGCAACCAGCTCGCCAACGAATTCTTCCAGCAAGGGGACATCCGCACCGCCCTCGCCATCTATCAGGGCCTCTCCGCCCTCTCGCCAGAGGCCCACTGGCGCCTGCCCAACACCTACCAGACCGCGCTCTGCTACGAACGCCTCGGCCAGACCGACCACGCCCGCGCGGCCTTTCAGTCCATCCTCGACACGCTGGCCGCCGACAAGACCGCCGCCGCCGGCGACGAGCTGGCCGACATAGGGCGCATGGCCGACTGGCGCCTCGCCCATATGGGCTGGGCCGAGGACACCACTGCGAAGCTCAACATTTTCTTCACCACCAGCCGGGCTGCCAGCCCCGCCCCACCGCCCCCGGCCGCGCCGGCCCCCACCCCCGAATCCCATGGAAGCCCTGCTCCAACACCAGAAAGTCTGCACTGAACTCCACGAGCTCGCCCTCGAGGAAAACCAGTTCCTCCGGCAGCACCAGCGCACACCCGGCCCCGACCTCCTGAACCGGAGGCGCGGCCTGCTGCAGCGCCTCGACACGGCGCTCGCCGGCCTGCGCGCCGCCCCGCGCGAGCACCCGCCGCGTCCAGCCCTGCGCCAGGCGCTGGAACGAGCCGGGGCCCGCGTGCTCCAGGTCATGCAGCTCGACCGCGAGAACGAGCAACTCCTGCTCCGCCACAGCCTCACCGGCCCGCGGCCCGCGCCCGCCGCCGCGACCCCGCCGTCCGCGCTGCTCCGCCGGATCTACCAGACCGCGGGCTGAAACGGCCATCCGACGGATCGGTCGCATCGGACCGATCGGCCCGATCTTTCCGCCCCAGGCCAACTGGCCCGGCCCAGATGTTTTGCTCTACCCCGAAAATTTCGTAAAGATCCCGCCGGCCGGGCCGATCAGAGCTGCGTGTCCTCAGCTACCCCATTCCCCGCGTCCGAAAGCCCCCTGACGCCCGACGAGGTGGTGCGCCAGCTGACGGAGCTTCCCTCCGCCCCGCGGGTGCTGCCGCGCCTGAAGCGCCTGCTCAACGACGGCAACTCCTCCATCCGCGATGTCGTCGAGATGATCCGCCTCGACCCGGGCATCGCCGCCCGCGTGCTGCGCATGGGCAACAGCGTCTACTACAGCCAGGGCCTGCGCTGCTACACGGTCGACGAGGCCGTGAACCGGGTCGGCTTTGACCACGTCTACGAACTGGTCGCCCATGCCGTGGCCAGCCAGGTGCTGGTCCGCCCGCTCGAGGTCTACGGCATGGAACCCGACGACCTCTGGCGCCAGTCGGTCGCCTGCGGCCTCGCGGCCGAGACCATTGCCCGCCAGCTCAGCCTCGATGTCGATGTCGCCTATACCGTCGGACTCCTCTACGGCGTCGGCCTGGTCGCGATCGACGCCTGGGCCTTTCGCCAGAAGCTGCCGTGGAGCTTCAGCCGCGGCCCGCTCCCGCTGGAGACCTGCCAGGCGGAACGCCAGGTGCTCGGCTTCCACAACGCCGAGGCCGGCGCGGCCCTGCTGCGACTCTGGGAGTTTCCCCCGGTGATGACCGAGCCGGTCCGCTGGCAATACCTGCCGCGCGGCACCGCCGCCTACCTTAAGCTGGCCGCCACCGTGCACGTCGCCAAATGGGTCCGCACGGAGGTCTGCGGCCTCCCCGGCACCCCGCGCCCGGAGTCCACGCTGCTGCGCTCGATGAATCTCACGGCCACCGCCCTCGACCGCCTGGTCGCCGATGTCCGCGCCCGCTTCGATAACCTCAGTTCCCTGCTCGAGACCGAGTCCGGCGACCACCAGGAGCTCGCCTTCCCCAACGGCCCGCGCGTGATCGCGGCCCGCCCGCCCACCAGCCAGCTCCTGCAGCGGTTCGCGTGAGGCACGCGGCCAGTCAAGAGTCGAGAGCCAAGAGCTGAGAGCCGGATTCCGGCGATCGCTCGACGATCCGGGAGATCGGGCTCTCGCCTCTGGACTCTCCGCTCTCGACCGATCCGCCGCTCAATCCAGCGCCAGCGCCCAGGCGTCCGCGGATTCCAGCTCGGCAAATGAAATCTCCGCGAACTGCGCCGGATCCGCCGCCTCCGGCTGCATCACCACGAGGCCGCCGCCCTTCACGCCCGCCAGCCGCCACCAGAGCGGCGCAACGCCGCGGGCATCCGGCATGCAGAGAAGAACGCCGCGCATGACCCGGTCGCCGAGGTCGGCGATCCCCGCCATGTCGCGTACGGTTTCAAAACTGTCCGCCACGCCGAGCTCGGCCATCAGCTCAAGCGCGTCGCGATAATCGATCCGGCCCTCGTCGGCCTGGAACCGCCGGCACCGCCGCGGGAACCGCTGCAGCAATGCCTGCTGGCTCAGAGACATTTTCCGGTCGCGCGCGATCGACTCGATGCACGCCAGCAGGCCGGACTGCAGCCGGATCGCCCGCACCGCTGCGACAACCGGACCGTGGGCCGCGGGCGGGTTCGCCACGGACACAGACGGAGCAGAGAGGCTGACTTCCGGTTCCAGACAGAGCGAGTTCATGGACGGACGGTATACCGCCGGTGTTACATCCCCGCGGCCTCCCGGTGACAAACACGTGACGTTTCCCGGGGGCAATTTGCCCAAACGTCACCGGACCGCCGTCAGTCTGTAACATGGGCCGTTTATTGTCGCGGCGTCACGTAATCGAAAATCCAAACCGAAACATCATGTCGTCATACTTGAAACTGAATCTCGCCGCCCTTGCCGGCCTGCTGCTCCTTGCCGCCACCCCGGCCCGGGCCCAGGACAGCGGCCCCCTGCTCGATCTCCTCATAAAGAAGGGCATCGTCTCCGACCAGGAGGCCGAGGACCTGCGCGCCGACCTGCTCAAGGACTTCGCGGTGAATTCCCCCGCCGGCAAACTCGATCTGTCGACGCGCGTCGCCAAGTTCGCCCTCATCGGGGACGTCCGCGCCCGTTTCCAGTACGACAACGAGGTCTCCAACAACTTCGCCGGCGTTCCCGGCTCCGGCTACAACAACGACCGCAGCCGCTACCGCTACCGCATCCGCTTCGGCCCGACCGTGACGCTCGCCAACAACTGGCAGATGGGCTTCCGCCTCGAGACCGCGGCCGGCTCGACCTCCACCAACGATGACTTCGGCGCCGCCGGCTCGGCGAACTTCGCGAAGGACGGCAACACCGCCTTTGTGGGCCAGGCTTGGATCGAGTACGCGGGCAACAAGCAATTCGGCTTCGACCGCGTGAACTTCAAGGTCGGCAAGGCTGCGCACCCGTTCTTCACCCCCGGCATCAACGGCTTCTGGATCGACTCCGATATCAATCCCGAGGGCCTCACCGAGGAAGTCGTCAAGCTCGACGCCTTCCGTCCGGGCTGGTCGCTCTCGCTCCGCGCCGGCCAGTACCTGCTCTCCGGCAATTCCCGCACCACCGAGCGCCTCGGCGGCTTCCTGAACAACCCCAGCGCGCTTTTCATGGGCCAGGCCGAGTTCGCGAAGACCTACACCTACGAGAACAACCCGTACGGCTTTCGCTTCGCCCCGGCCCTCGTGGTCTTCTCCGGCGCCGAGGCCAACGGCATGACCCTCAACCAGGCCGACTCCGCGACCACGACCAACTACGACAACCTCACGACCGTCATCGTCCCGATCGAGCACACCTTCAAGGTCAACAACCGCCCGTTCGCCGTGTACGGCACCTACGGCTACAACTTCGGCGGCGCCCAGCGCGCCAACTGGCTGTACAGCACGTCCGCCACCACCCTCGCGCTGACCTCGGCCGCGGGCGACCCCTCGTCGTACAACCAGATGTTCAACGCCGGCTTCCGTTATGGCGCGACCCGCAACCCGGGCGACTGGCAGGTCACCGGCGAGTGGCGCTACGTCGAGCCCGGCGCCTACACGGCGATCCTGCTCGATTCCGACTTCAACGCCGGCCGTACCAACGGCACCGGCTTCATCGCCTCCCTCACCTACGCGCTGACCGACGCGGTCAACTTCACCACGACCTACTTCAGCGCCCGCAACATCGACAAGGACAGCTCCTCGACCGTCGGCTTCAACCGCGCGGACGTACTCCAGGTCGACTTCTCCGCCCGCTTCTAAAGCTGCCCAACCCTTGGATCTCAAACGCTCCCTCCCATGAAGAAACTATTCCTCACCCTCCTCGCTCTCTCCGCCGCGAATTTCGCGCAGGCCCAGAAGCTCGTCATCAAGGGCTCCGACACGCTCGGCGCCAAGCTCGTCCCCACCCTCGCCGAAGAGTACAAGGCGAAAAATCCCGGCGTCTCCTTCGAGATCGCCGCCGAGGGCTCCACCACGGGCATCTCCGCCATCATCGATGGCACCGCCGAGATCGGCATGTCGAGCCGCCGGGCCCGCCCGACGGAGGTCTCCGCCGCCCAGGCCAAGGGCGTCGTCATGAAGCCGATCATCGTCGCCTACGACGGCATCGCGGTGATCATCAACGCCGCCAACCCGCTCGCGAAGCTCAGCAAGCGCCAGGTGGAGCAGATCTTCACCGGTGACATCACCGACTGGTCCGCGGTCGGTGGCAGCGCCGGCAAGATCTCGGTCTACACCCGGAACACCTCGTCCGGCACCTACTCCGACTGGAAGGACCTCGCGATGAACAAGCGCGACTACGCCTCCTCCTCGCAGAAGATGGCCGGCAACGAGCAGATCGTCGCCGAGGTCGCCAAGAACCCGAACGGCATCGGCTATGTCGGCCTCGCCTATCTCGGCGCCGCCGGCACCAAGGCGATGCCGATCGACGGCGTCCTGCCCACCAAGGAGACCGTGCAGAAGAAGACCTACGCGTACCAGCGCCCGACGTTCTATTACACGAACGGCGAGGCCGGCGGCGAGGCGGCGAAGTTCATCGCCTTCACGCTGAGCCCGGAAGGCCAGGCCATCGCGGAGCGCATCGGCTTCGTGGGTCTGACGAAGTAAGTTTGGTTTAGGGATCCTGATGCAACGCACCGGCCCGCAGGGGCCGGTGCGTTTTTCTTTGCGGAGCACAGCATCGCCGGCCGTAGGGGCGCACCCGTGCCCGCGCCGTCGGAGCTCATCAGACCTATGAGCCCGATAGGCTCCCCACAGGTCCCAGGCGCCGGTCCGTCACACAATCGCCACATAGCCTTTCACCTGATCGTAACGTGGCCCGCTTGACCGTTTGCCCCGCCGGCGGCGTCCTCATTCAATCCCGATGGAGCGAACCGGCAGCAATCACTTCACCCGCACGGTCCTGACGACCCGGCGGCGTTTCCGTTTCTTCGGCCTGACCACCGAGGACCTGATCCGAAGCTTCTTCGGGGGCAACGCCGTCGTCGCCATCGTCGTCCTGGCCCTGATCACGATCTTCCTGCTCAAGGAAGGCGCGGGTTTCTTCGGCCAGAACCGCGAGAACCTCCAGATCTACCGGCAGGCCGGGCTTGAGTATGTCGACTTCATGCGCGGCCAGGTCGAGGGACACACCACCCTCACCCGGAGTCTCTCGGCCCTCCGGCTGCAGCAGTTCCAAGCCTCCACCGCCGCTGGCCTGGGCGCCGAGGCCGCCAACGCCGCGCTCACGGATTTTGACGCCTTCTCCGACAAGTTCAGCGACACCGTCACGCCGCTGCGCGGGATGGTGTCGGACCTCACCGACGTCGCCACCGCGATCAAGGAGAAGTTCATCATCGCCGGCGACAAGCGCGAGGAACGCCGGCAGCTCGAGGCCGTCGGCCGGGATGCGGACGCGGCCAAGGTGCAGATCGCCGAGGTCAACTTCACCACCGAGATCCGCCCGCTGCTTGATGCCCGCCCCGCCTACCTGGAAGCCAGCCGCGACCTCGGCACGGCGCTGACCGCCCTCCTCGCCGCCGCCCCGGTGCTGGCCGGTCCGGATGCCGCGGTCGCGCTGGAGGAATTCAAGGCGACGACCCGGGCCTACGTCGCGGGCTTTCCGGAGATCGCGCGGCGCGTCGAGACCTGGGACTACACCCTGCCGGTGCCGCTCGGGAAATCACTCTCGGCCTTCGTGTTCGGCCGCGAGTGGCTGACGGCCAGCTTCTGGCAGGACTGGTACGGCATCATCCCCCTCCTCGTCGGCTCCATCATGGTTTCCCTCGTGGCCCTGCTCCTGGCCGTGCCCCTCGGGGTCGGCGCCGCGATCTACATTAATCAGGTGGCAACCCCGCGGGAGCAGCAGCTCATCAAGCCCGCGATCGAGTTCATCTCGGCCATTCCGTCCGTCGTGCTCGGCTTCTTCGGCATTGCCGTGCTCGGCGAGGCACTCCGGCAATTGTCGGGCGTCTCCTGGCTGGACTGGGTGCCCGGCTTCCCGTTCAGCGAGCGCCTCAACATCCTCACTGCCGGCTGCCTGCTCGCGCTCATCTCCGTGCCGACAATCTTCACGCTCTCGGAAGACGCGCTGAACAACGTGCCCCGCTCCTTCAAGGAGGCCTCGTTCGCCCTCGGCGCCAACCGGCTCCAGACCATCCTGCGCATCATCGTGCCCGCCTCGCTTTCGGGCATCATCTCGGCCGTGCTGCTCGGCCTCGGCCGCGTGATCGGCGAGACCATGGTGGTCCTGCTCTGCGCGGGCAACCGCATCGCCATCCCGGACTTCACCGCCGGCCTCGGCGTCGTCACGCAGCCCGTGCACACCATGACCGGCATCATCGCGCAGGAAATGGGCGAGGTGGTCCAGGGCAGCATCCACTACCGGGCGCTGTTCATGGTGGGTCTGGTCCTGTTCTTCATCGCCCTGGCCATCAACTACGCCGCGCAGAAAATCGTCCGCCGGTACCGGATCTCCATCGGCTAACCCATGAACGCCGTCACCGAGCACCAATTCCGCAGCAAGTCCTCCGCGGCCAAAACCCGGGAGACGGCGACCTTCTGGCTCTTCCGGGCCGCGACCTATCTCGTGCTGCTCTGCGGCGCCGCCGTGTTCGCCACCATCATCTTCAAGGGCGCGGGCACCGTGCTCCAGGCCACCCCGCCGTTCGTCAAGACCTCCTTCCTCACCGAGGCGCCCGAGACGCTGCACGTCTTCGAGTTCCAGGGACAAAAGCGGGAGATGGGCGACAAGGAGTTCCGCGCCTTCAAGGCCGCCAATCCCGCCGCCGCCTCGATCCGCGCCGAGAGCTACGTTTACTCCGCGGGCGGCATCTTCCCCGCCATCGTCGGCACCGTGCTGCTGGTCGTCGGGTCGATGACCATCGCGCTCTTCCTCGGCATCTGCGCCGCGATCTACCTGCAGGAATACGCCCGGGACGGGCGCTTCATCCGCTTTGTCCGCCTCGCGATCCTGAACCTGGCCGGCGTGCCCTCGATCGTCTTCGGCCTTTTCGGCTACGGCCTGTTCGTGATCGGGTTCAAGCTCTTCGGCATCCAGTTCTTCGGCTGGCACGTGTCGCTCCTCGCCGGCTGGTTCACCCTGGCGTTCATGGTCCTGCCCGTGATCATCACCGCCAGCGAGGAATCGCTCAAGGCCGTGCCCAAGGGCTTCCGCGAGGGCTCCCTCGCCCTCGGCGCCACCCAGTGGCAGACCATCCGCAAGAACGTCCTGCCGTATGCCCTGCCCGGCATCCTCACCTCGTCGATCCTCGGCATCGCCCGCGTCGCCGGCGAAACCGCCCCGATCATGTTCACCGCGGCGTATGTCGTGCGCGACAAGCTCCCCTGGGAGATCGAGCGCCTGTCCGACTTCTTCTTCCAGGGCGTGATGGCCCTGCCCTACCACATCTACGTCGTCAGCTCGAAGATCCCGCAGAACGAGTACACCGAGCGGGTCCAGTACGGCACGGCCTTCGTTTTCCTCGTAATCGTGGCCATTATCGCCGCCGCCTCCATCATCCTCCGCAACCGTCTTCGCAAACGTTACCAATGGTGACCATGTCCCCTCCCCCCTTTCCCGCGCGCCCGGTTCCCACGGCCCCCTCCCCCGAGGTCGCGGCCGCCGCCCCCGTCCCCGCCGCCGGCCGCGAGATCCTGATCGACATCGACCGGGTCGATTTCTGCTACGGCACGAACCAGACCCTCCACGGCGTCTCGCTCCAGCTCGAGCCCAACAAGGTCACCGCCTTCATCGGGCCCTCCGGCTGCGGCAAGTCCACCCTGCTCCGCTGCCTCAACCGCATGAACGACCTGATCGACGACGCCCGCGTGACCGCCGGTGCGATCCGCATCCACGGCGTCGACATCCACCGGCCCGATGTCGACGTCATCGAGCTCCGCAAGCGCGTCGGCATGGTCTTCCAGAAGTCCAACCCCTTCCCGAAGTCCATCTACGAGAACATCACCTACGGCCTCCGCCTTCAGGGGATGAACGACAAGACCAAGCTCGACGAGATCGTCGAGAAGTCGCTCCGCGGCGCCGCGCTCTGGGACGAGGTCAAGGACCGCCTCCACGCCAGCGGCCTCGGCCTCTCCGGCGGCCAGCAGCAGCGCCTCTGCATCGCCCGCGCCATCGCGGTCGAGCCCGAGATCATCCTGATGGACGAGCCCTGCTCGGCCCTCGACCCGATCGCGACCACCAAGGTCGAGGAGCTCATCCACCAGCTGCGCGCCAAGTACACGATCGTGATCGTGACCCACAACATGCAGCAGGCCGCCCGCTGCTCCGACCGCACCGCCTTCTTCTACCTCGGCCGCCTCGTGGAGTACGCCGACACCCGCACCATCTTCATGAACCCCGCCAACCCGCAGACCGAGGCCTACGTCTCCGGCCGGTTCGGCTGAAGCCCTCCGCCATGATCGACGAATCCCTCCCCACCCCCGTCACCATCCGCCGCTTCTCCGACGCGGAACTCGAGACCCTGCGCATGCACCTCATGCGCATGGGCCTGATCGCGATCGGCCAGGTCCGCTTCGCCATGAAGGCGCTCGTCGACAACGACGCGGCGCTCGCGAAGCAGGTCATTGCCGACGACGACGAGCTCGACGACCTTGAGGTCAAGATCGACGACGAGGCCATCAGCTACATCAGCCTGCGTGGGCCCGTGGCCGGCGACCTCCGCCTGCTCATCGTCGGCATGAAGGCCAGCCACGACCTCGAGCGCGTCGGCGACGAGGCCACCAGCATCGCCAAGCGCGTGATCCGCCTCTCGGGCGAGCCGCCGCTCAAGCCCTACATCGACCTGCCCCGCATGGCCGTGATCGCGGAGCAGATGCTGCAGGAGGCCCTGGACTGCTTCCACAGCGGGGACACCGCCAAGGCCATCGCCGTGTGCAAGCGCGACCACGAGGTCGACCAACTCAACAAGCAGCTCTACCGCGAGCTCGCCGGCTTCATGGTCGAGAACCCGGCCAACATCAGCCGCGCCCTCGAGCTCATGTTCATCTCGAAGTCGATCGAGCGCATCGCCGACCACGCCACCAACATTGCCGAGGAGATGATCTTCCTCGCCCACGGCAAGGACGTCCGCCACCGGCCCGAGCTGAAGTGAGCGCCGCCGGCGCACCCTTCCGCATCTGAAATTTTAAATCTGAATTTTCAGAACCGGCACCGGTTTGATTTCAAATTTCAGATTTCAGATTGGAGCCCAATACCCTGTCCCGCCCACCCGCATGAAAATCAATCTCTTCAACCAAGACTCGGCCGCCGAGTCCTTCGCCGCAGGAAGCACGCTCTTCCGGGAAGGCGATGAGGGGCGCGACATGTTTGTCGTGCTTTCCGGGTCCATCGAAATCGTGGTCCGCGGCCGGATGGTGGAAACCGTGGAATCCGGTGGAATTTTCGGCGAAATGGCCCTGGTGGACCACCGCCCCCGGATCGCGACCGCCGTGGTCAAATCCGACGCCAAGGTCGTGCGGATCGATGAAAAGCGCTTCCTCTTCCTGGTGCAGCAGAATCCCTTCTTTTCCCTGCAGGTCATGGCAGTAATCGCCGAGCGCCTCCGGCGCATGGACGAGAGACTGTAAGTCAGTCCCCGCATCGGGCGACGCCTTGGGCATCTCAGATTTAAAATCCGCGATCCCTCCAGCTAAGCCTTGCCCAGAGTTTCACTTATTACGTGAAAGTTCGGTTATCGCCCGCCGGGGAACCGCTGCGTCCTGAGTTTCACGTATTAAGTGAAACTCTGGACCCAGCCACGGGCATTTTATCGGGTTTCCACGTGCCGGTCCGCCGCCCTAGCGTGCGGGCATGTCCCACCTGATCGGCTTCGACGCAGATGACACGCTCTGGCACAATGAGACCATCTTCGCCCGCGTGCATGAGCGCTACCGGGCCCTGCTCGCGGGCCACCACGACACCGCCACCGTCAACCGCACCCTGCTCGCCACCGAGAAGCGCAACCTCGAGCTCTACGGCTACGGGGTAAAGGGCTACACCCTGTCCGCCATCGAGACGGCGATCGAGCTGACCGACAACCGCATCGGCGCCGCGGAGATCCGCGAGCTCATCGCGCTCGGCCAGGAAATGCTCGCGCACCCAGTCGACCTGCTCGACGGCGTGGCGGAGACGCTCGCCCGTCTCGCCGACAAACACCGCCTCGTTGTCATCACCAAGGGCGACCTGCGCGACCAGCACCGCAAGGTGGAGAAGTCCGGGCTGAAAGCTCACTTCCAGGCGGTCGAGGTTGTCTCGGAAAAGGACGAGGCCACCTATGCCGCCCTGCTCAAGCGCCATGGCGTGCGCCCCGAGCATTTCTTGATGGTCGGCAACTCGGTCAAATCCGACATCCTCCCCGTGCTCGCGCTCGGCGGCGCCTGCGTCCACGTGCCCTATCACCTGCAATGGGAGCTCGACCACGCCGAGGCCCCGCCCGCTGCGGCCGGGCGCTTCTTCCCCGTGAAGGACATCCGCGCCGTGCCGGAGGTGGTCGCGGAGTGGATGAGTGCACAAAGCGATCAAAGGTAGGGGCACGTGTCCCCACGTGCCCTTGCCGCTCAAGGACGCGTGGGACACGCATCCCTACCCCAAATCGCCGATCAATCCACCAAACCTTGGTCACACAGAGGCCCAGAGTTCACAGAGAACTCGGATTCAATTACCGAACCATTCCGTTCTCCGTGAACTCTGTGCCTCTGGGTGCAAATATTCCGATCTGATGATCACGGCCCGCCGTGACGTCGGGCCCTACCCATTGAACTTCCGCCGCACCTCGTCGAGGGTCAGCCCCGCGATGCGCACGACCTTCTGCCGGGATTTGTCGCCGCGGAACAGCGTGACGGCCCGGCGCGGCAGGCCGAGTTTGTCGGCGAGAAACTCGCAGAGCTCCTCGTTCGCCCGCCCCTCCAGTGCCGGGGCATGCACCTTCACCTTCAGGGCCCCATCAATCCATCCGCCCACCGCGTTGCGCGGCGCATTCGGCACCGCACGGATCGCGAGAGTACAGCTGGGTTCCATTTCGATTAAGTAACCGCGAAGGACGCTAGGTTTCGCGAAGGAAAACGAAGGGGTTGTGCGTTTTGGAGGAGCGGGGGGG
>CAMDOO010000049.1 GCA_945903545.1 Opitutus sp. GAS368 | reverse complement strand
TTCAAGACCGGCGCCGACCAGCCGCTGACGGCGAAACGGCTGGCCAAGGGACACTCGCTGCAACTCGGCCTCTACCTCGCGGCGGTGGAGTCGCTCGGCGCGGCGGACGGTCGGGTCTGGATGCTGAAGGCCGACACGGCGCCGGCGGGAGTGAGCTCGGCCGAATTGCCGGAGGCGCTCGCGCCCTCGCTGGAGCGGTTGAGGCGGCACCTCGAGAGCGGGAGGTTCGGGGCGTTGACGGCGGATCGCGACGACTTCACCCACGCCTACGACTGGCCGCTGGCCTGTGCGCCGGTGCCGGCGGCGGTGCTGGCGAAGAAATTTGCGGTGACATTCGGCGGCGACGCCGGCGCGCCGGCCAACGAGGAGGCAGCCGATGCCTGAGTCACCGCGCGACCAGGCGGCCCGCGACCGTTTCCGTGACGAGTGGAACCGGAACTTCGCGGTCAGCGCCAATGCCGGTTCCGGCAAGACGACGGCGATCTCGCGCCGGCTGGCGGCGCTCGCGCTGGCGCCGGACGCGGCGAAGCTGCTGCGCACCACCGCGGTCGTCACCTACACGCGCAAGGCCGCGGGTGAGATCGGCCGGCGGGCGCGACAGGAGCTCCTGCGCCGGCTGCGCGAGGAGGGCCGCACCGATCTCGCGCCGCTCGACCACCTCGAGCAGGCCTTTTTCGGCACGATCCACAGCTTCTGCCTCCTGCTCGCGCGGCGCTACGGGCAGGGGCTCGGCATCAACCTGAACCCCCGGGTGCTGGAGAGCGACAACGACGACGAGCTCTGGGCCGAATTCCTCGAGCAGGACCCGATGCAGTTCAAACTGCTGGAGCCGCAGCAGGTCGACGCGTTTTTGCGTCACGCCCCGCTGGAGAACGTCTTCGGGCTGGCGCGCGGGCTCGACGAGGCCATGGCGCGGCAGCTCGCCGCCGGCCGGCCCGCGGGCGGACCGCCGGCGCCCGGGGAAACCATCCTCGGCCAGATCCGCGCAGCGGAGACGAAGGCGAAGAAATCCGCCGCGAAGCTGGCCGCCAACCAGGACCTCGCCGCCGCGTGGGCCCGGCGATTCCGCGCGGAGACCGGCTACCTGCCCATTCCCACGCCCGATGGCACCGCGGGTGGGATGGACGAATTGTTCGACGAACTATTCCGTCCCCTGAAGACTTGGCTCGCCGCCGCCGCGGCGAGCCTCGCGGCGGAGCTTTCCCTGCGCTACCGGGCGTGGCGCTTCGACCGGGGGGTGCAGACGTATGCCGACCAGATCGACGCGGCCCGGGCGATGCTGGCGGAACCCTCGATCCTGGACCATATCCGCCGCGACGGCTGGCGGGTGCTGCTCGACGAGGCGCAGGACACGGATGAGCAGCAATTCGAGGTGCTGGTGGAGATCACGCGCCCGCCCGGTGCCGTGCCCGGCACCTGGCCCGGGCGGGGCGCGGCGGGCCCGCGGCCCGGGCATTTCTGCCTGGTGGGCGACGGCCAGCAGGGTATCTACAGCAGCCGCGCCGACATCCGGAAATTCCTGCGGCACCTTGAGGCCTTCGCCGACGGCATGGACGGCGAGCACCTGCGCTTCGATGTCACGTTCCGCACCCCGCGCCAGGTGGCGACTTTCCTCAATGCCAGCCTCGGCCCGGCGTTCGGATCCGGACACGGGCACAATGTCGGCCTGCCTCCGGCCGACGGCGCGCCGGCCCGGATGCTGCAGGTCGAGTACGAGCCGCTGGTGCCGGCGCCCGCGAGCCCGGCGGGGGCGATCGGCGTCATCCCTCTGGAGCCGCCGCCGGCGGGCGTCACGAAGGTCGAGCTCCTGCTGGCCGACGAGGTGCGCCAAGTGGCGAGGTTCCTGGCCGAGCGCGGTCCGGCCGGAGTGGGGGCGCGCCGCTTCGGCGAGATTTGTTTGATCGCGCCGCGCAACGACTGGCTCAACACGGCCCGCGCGGAGCTGGAGGCCGCGGGGCTGAAGGCCGCGCTGCAGACCCGACGGACGCGCAATGGCGACAACCCGGCCTATGCCTGGCTCGCGGGTTTGTTGGCGGCGGCCTGCGATCCCGCGAACACCTTCGAGTGGGTCGGCGTGCTGCGGGAGGTCTTTGCGGTCAGCGACGCCGCGATCGCGGATGCGCTGCGCGGCCGGCGTGAGTTTGAGCTGGATGACCCGGCCGCGCCAACGGGCCCGGTGGCAGCGGCGCTGGCGGTGCTGCGTCCGTTCGTGCACCGGGTCGAGTCCGAGGGCGAACCGCTGGGCCGTTTCGCCTCCGACCTGATCCAGGCCTGCGACCTGCGGGCGAAGGCTGGGGCGGTGGATCCCACGGGTGCGCTCGGTGATGAGCTGGACCGGCTGGAGGCACAGGCGGTGACGCTCGGCCTTGAGGGCGCCGGACCGCGGGGCTGGCTGGCCGAGCTCCTCGCCCGCGTCGATGACGGACGCCCGGCGGGCAAGCCCGATGACGGGGCGGTGAACCTCCTGACCTCGCATTCCGCGAAGGGACTCGAGTGGCCTGTGGTGATTCCCCTCGGGCTCTGGCGCCCGCTCCAGCCCCGGCCCGAGCAGGGTTTGCGGATCATCCGCGGGCCGGAGGGTCCGCCCATGGTCTATTTCGACGGGGCGAGCGTGCCGGACGAGACGGCGGAATCGCGGGACCGCGAGCGGATCCGCGAGCTGGTGCGCCTGCTTTATGTGACGGTGACACGGGCAAAACGGGCGCTCGTGCTGCCGTGGGGCGCGGGCTGGGTGGTGAAGCCGGGCAGTTTTCTCGCGCTCTGGGGCGCGGACCTGGCGGGCCAGCCGGAGATCCGAATGGAAGCGCCGCCGGAAATCTGCACCGGGGAATCGTCGCCGCCCGTTTATGCATCGGCCCGGGTCGATCCGGCGGCTTTCGCCCGGTTCCCCGCGCGGCTGCTCCCGCATCAACTGGCGGAAAAGCCGGACCAGACCCGGACGGCGCGGCATGAGTCGGCGCTCGACCTTCCGGTGCCCGCGCGGGGAGGGGACGAGGCGATCGACTACGGCCTCTGGTGGCACGAGTTGCTGGAGTTTACGCCTTGGGGCGGGGCGGAGGAACAGATTACAGCCCGGGCGACCCAGGCGCTGTCGGCCGCGGGCCCGGCGGGATACCGGGAGCGGGGCGAGGCGGAGTGGCGCCGGCTGCGGGCGAGCCCGGCCTGGCGGCTGCTCCACGAGGGCCGCTGGCAGCGGCAAGCGGAGCTCGGGATCTTTGCGCCGCTCGGGCCGGACGCGTGGATCGACGGCGTGATCGACCTCATCCTGCACGATCCCGTCGCGCGCGAGGTTTGGATTGTCGATTGGAAGACCAACCAGCGCCGGGCCGGTGAGGGGGATGCGGCGTTGCTCGATCGTTTGGTCGCGGAATACCGCCCGCAGCTGCAGGCCTACGGCCGGAGCATGGCGGGCCTTTTCCCGGGGAACCGAGTGCGCCTCTCAATCTATTCAACGGTGGCCGGGAGCCTGGCGGATGTGGAGCCGGTGGCGCCTTGATGGCGGAATCCGGATGCCCTCTCCGAAAATACCCGGATATTTCAGACACGCGAGCGCGGCGCGTTTTCTCGACCCGCATGGCGTCCTAGGCAAATTCTGGCTCGACAGTCCGACAGGGGTTCACACGGTCGTGGTCACATCCCATGGGAAATCTCAAAAAGAAGCGTCGTCTGAAGATGAACAAGCACAAGCGCCGGAAGCGCTTGAAGTCGAATCGCCACAAGAAGCGCACGTGGCAGAAGTAGGCTGGCGCGGATCGCGCCGTCCCTGATCTTCGAACCCGCCGGTTTCCGGCGGGTTTTTTGTCGTACTTTTTACGCCCCAAGCCCCGCGGTTCCCGGCCTCGGGCAATAAAAGGTAAATGACCGTCAGCGAAAGGCTAGGGTGGGGAATTTGGCTTGTGTTAACCGGCCCTTTCGCGCGTCTTTTCCCTCGGATTTGTCACCGGACCAGTCCAAGTCTGGCTTCTGTTTTCCGTTTCTTGCTTTTGATTTAGACGCAACCCACCTGCATGCTCTTCTCTGCCAAACCCAAGGGATTCTTCGTGGAATTGAGCGACCACGGTTGCCTTTTTGCCAGCACGTCCAACACCGGTAGTGGCGGGCTGCTGATTGAGGGTTTGGAGGAGTCCCCGGTCGGCGATGCCGACCTCTTCGCCCAGGCCCTCGACAAGCTGCAGCCGAAGAAGGCCCCGAGCGGGTACGTCCATGCCATTTGCGGCCTTTATCCCGCGAAGCGCCTCCTACGCCGCGCCACGATCGATCCCAAGCGCGCCAAGGAACCGGCCTATTTCAGTGAGTTCATGACCCAGCAATTCCGCATCGAGCCGGACAAATACTCGATGGCGGTGCTGAATTCATCCGATGGCGAGGACTTCGACCCGAACAAGTCGTCCCAGAAGGAGGTCCTGTTCTGCGGCCTGCCCGGCGATGATATCGTGTCGATCCAGGATGGCCTGCTCACCAACGGCATTTACCCCGAGCGCGTCGAGCTCGGCTCGGTCTCGTTGCTGGGCGCCCTCGTCGACTACCTGGCCTTCAAGAAGTCGAAGGTCCCGACCCTCGTGCTCGAGATCGGCACCGACATCACGCACACCTTTATCGTCACGGCCGCCGGCGTCGAGGCCGCCCGGCCGATCCCGCAGGGCCTCGATGCGATGATCCCCGTCGTGCAGAAGGAACTGAATCTGAAGGACGAGGAATCGGCCCGAAAGCTGTTTTTCTCGAACACCTTCGACTTCACCGGCTTGGGCCCGCTGCTGGTCAAGCGCCTGCTCAAGGAATTGCAGTCCTCGATCGGATTCTACGAGGTCCAGACCGGCCAGTCGGTCGGCCAGTTGTTCTGCTCCATGCTGCCGTCCAAGCTGGGTTGGCTCGATGGCACGATCGCCAATTCCCTCGGGGTCCCCGGCCTGACGATCGACGTCGCGGCGTGGCTCCAGTCGCGCGACATCACCCTGGCCCCGGCCGCCGCCGCCAGCGGCACGAACCCCCGCTGGTTCGGACTCTACAGTCTCATGGCAAATTACCAGGCGGACGCTGCCGCCGCCCCCGCTCCCAATGGCGTCATTTCTGAAAAAAAAGGCTGAGGCGAGCGCCTCCCAGGTGCCCGCGTGGCACCCGAATTTCCGCAACTACCAAAAGTTGCCGGACATCAAGGTCGTCCGCACGGCTTTCTTCATCAACGGCTTTGCCGCGTTGATCGCGATCGGCCTGATCGTCGGGACCGTCGTCCGCGAGTTCGAGCTCTACAAGAAGCGCGAGTCGATTGCCGCGATCCAGGCGCAGATCGACAAGGACCAGCCGGAGAGCGACCGGGCCATCGCCCTCTACAAGAAGTTCCAGGATGAGGAAAAGCGGGCCAATGAGGTGGAGGCCTACGTGAAGTCCAAGCCCCTGACCTCCGTCATCCTGCAGCGTTTCGCCGAGATCCGCCCGCGCAATGTCGCGCTCAAGAGCATCGACCTGCGCGAGAACGGCATTATCCTGCGCGTGAGCGTGCGGGGCGATGGCATCACGGCCAACAATGACTTGGTCAACTACCTGGAACTCCTGAAAAAGGACACCCAGCTCGCAGTCAACTTCGAGGGGGCGGAAATCAAGGCCGCCAACACCGACCCGAACACGGGTTTCCTCGAGGGCGAGATCAACCTCCTCCTGAAAGTTGCGGCCAAGGAGCCGGCGAAGAAATAATGGCGATCTCCAACGAAAAGGTCCTCGAATTCGTGCGCCGCAATCCCATCGGCGTGATCTGCGGCATTATCAGCCTCGGGCTGGGGGTCGGGTATTATTTCCGGGCCGATCTCAACGACTCGGCGGATGCGGAGCTCACCGCCAAGAGCGCGGACAGCGACCGGTACAGTAAAAACATCCAGAATGCCGGCGGGCTCGGCAGCCCGGAATTGAAGGAGAACCACGAATCCCTCGGCGCGGCCAACAGGCAGATTACGGCCCGGCTTGTGCGCACCCAGTTCGCCGTCAACTACGGCTACTTTGAGAAGATCTGTGCGGACACCGGCGCGAAGAAGATCACGCTGAACCAGGCCGCGGCCTCGAATGCGGCCAAGGCCGTGCCCAAGGGGGGCTTTGTCCCGGTCGGTTTCACCTTCGTGGTCCAGGGCACCTACGGGCAGATTCTCAGCGTGCTTTATCGCCTGGAAAACGGGGAGCATTTCAGCCGGGTCCTCACCGCCGCGGTGACCAAGGGCGTGGCGGCCGGTCCGGGCTCCGACCTCCTCACCCTGAACCTGAGTCTGGAACTCCTCGGCCTCCAACAATGAAAACCCTGGCCCTCCGTTTGCGTTGGATCACCCTGCTGGCCTGCGTCGCGGCCCCGGCGGCCTTTGGCGCCGCCGTCAGGTCGGATCTGTTGCCCAAGGAAAAGCGCGAGACGGCAATTGCGACCGGCACGCGCCTGGCGCGCCCGGGTGAGTTGCCGGCGGTCGCCGCCGACCTCGTCTCGCCGTTCAGTCCACCCAACTTCAACCAGCCCGATCCCGAGTCCACCACCCCCAAGGCCGGCGCCGCCGCCGCCACGACGAGCGCCGCCGCCGTGTCCACGGGGCCGCGGATGTCCAGCGCCCGCGACATCCTCGAGACCATGGCCGCCCGGATCACAGCGAAGGGCACGATCGAGTTCCGGGGGGAATCCCTGCTCACGATCGAGGGCGCCAAGGACCCGTTCAAGGTCGGCGACATTCTCAATGTCGGCCTGCCCGGCGAAGGCCCCATGTACCCCCTCGAGATCACCCGCATCACCAAAACCGACTTTACGCTCCGCTACCAAGGCGAGGTCAAGACTCGGGCCATCCTTATCAAATCCTCCTCCAAATGAACACGAGCACCCGCAACCTCTCCCTGTCCGCGCTGCTGCTGCTGGCGGCCCTCGCCGCCCGTTCGTCCGCGCAACCCGCCGCCACGGCCGCCCCCGCGGCCGCCGGCCAGGCCGGTGCTCCCGCCGCCGGCGCAGTCGCGGCTCCCGCCGCCCCCGTGGTTGCCGCCCCCGCCGCCCCGGCGGCTCCCGCGGCCCAGGTCGTCATCGGCAACAACGATGCCACCGCGGGCGTCGCCACCCGTGGCCGCGACTCCGCCGGCCGCGACACCCTCTCGGTGGACTTCCCCGAGGAGGAAATCCGCGGCATCCTGCGCAACGTCGCCGACCTCTTTGAGCTGAACATCATCATCCCCGAGTCCCTGCAGGGGAAGACCTCGATCAAGCTCCGCGATGTCACTTGGTCCCAGATCTTCAAGTCGGTGCTCGAGCCGGTCGGTCACACTTACATCCTCGATGGCAACATCATCAAGGTCGTGAGCAACGACACGCTCCTTCAGGAGCCTGTTGTCACAGAGATGATTATCCTGAATTACGCCAAGGCCTCCGAAATTCTACCTTCGATCTCGGGCATGGTCGGCAGCACCGGTGGCGCCAAGATCGTGGTCGACGCCCGCAGCAATGCGCTCGTCATCACCGACACCCCGTCGCGCCTGACGAAGCTCATGCCTCTGGTCTTGCAGCTCGACCGCGCGACCGCCCAAGTCACGATCGAAACCAAGTTCATCGAGGTCACCGAGAGCGATGTCCGCGACCTCGGCGTCAACTGGTCGACCCTCAAGAACTACGGCGTGAGCGCCGCCCCGGCGGGCAGCATGAACCGCACCCGCGACCAGGCCTTCGGCGACGCCGCCAACGGCAGCAACGGCAACACCGGCGGCACCAACAGCTCCACCACCGCGACGCAGAACACCACCGCGAACAATGCCGGCACCGTCGCCAACAACGGCGGCACCGCGACCAATACCTCCAACACCGGCACGACCGCCGCGTTGAGCAACGCCGTCTCGGCCGGCGTCACCGCCACCACGACCACCGCCCTCGATTTCCTCTCCTCCCTCGCGAACAACGGCAGCACCGCGCGCAATTTCAGCACCGTGTTCAGCGCCGACCAGTTCGGCATCGTGCTCAGCGCGCTGAATGTCCTGAGCTCGACCAAGGTCATCTCCAACCCGGTTATCACGACCCTCAACAACCAGGAGGCGTCGATCAATGTGGGCCGTGAGGACCCGCTCCCAAAATACTCCTACAACGACCAGCGCGGCAGCTTCGAAGTCAGCGGTTTCGAGTACAAGCCGATCGGCATCATCCTCAAGGTCACCCCGCAGGTGAACGCCAGCGGCTTCATCAAGCTGCAGGTCAACCCCGAGGTCAGCCAGCGCAACGGCGCGGTCAACTTCGGAGGCGCCGGCGGCGCGGAGATCCCGATCATCGCGACCCGCAAGGTGACCACCCAGGTCTCGCTGAAGGACGGCTACACCATGGGCATCGGCGGCCTGCTCACCAGCGAGTCGACCAACACCACCACCAAGGTGCCGCTGCTCGGCAACATCCCGCTCATCGGCAATCTCTTCAAGTCGAAGGGCAAGAACGGCACCACGACCAACCTGCTCATCTTCATCACCGCCCGCACCGTCAACGCCGACGGCGCCCCGATCGAGCAGGTCTTCGACACCCGCCAGACCCGCGCCATCGGCCTGCAGCCGAGCGACCTCCCGGGCTTCCGCGACGGCGGCAGCCCCTACGCCACCCCGCCCGCGGCCCCCGCCAAGAAATAATTCTGAGCCCCGCCAACCGCCCCACCAACCCAACGAGGTGAGCATAGGAAAACCTGGCTCAAGATCTTCCTGATCGGATTCGGCGCGCTCGGCGCGCTCCCGTCGACCCACGCCCAGACGAACTCGGTCAATGTGACCCGGATCGTAATCGGTGCGGCGGAGTCTGTTTCCAGTGTCACGGTGTCGACGGCGGGGTCCGGCTATTCCACTGCCCCCACCGTGACTATCTCGGGCGGCGGTGGCGGCACGGGCGCATTGGCCACGGCCACGCTGGGCAGCAGTGTGCTCGCGGGCTTCACCCTGACGGCCAATGGCTCTGGATATTCGTCTGCACCTGCCGTGACCCTGTCGGGTGGCGGTGCGACCACGGCGGGGACAGCGACCGCTGCGCTTGGTACTGTAATCACAGGTATCAGCGTGAATGGCGGCGGTACCGGTTACAATACTGCGCCGACGATCTCTTTTAGCGGCGGCGGTGGATCCGGCGCCACAGCGGTAGCGACGGTAAGTGCCGGAGTCGTGACCAGTGTTACGGTGACCAACGGCGGTTCCGGTTATACGTCCGCGCCGACAATCGCTTTTAACGTCGTCAGCGGTGGTAGCGGTGCATCGGCCACGGCGACCTTTAGTGTTACTAGCCTCACCTTGTCGACCAGCGGCGCTGGTTACACCTCGGCTCCCACGGTGACGATTTCCGGCGGCGGTGGCACGGGTGCCGCTGCAACGGCAATTTTCGGCAGTCCGGTCAGCAGCATCACCGTTTCGAACGGTGGTTCGGGCTACACCTCCACGCCGACGGTGACGTTGACCGGCGGTGGTGGCAGCGGTGCCACGGCGACCGCGGTCCGGGGCACCACCGGTCAATCCTTTGCCAATCCGAACGAGGCCTATGGCGCATCGGGCACCACGATCTACATCACGGCGCTGGGTACCGGCACGTTTCCCGCCGCCGGATGGGGCTATAACTTTTTCGTGAATGGCGTCTCGATCGGGACGACCACCGGCATTCCCGGCGGAACCTCCACGACAGCTCCTTGGACGCCGCCGCAACCCGGCTCCTATTCCATCACCGCCCAGGCCACGGGCATCGGCGACCCGGTGATCTCTCTCCCGGTGCGTTATTTCGCCACCGGCACTGCCATCACCAGCCCGGTCAACGGGAGTATCGTGCCCACCGGCTCGTCGGTCGTGGTTGAGGCGACGGCCACGCCGCAGCCCCTCGGCAATGGCCAGAATGCCTTTGTGCAGCGAATCGACTTCTTTGCGGACGGCAGCACGACCGCCTTCGCTTCGGACACGACCGCGCCCTATTCGTCGATCTACACCCCGTCCACCGCGGGTTCGCACACGATCGAGGCGAAGGCTTATGACAATCTCGGCAACCAGATCTCCGCGAACGGCACGGCCACCCGCTCTCTGACGGTGGTCACCCCGGTGGGGACGGCCCCCACCAGCACCATCAGCACGCCCCAGAACAATTCCACCGTCGCGGTTCCCATCAGCGCGGTGACCGTGAGTGTCGATGCCAACAGCCCGAGCGGGCGCGTTACCCGGGTCGAACTTTACATCGACGGCGCGCTTTTTGGGTCGGACACGAGTTTCCCCTACAGCTTCAGCTGGCTGCCCACGGTCGTGGGCACCTACCGTCTGGTCGCGCTGACCTATGATGACGTCGGCAATGTGGTTGCTTCCTCGACGAATTCGGTGCGCGTGGCGGCACCTCCCACCGTCGCGATCACCAAACCCTCTTCCAATGGCACGGTGACTGGCGGATCGCCCACCCAACTCAGTGCCACGGCCTCCACAGCTACGGCCGGCGCGACCATTTCCTCCGTCCAGTTCTTTGTGGACAGCACCTTTGTGGGCGAGACGAAGGTCGCGGAGAGTGGCAACACGTACACCATTACCGCCACACTCGCGCAGAAAAAGGATGCCGACGGCAATGTCGTCGCCTCCTCGGCCACCGCCCTGGCCGTGGATAGCGCCGGCCTCTCCACGACGTCTGTGGGTGTCAGCTTTAATGTCACTGCCGGTGGTGGTGGCGCCCCCGTCGTGATCGGCGCGGCCCCGACCATCTCGATCACCGCCCCAACGAACGGGGCCGTCCTGTTCGTTAACAGCGCGGTGACCCTCGCCGTCACCGCCGCGGACAGCGACGGGCATCCGACATCCGTGGATTTTATTGTGGATGGCAAAACGGTGGGCACCGATCTCACCTATCCGTACACCGGGTCGTGGACACCAACCAGCCTTGGGACATATACGATCACGGCCCGCGTTACGGATGACAAGGGCAACGCTGTTACCAGTGCTGAGGTGAATGTCTTGGTGTCCGATCCCGCCTCGAACTCCAACTCGGATGTCGCCGCAGTCTACACCGGCACTTACTCCGGTCTATCCGGCGGTATCGAGTCGGGCCAATTCGCGTTGGTGACCGTCGGCTCAAAGACCGCTGCATTCATGGCCTATTCGACCACTCCGCCGTACAAGACCTACTCCTATGCGGGGGGGACGGTGAGCGGCACCAGTGTCTCCTTCTCCTCGAGTTCGGCGCAGGGCAGCCTGTCGGCCTCGGCCATCAGTTCCGGGGTGAGCGGGACCTTTGACGGCACGCGCTTGCTCTTGATCGGTCAAATCGGGGTGAGTGGCTCGACCACGGTTGCGGCGGGCTATTACCAGGGCAGCCTCTCCGGCCGTATCGGCAGCCGGCTCGTCGGGATCGTCAGTGCAAACGGTGTGATCTTCGTGTCCGGCACGGATACCAATTTCTCCGACGTTGGCAGCGGTACGGTGTCAGACAGCGGCAGCTTCAGGTTCACGACCAACGCGGGAAACACCTTCAGCGGCACCGTCAACCCGACCTCAGGCCTCATGACCGGCTCGATTTCCGGAGCGACATCCGCCTCCTTCACTGGAGCCCTCGCCACGGGTGGTACATACAGTGATGGCGTCCTGAAAGGACTTTCCACCCGCGGTTTCGTAGGAACCGGTGCGAACGTGATGATCGCCGGTTTCATCGTGAACGGTACCGTAGCCAAGCAGATTGTCGTGCGAGGCATGGGCCCGAGCCTCGCCTCGGCGGGCGTGAGTGGCGTGCTGGCCGATCCGACCCTTGCGATCTTCAACAGCGCCAATGTTTCAATCGCATCGAATAACGATTGGAACGATACCCCGGCCAACCGGGCATTGATGGCTGGAGTGGGACTGGCCGCGCCGGGTTCAGCCCGCGAATCGTTCGCTGTGGCCACGCTCGCCCCGGGTGCCTACACAGTCCAGCTCTCCGGTGTGAGCAGCGGTACCGGAGTGGGTCTGGTTGAAATCTATGATACGGACACCGTTTCCCCGTTCACCTCTCGTAAAGTCGCGGCGATCTCGACCCGCGGTTTCGTAAACTCGGGCGATGGTTCGCTGATCGCGGGCTTCATCGTCAATGGCACCTCGCCGAAAAAGCTCCTGATCGAGGCCGTCGGACCCTCGTTGAGCGGCGTTTCGGGCCTGCTGGCGGATCCGGTTCTGCAGATCATCCGCAACGGCACCGTGATCCGTGAGAATGACAACTGGGAGGTCGGCAATGACAGCAAGCTGGTCATCGACGCGGCGTCGCGTTCCGGTGCCACCCCGCTGGCGGCCGGCGGCAAGGACGCCGCAATCCTGATCAACCTCCAGCCCGGCGTTTACACCGCCGTGGCCAGCGGCGCCGCTGGCAGCACCGGCATCGCGCTGATCAACGTCTACGAGGTGCCCTATCTGCCTCGTGTCTTCACTGAACACGGTGCTCTCATGGCGGGTACGGTCCTGAACAGCCCGCGGGCAGTCCAGATGAGCCTCTACCTTGTGAAGGCCTTCATCCGCATGCGTGAGGCCCTGACAGCGAATGCCGTGGTCCTGCAGCGGTTGTCAGAGATCGATCGCAAGCTCCTCGAGCACGATGTCGTGCTGCGCGACGTCTACGAAAAGCTGCGGCCGTTGCTCGATCCGCCACCGCCGCCGCCGAAACCGAAGATCGGTTTTAATCGCAGCGAGCCATGACTCCTATCGCTGTCCTCTGACTTCTGTCCTCTGGTTCAATGCGCCGGCCACCAGCGATAGAGGAAAAAATAGACGAGCACGCCCGTGACAGAGACGTAGAGCCAGATCGGGAAGGTCCACTTCGCCCAGACCTTGTGCCGGTCGATGTCGCCCTTGATCGCGAAGAGGAAGGTCCGCGGCACGAGGTAGGCGATACTGATCGCGAGGAGGATGTGGGTGACGAGCATCACGTAATAGACCGTGCGGATCGGCCCCTCGCCACCGAAGGGCGTGTGCACGCCGCGGATCAGCGCCTTGTGCGTGACATAGCCGACGAGGAACACCGCCGAGACCACGCCGGCCGCGAGCATCACCTTGCGGTGTGCCTCCTTGTTGCCCGACTTGACCAGCACGAAGCCGGTCAGAATCAGCACGGTGGCCACGGCATTGAGCGTGGCGTTGAGGGCGGGAATGTCGGAGATCGTCATGGGTATCTTATCCGGTTTTATCTGCGTAATCCGCGGTTAAAAACTGCGGCGTGGATCGCGATCAGAAATTGATCGTCCGGTCCGCCACCAGCGCGCCGAGTTGCAGCGGCAGGTAGGCGATCGAGGTGAGGAACAGCTTGCGGGCGCTGACATCGCGCCCCTCGGGCTTGAGGAAGACGATGGCCTTCCAGAGGAAAAACGCGCCGAACACCAGGGTGGCGCCGAGGTAGATCTTGGTCGCGAAGCCCAACCACCAGGGCAGGGCGGTGACCACGACGAGCGCCACGGTGTTCACCAGCGACCACAGGGCGACCTTGCCGCCGCCCTCGTCGCGCACGGGCAGCATCGGGAAATTCACCGCCGAGTAATCCTTCCGGTACAGCCAGGCGATCGCCATGAAATGCGGGATCTGCCAGAAAAAGAGCACGCCGAAGAGGATCCAGCCGAGCGTCGTGACCCCGCCTTCCGCCGCCGCCCAGCCGATTAAGGGCGGGAACGCTCCCGCGACCGCCCCGATCTCCGTGCTAAAATACGACGAGCGCTTCGCCGGCGTGTACCAACCAAGGTAGGAAATGATCGTGAGCAGCGTGAAGAGCGCGGCGAACCCGTTGGTCTTGGCCATCAGGATCCCGAGGGCGGCGATGCAGCACAGCGTGCCGAGCACAAAGGCCGAACCGCTGGGGATCTTCCCCGTCGGGATTGGCCGGTCCGCCGTCCGCTTCATCTTGGCATCGGTCTCGTGCTCCATCCACTGGTTCAGGGCCGCCACGCCGGCGGCGGCGAGCGACGTGCCCAGGATCACGGCGATCAGCTCGACCGCGACCTTCGGGTAGGGCCGGTAGGCAAAGTAGCCGACGAGGGCCGTGAGCACCGAGAGCAGGCTGAGCCGCGGCTTGGTCAGCTCAAGGTAGTCGGCGAAACGGGACTTCGTCCGCTCGGGAGAGATGGCATCGGCGTTCATTCCAGGCGATTGATGGGATCGCGGTGCGCGAGCCAGGTGAGGGTGAAGGCGAGGGCGAGCGTCAGGGCCCCGACGAGCACGTGCCCCGTCGTCATGGCCACCTTGCGGAAGGTCCAGATGATCTGCGCCCCGAGCGTGATCTGCAGCCCGAGCAGCACGATCAGCATGCTGGCACCGCCGCGCATCAGGAGCGGCGCGCCGCGATCGAGCCGGATCCGGAGCGCGAACCACACGAGGAACACTGTCAGCACGACCGCCATCGCGCGATGGGCGAAGTGGATGGCGACGGGAAAATTCCAGACCGCGGGCAGCAGGCCGCCGTCGGCCGTGGATTAGGGGAAGGTCGGGATCGCCAGCCCGGCGAAGCTGTGGCGCACGACCGACGCGATCGCGAGCTGGGTGAAGAGCAGGACGCAGCAGGTGATGCCGAGCCGTCGCACGCCTTCGGCCAGCGGCAGCGGCCGCTCAATCCACGGGCGGGTGCAGGCGAGCGCGAGGGCGATGAGGTTACAGATGTAGAGCTGCGCGAGGCAGGCGTGCAGCATGGCGAAGAGCCGGCCGACGCTGGTGTTGACCATGTTGACGTGCATGCCGTCGAGCAGGACACGCAACCCGCCTACCACACCCTGGAAGACCACGAGCAGAACCGCCGCGAGCGCCAGGCGGCGCAGCCAGAGGCGGGCATCGGTGCGGTGGATCCAGACCGCGATCACGATCGTGATCAGGCCCATGAGCGTGGCGCTGAGGCGGTGGGAATGCTCCGCGAACTTGTCGAGCTCGGTCAGCCAGCCGGGCGGATTGATCGAGCCGTTGGAGAGGGGCCAGTCCGGGAAGGCCATGCCGGACATGGTGGAGGTCGTAAAGGCCCCGAGGAAAACCAGCACAAAGACCCAGAGCGTCCCGATCGCGGCAAACCACGCCAACCCGGGCCGGTACCGGGTGGTGCGCTGGGATGCGGAGGTCTTGGTCATGCGTTTCGAGGCCCACGGCCGAGCCCGCAGGTGCCCGAGAATTGCCCCGGGGGCGGGCGATGAGAACAATAATCTGCGGCCGCTGGTCGCTTTCCCGCCCAAATTAGAAATGGTAACGGGCCTCCGAGGTTCCGGACTGCCCGGGCTTCGGCCCAGCTTTGTGTTTCCCTCCGCCAGCCGTACCATTTTATTTGCTCTCTCCGTGACGGAATTCATCGCCCAAGTCCGCCGTCTCCTTCCCCTCGCCGCGCTGGCTATGGTGCTCGCCGGCTGTGGACAGCCAGCGCCGAAGGCCGCCGCGCCTTCCGACGGGCTCATGCGTTATCGCCTCACGGGCGAGGTGATTTCGGCGGACCCCGCGAAAAACGTTCTCCTCGTCCACCACGAGGCGATCCCGGACCTGAGGATGCCCGCCATGACGATGGAGTTCATCGTCGGCCCGGGTGACGCCGCAATCGCGAAACCCGGCAGCCGCATCCGGGGCACACTTGTCCAGGTGAAGGAGGGTGAGTTCCGCCTCGAGAAGATCTGGCCCGACGACCCGCTCTCCAAGTCGCGCATCGAAGCCGGCCTGAAGGATCTGCAGCAGGACACCGCGATCCGCGGCAAGGGCGCCTACCGCGAGGTGGGCGAGTTCATGCCGGGCTTCACGCTCTTCGACCAGGACGGCAAGGCCGTCGATTCGACGAGTTTTCGCGGCAAGCGCATCCTGCTCAATTTCATCTACACGCGCTGCCCGGTCGCGACCATGTGCCCCGCCGCCACGCTGAAGATGATGGCGGCCCAGAAGGCGGCTCGGGAGGCGGGCATCACCGACCTGCAGTTGATCTCGATCACGTTTGATCCTGAGTTCGACACGCCCGGGGTGCTGAGCTCCTACGCCACGGACCGCGGAATCGACACCGCCAATTTTTCCTTTGTGACCGGGCCGATCCCGGCCGTCCAAAACCTGCTGAAGCAGTTTGGGATCGATGCCCTTTTTGAGGGGGCCCTCATCAAGCACAATCTCGCGACCGTCCTGTTCGACGCCGAGGGGCGCATCATCCACCGTACCGATGGGACTCAGTGGGAGCCCTCGGACTTCCTGAACAAGCTGAAGCGCGGATGAGCCCCGTGCCCCCATCGCTCCTGTCGGCTCCGTCGCCGTCCGCCCGGCGGCAGGTGGCCCTCATCACGGCCGGGGCGGTGGCTTTGTTCGTCGGTTTCCGGCTGCTGCCGACCGGGACGAATCTGAGCCACATGGATTTCCGGGTCTCGGGGGGCAACTCGATCGAGTTCTGCGATCCCTCCAACCCCCAGTTCCTGCCCGTGGTGAACGTGCGTTCGCCGGTCACGATGGCGCTGCAGCCCGGGGCGGCTCCGGTTACGGGTGCGGAGGTCAATCTGGTCGTCACGCTCAAGACCGGCAGCGGCAAGCCGATCGAGCCGGTTGACCTGCTGGTGTCGCACACCCGCCTGCTCCACCTCCTGATCGTCGACCCGACCCTGGGTGACTACCAGCATGTGCATCCGGAGCCGGCGTCGGTGCCCGGCGAGTGGACCGTGACGTTTCTGCCCCGCCAAGCCGGCAACTACCGGGTGTTCGCCGACTTCACCCCGGCCGCGACCGGCCGCGGGCTGTATGCGAGCGCCGATCTCGTGGTGGCGGCGGGCGCGGTGACGCCGGCCGGTGCCCCGCCGGATGACCAGCGCTGGACTTTCTCCCTCGTGCCCGCGGCCCCGCTTCGGGCCGGCGCGCCGGCCGACCTTAAGCTCACCGTGACCAACGCGGCGGGCGGCAATGTCCCGCTGCAGCCGGTGATGGGGGCCTTTGCCCACCTCGTGGCCTTCGATGGAGCGCGCAGCGGCTTTGCGCACCTGCACCCGATGGAGACCGACCTGCTGGCTCCGCCCGATGCGGTGCGCCCCCAGTTGAACTTCAAGGTTACAATTCCCGAGGCCGGCCGCTACATGATTTGGGCCCAGGTGAACCTGGGTGGAATCGAGGTCTTCCGGCCGTTTGCGATTGAGGTCGGGAATTGAAACGGCGCCCGGGGCGGGCCGCGCCCAACGTGCAGCTTTGAGCGTCCCCCTGTTCGTCAGCCCAGTACCAGCGCCCGCTCGCGGGGGGACAATTCCTTCCAGGTGCCCGGAGGCAGCGGGCCGAGCTCAAACCCGCCGATCCGCGCCCGCACCAGCCGCAGAGTGGGGTGGCCGATGGCGGCGGTCATGCGCCGCACCTGGCGGTTTTTCCCCTCGGTCAACACGAGGCTCAGCCAGCAGTCGGGCACGTTTTTTCGGAAACGGATCGGTGGGTCACGCGGCGGCAGGGCCGGCGCGGGATCGAGCCGCGCGACCTGGCAGGGCCGGGTCCGGTAATCGCCGAGGTCCACGCCGCGGGCGAGCCGGGCGAGGGCGGCGGCGTCCGGGATTTTCTCCACCTGCGCCCAGTACTCGCGTGGGTGGCCGAGTTCCGGGTCGAGCAGGCGAGAGTTCAGGCCGGGCTCGTCGCTGAGGAGCAGCATTCCCTCTGAGTCGGCGTCGAGCCGGCCGAGGGCATAGACCTTGGCCGGCAACCCGAAGCCGGCGAGCGTGCCCCAGCGCGATCCAGGCTCGGGCGTGAACTGCGAGAGCACGCCGTAGGGCTTGTGGAAGGCAAGGAGCACTGGAGAAGTGACGGGTGACGGGTAACGGGTGACAAGGAACAAGCGCGGCCGCGGGCGATCACCATCTCGCGTGGCGACTTGTGAACTTGGCGATTCTTGTCACTTGTCACCTGTCACCCGTCACTTCGGATTTCCCCATGCGCTCCCTCCAATTCACCGCCATCAACCGCATCGACCTGATCGAGGCGCCTGCGCCCGCGGCCGGTCCCGGCGAGGCGGTGGTCGCCATCCGGGCGGCGGCGCTCAATCACCGCGATGTCTGGATCAAGTCGGGCCAGTATGCCGGGCTGAAGTACCCCTGCACGGCCGGCTCCGACGGCGCGGGGGTGGTCGAGTCGGTCGGGCCCGGGGTGGACCCGGCATGGGTCGGCCGCGAAGTCGTGATCAATCCCGCGCTGGACTGGGGACCGAGGGAGGGCGCGCAGGGCGCGGGTTTCTCGATCCTGGGCATGCCACGCGACGGCACGATGGCGGACCGTGTGGCGGTGCCGGCGGCGCAGCTCGCGGAGAAACCGGCGCATCTTTCGTGGGAAGAGGCCGCGGCGCTGCCGCTGGCGGGGCTGACGGCGTACCGGGCGCTTTTCACGCGGGCGCAGCTGCGCGGCGCGGAGCGGATCCTGATCACCGGGGTTGGCGGCGGCGTGGCGGCGATCGCGCTGCAGTTCGCGGTCGCGCACGGCTGCGAGGTCTGGGTGACCTCGGGCGCGAAGGAAAAAATCGCGCGGGCGGTCAGCCTCGGGGCGCGGGGCGGCTTTGACTACCGGGCGACCGGCTGGGCGGCCGAGGCGGTCCAGACGGCCGGGACCTTCGACGCGGTATTCGACAGCTCCGGCGGGGCCGGCTTCGAGAGCCTGATCGACGCGGTGGCGCCCGGCGGGCGGATCGTCTTTGTCGGGGCCACGGCCGGGAACCCCGCCAGCCTGCCCATGCGGAAGGTTTTCTGGCGGCAGGTCTCGCTCCTCGGCTCGACGATGGGTTCTCCCGCGGACTGGGCGGCGATGCTGGCCTTCGTGAAGCAGCACCGGCTGCGGCCCGCGATCAGCGCGGTCTTCCCGCTGGACCGCGCGGCCGAGGCCTTCGAGCAGATCGAGCGCGGCGGGCAGTTCGGCAAGGTGGTTGTCTCGCTCGGGGAGGAAACCCGCTGACCATGTCCCGCGTGCGCCGGAGAACCTGGTGGTGGCTGCTGGCGTTGCTGCTGGCCGGCACGGTGATGGCCGAGGTCGCCATCCCGGTGATCCGCCGGGGCCGGATCGTACCCTTGGAGGGGGGCGGCTGGGCCGACGATGGAGTCCTGCGCACCGCGCGCGAGACGCTGTCGCACAGCACCGACACGGCGAACTGGACGAATCCAGTCGGTTTCGAGAAGGACGTGTTCACGTTCGCGCGCATCAAGTTTGTCTCGCAGGAGACGCGCATGATCTACCGGGGCCACGGAGGGAGCCTCAGCTGGTGGGTGGATTATCCCGACGCCGACCTGAACCTTTCCTACCGCCTGCAGCAACTGACCACGATCCGGACCGATCCGGACGGTCGCGTGTTGTTTCTGACCGATCCCGACCTGACGGATTTTCCGTTCATCTTCATGTCGCATCCGGAGAACATGGTGCTCGACGACGACGAGGTCATGGCGCTGCGCCGGTATTTGGACAATGGCGGCTTCCTGGTGATGATCGATCTCTGGAATGAGGAAGGCTGGCGGAAGTTCGCGGCCCAGATGGCGCGGGTGATGCCCGGCCGGGCATGGACCGACCTCGATACCACGCACCCCATTTTCCACATGGTGTACGACCTGGGTGGACCGATGGAGCGGCTGCGCATCCCCACGCTGCAATTCTGGAACGAAAATCACATCGACGGGGATCCGCGCACCCCGCTGCAGCGGGTGGACCGCGGCCCGGAATCCGACGAGATGCACGTGCGGGCGCTGCATGACGCCAAGGGCCGCATGAACGTGCTCGCGATCCACAACTCCGACATCAGCGACGGCTGGGAGCGGGAAGGGGAGAACCAGAAGTTCTTCGAGAAGTTCTCCGAGAAACGGGCGTACCCGCTGGGGATCAACCTGATGATTTACCTGTTGACGCACTAAACGCCTGGCGGACGAGGTCCACCAGGCGTTTAGAGGCCAAAATGGCTGCGCCATTTTGGGGCATGGGCCAAGTACCGACCATCCTCGGGGTTGGTGCCGTCCGGAATCATCGGAATTTGTCCCCTTCAAAAATGGCCAAGCCATTTTTGGCTTGGCCGGCCGTGGGGCCGCTCACGGCCGGCCCTCGGAATCAGGCATTGACCGGCCTAGGCGCCAACCTACGTTCTGCCCCTCCGCAGGACCCAATCATCGTCCCGAATTTTACCGTGAACATCCAAGTCAACGACGTCTCCGAAACCCGCAAGAGCCTGGTCATCACCCTCGATACCGCCGAGGTCGACACCGAGCACAAGGCCGTGCTGGCCGAGTTTTCCCAGCATGCCCAGATGCCCGGCTTCCGCCCCGGCAAGGTGCCGGCGGCGATGATCGCCAAGAAGTACGGCAAACAGATGGCCGACGAGCTCAAGCAGAAGGTCGTCTCCCGCGCCTACCGCGGCGCCGTCGAGGACAAGAAGCTGCCGATCCTCACGGTCGTGAATGTCGAGCCGGGCGACGTCGCCGCCGGCCAGACGGCCAAGATCAGCCTCACGGTCGACATCCGCCCCGAGTTCAAGCTGCCCGAGTACAAGGGCCTGCCGATCACCAACGATGCGACCGAC
This sequence comes from Opitutus sp. GAS368, assembly GCA_945903545.1. GTDB lineage: Bacteria > Verrucomicrobiota > Verrucomicrobiia > Opitutales > Opitutaceae > CAIYFD01. The sequence continues at coordinate 4,951 of CAMDOO010000049.1, read as the reverse complement.
CCGACCGACCCCGAGGTCGAGAACGTCATCACCGGCCTCCGCGGCGAGCGCGCCGATTTCAAGGTCGCCGAGCGCGCCGCGCAGAAGTCCGACTACGTGAAGCTTTCCTATACCGGCAGCCTCGACGGCAAGCCGATCGCCGAGCTCGCGCCCGACAAGCAGATTTACGGCTCGGTCCCCCAGACCTGGGAAGAGGTCGAGGGTGAGCATCAGGGCGTCCTCCCCGGCCTCGGCGCCCAGCTCGGCGGCCTGAAGGCGGGCGATAAGAAAACCGTCACGATCACGTTCCCGGCCGAGTTCGCCGCCGTCCCGGCCCTCGCCGGCAAGGCCGCGAGCTACGATGTCGAGGTGCAGGAGATCCGCGAGCGGGTGCTCCCGGCGCTCGACGAGACCTTCTTCAAGGCGCACCAGGTTGAGAACCTCGAGGGCCTCCAGACGCAGGTCCGGGCGAACCTGAAGATGCAGAAGGATTACCAGAACCGTGCCGCCCAGCGCCGCCAGGTCACCGAGGCGCTTGCCGCCCTCGTCGATTTCCCGGTGCCGCAGAGCATGGTGGACGGCGAGACGCAGCAGGTGCTCCGCCAGTTCATCGAGGAAAACATGCGCCGCGGCGTGACCGAGGACGCGTTCGAGAAGGACAAGAAGCAGCTGGTCGAGGGCGCCCAGAAGGCCGCCACCACCCGCGTGAAACTGCAGCTCATCCTCGCGCGTGTCGCCGAGGAGGAGAAGCTCTCCGTCACCGAGCGCGACCTCGACGCCTTCATCTACCGCGAGGCCGCTCGCTCGAACCAGAAGCCAGACAAGCTCGCCAAGGACCTCGGCCGCGACCGTGAGCAGCTCCGCGCCGCCCAGCAATCCATCCTCTTCGACAAGGCGGTTGATTTTCTGGTCTCCAAGGCTACGGTGACGACCAACGCACCGCAGCCCGCCTGAGCACCATTCAACCGTGAGCTATTACGTCCCCATCGTCCTTGAGAACACCGGCCGCGGCGAGCGGTCGATGGACATCTATTCGCGCCTGCTGAAGGACCGCATCATCTTCATCGGCACGCCGATTGACGACATGGTGGCGAACCTCGTGATCGCCCAGCTCCTCTATCTCCAGATGGAGGACGCGAAGAAGGATATCTTCCTATACATCAACTCCCCGGGCGGCGTGGTGACGGGCGGGATGGCGATCTACGACACGATGAATTTCCTGCAGTGCGACATCCAGACGTACTGCATCGGCATGGCGGCCAGCATGAGCACGGTGCTCCTCGCCGCCGGCACGAAGGGCAAGCGCTTCGCGCTCCCCAACGGCCGCGTGATGATCCACCAGCCCTCCGGCGGCGCGGGCGGCCAGACGGCCGACATCGCGATCGCGGCGCGCGAGATCATCCGCTGGCGCCAGACCCTGAACAACGTGCTCTCGAAGCACACGGGCAAGTCGGCCGAGCAGATTGAGAAGGACTCCGACCGCGATTACTACATGAGCGCGCACGAGGCCAAGGCCTACGGGATCGTCGACCACGTGGTGGAGTCCACCCGCGAGGCGCAGTCGCTGGCCGTGCCGAGCGCGGCGTAAGATTGCTCCGGATTCCGGGGTGGAGGTCCACCCCGGCTACAGGGGTCGGACGTAGCCCCGGCAGACCCTGCCGGGGGTTGATCTCCGCCTTTAACCTTTGTTACGGCCGGTGCCGGACCCCGGAGCATCTCCAGCCTCGACAGGGCGGGGCCGGATTCGCAGCTTTCAGAACCAGCCATGGCCAAATCCTCGCGCATGACCTTGTGCTCCTTCTGCGGCAAGTCGCAGGCGGAGGTGAAGAAAATTATCGCCGGGCCGGGCGTGTACATCTGCGACTCCTGCGTGAACGTCTGCAAGACGATCATCGACCGCGAGGTGAAGCAGCCGGCGGTCGACGCCAAGCCGGCAATCCGCCTGACCAAGCCCGCCGAGATCAAGCGCACGCTCGACGAGTACGTCATCGGCCAAGACCACGCCAAGAAGGTCCTCTCGGTCGCGGTCTACAATCACTACAAGCGGCTGATGTTCGACACCTCGCAGTCCTCGCGCAACCCGGCGGCGATCACGCCCGAGTTCAACGAGGTCGAGGTGGAGAAAAGCAATATCCTGCTCCTCGGCCCGACCGGCTCCGGCAAGACACTCCTCGCCCGCACGCTGGCCCGCATCCTCGACGTGCCCTTCGCCATTTCGGACGCCACGACGCTGACCGAGGCCGGCTATGTCGGTGAGGACGTCGAGAACGTCGTCCTCCGCCTCCTCCAGGCCGCGAACTACGACGTGAAGAAGGCCGAGTGCGGCATCATTTATATCGACGAGATCGACAAGATCGGCCGCAAGACGGAGAACGTCTCGATCACCCGCGACGTCTCCGGCGAGGGCGTGCAGCAGGCGCTGCTCAAGATCCTCGAGGGCACGGTCTGCAACGTCCCGCCCCAGGGCGGCCGCAAGCACCCGAACCAGGAGTACGTGCAGATCAACACGGCCAACATCCTCTTTATCTGCGGCGGCGCGTTTGTCGGCCTCGACGGCATCGTGCAGCGCCGGCTGGGCCGCCGGAGCCTCGGCTTCGCCTCGATCAAGTCCCAGAAGGACGAGGAGCTTTCGCCGGAGGAATTGATGCGCGGGCTCGCGCCGGAGGACCTGATCCGCTTCGGCATGATCCCGGAGTTCATCGGCCGCCTGCCGGTCGTGTCCGTGCTCGACCATCTCGCCGTCGCCGACCTGGAGAAGATTCTCCTCAAGACGAAGAACGCGATGGTGAAGCAGTACTCCAAGCTCTTCGCCATGGATGGCGTGCGGCTCCGCTTCACCTCCGACGCGGTCAAGGCGATCGCCCTGAAGGCCATCGAGCTCAAGACGGGCGCGCGCGCCCTCCGCTCGATCATGGAAAAGATCATGCTCGAGGTGATGTACGAGCTTCCGCAACGCGAGGACGTCACCGAGGTGGTCATCGATGCGGGTGTGGTCGCCGGCAAACGCCGCCCGACCCTGCGCACCGCCGGCAAGGCCGAGACCGCGAAAGACGCGGCCTGATTCAGTCCCCGCGGGTTTGCGGGGTAGGGCTGACTCGGCGAGTCAGCCGCGATCATCCCGATCCGTTTGTCACGCGGAGAGCGCAGGGATCGCAGAGTTCGAACCCAAGTTTTCCGACGCTGCGATCCCTGCGCTCTCTGCGAGCCACCAACTCATCCTCAGCGCGCCGGCGCGCCCAGTTGCTGCAGCGCGGCCCGGGAACGTTGGTAGTCCGGGTGCCGGCGGAGGACCTCTCGCAGCTCGCGGATGCCCTCGGCGGTCTGGCCCGCGAGGGCGAGCGCGATGCCCAGGTTGTGCCGGATCTCGGCATCGTCGGGCTCCTGGCGCACGGCCTCGCGGTATTGTGCCACGGCCTCGGGGGTTTTTCCGAGCCGGAGCAGGACGTTGCCCAGGTTGTAGCGCACCTTGTTGCGGCCCGGCTCAAGCCGCAGCGCCTCGCGCATTGCCGCCTCGGCCTCCGGGCCGCGGCCCAGGAGATCGAGGACGTGCCCAATGTTGCCGTGCACGGCGGCATTTTCCGGCTCCAGGCGCCGGGCGGTTTGGAGCGTGGCCAGTCCCTCCGCGGGCCGGCCGGCGCGGGCCAGGGCGTTGCCGAGGTTGCTGAGGGCGCGGACATTTTCCGGCACCTTGGCGACGGTGTTGCTATGGATGGAGACCTCGGTGCGATAATCCCCGTTGCGCACCACGGTGCGGGCGCCGAGCCCGACGGCCAGGGAAATGCAGAGGAGGAGCGCCCGCCGGCCGAGCCAGGCGTGCAGCGCGGCCACGACGGAGACAACCACCGCCGCCAAGGGCAGGTACATCCGGTGCTCGGCGATCGGCTGGCTTACCAGGGGCACCACGCTGGAACTCGGCGCGAGGATGATGAGGAACCAGGCGCCGAGGAAACCCGCGACTGGCCGGCGCCAGACGGCCCACGCGGTGCCGCCGACCAGGGCGAGCAGGGCCAGCCCCTGCGGGATCACTTCCGAGGCGTGCGTCACGACGGCCGTGCCGTAATCGACGATGAGGTTTTGCGGCCAGATCGAGAGCCAGAGGTAGGTCGTGATCGCCTCGCATTGCGTGAGCGCATAGGTCCATGGCGTCACGCCCAGACCGAAGCCCGCGGCGGTCCCGCGCGCCCCGCCCGCGCGGAGCACGAGGAAGGCGAGCAGCAGCCAGGTGGCGGCGAGGCCGGCATGCAGGGTTTTTCGCCGCCGCCAGGCCTCCGTCCACGAGCCGGCGATCCAGGTGCGGTCGAACAGGAAAACCAGCACGGGCGCCACGACCATGACCTCCTTCGTCGCCATGCCCGCCAGGCTTGCCGCCACCGCCACGGCGTACCAGCGGCCGGGTTGGGGCGACTGCACGCTGCGCACGACCGCATAAAGGCAGAGTAGGAGGCACAGGCTCATGAGCGATTCCGTGCGGTGGATGACGCAGGTGACCGTCTCGGTCTGCAAAGGATGCACGAGCCACAGCCCGGCGACGGCGAGGGCCCACCCGGTCACCGTCTCGGCGGGCATCGGGTGGCGCCCGACGGGATGCCAGCTGGCGAGAATGCGGCGCACGAGCCCGAAGAGCGTCAGGCCCGCGAGCACATGGATGAGGAGATTCGCGACGTGGTAACCCCGCACGGCCGTGCCGCCGACCGCGTAGTTCAGAGCGAAGGAGAGGTTGACGAGGGGCCGGCCGGTCACGCCGCTGCCGTTCGCGGGGGGCGAGAGCACCGTGGCGAGGTCCCCGAGGTGACGGATCGTGGGATTCTCCGCGATCGCAATGCTGTCATCGAAGAAGAACGGCGCGTCCAGGCTGTTGGCGTAGACCGCCAGGCCCGCGAGCCCGAGTGCGGCGACCGCCAGCAGGGTGTTCCGCCGGGAAAAGACGGGCGCGGGCGGGGAGGGGACGAGGGGCACGGCGGGGTGAAGTGAA
>CAMDOO010000048.1 GCA_945903545.1 Opitutus sp. GAS368 | reverse complement strand
CTGGACGTTCCTTGGCCTCGGCATGGCAAGAGTCCCAAAGCGACATGGCGGCGCCAAAGACGGCCGCCGTATCGTGTGACCTAGACTTCGGGCGACGAAGCTTTCTTGGCATTCCTCAATCTAGCGAAATGCGGTTTTCGCGTCCATGGACTATAAGTCACATTTTCAAGGGTCCACGGCATGGGCTGCTGAGTGTTGAGGTTTCTTGCACCCGCCCTCCGTGATCATCCGCATCGCCAAGGGCGGCCGGGTCACGGTTCCGGGCTGGATGCGCGAGATGTGCGGCCTGAAGCCCGGCCGCCGGGTGCTCTGCATCGCCAATCGCGACGGGGGGCTGCGGCTGCGGGCGGTGCCGGGGCGATCCGGTAGGCGGTGGACCGTGGACAGTGGACGTGAATTCCCGGGACGGAAGGCGGAGGACTGAGGGTGGCCCTGGATGAATCGTGACGGGCCGCGGGCTTTTCCGGTCAAATTCCTGACAACGGTCAGTAGCTCAGTAAAATCAACCCCGGTACGCGGCCAAGGTGGGTCTTGTTGTTGGAGACCACTGGCAGGCCGTAAACGAGGGCCGTGGCGGCGATCCACACGTCGTTGTCCCCGATATGCTGGCCCTTGCCCTTGAGCAGGCGCGAAAGGCGCGAGGCGATCCATGCAATCCGTTCGTTGATTTCCAGGGTCCGAAAACTGCGGGTGTCGCGGTCAACCTGGGCCTGGTGCTCGCAGCCTTCCGCGTATTCTGCCCAGCAGACTCGCGAGAGATAGGGAATTTGCCGGCTGTGTTGGGCCAGGAACCCCTTGGCCCGGAGCATTCTTGGCTCCCCCTTTTGCCCGGAGAGACCAATGAGAAACTCGCTGTCGTAGAGCATCAGGAGGCGCGGAGCAGGCGGGAAGTGGAACGGCTGCGATATGCCAGTTCGACCTTCGCCCAATCGACGTCTTTGCCCCATTCACCGGACTCTACGGCCCGCAGCAGATCACCCGTGGTGCCTTTGGCCGCCGGCGGGACGAGGGTTCCGACCAGAGAAAGGATTTCTTTCTCCAACGAGACCTTTTTAACGCCGGCCGAGCGCGGCCCGGGCTTTCGCGCGGTGGGTTTTCTGGTCAGCGTGCTCACGCGATGAACAGTGCGGTGGCACGCCGGCTTGGCAAGAACGGGAAGGTGGACTGAAGCCCCTTTGCCGACGTTTAAGGAGTCAACTTTGGGCGCGGCGGCCGGCCGGCTTGGCGTGGGCGGGGTAGCCATGGGATTTGGGCGGAGGAGGTGCATTAATCCCTATAACGCAAAAAGCCGGGCCGATCTTTCACTTAATCTGCGATTCGGGCTGTTTTTTGTCTGACGGGCCGACCGGAGGATTTTACACGAAGTACGCCAAGCAAGCGAAGGTTGGGGTCTGAAGCCCGGACGCCGGGCGCTCGGCATCGCCAATCGCGGTTCGGCCATGCTCACCGCCGGCGTCGGGTGGCTGCTGCTGCGGGCGGTGCCGGGGCGGCGGAGCAGCCGAGGGCGGGCGGCGGAGGACTGAGGCCGGAAGTCAGGGGGCAGGGGGCGGCAGTCAGTGGCCTGAGGATCGGAGGTTCGGAATACCGGAGGGTCAGGGGATCGGGGGGGGGCGGCTGGCAGTCCATCTGGGCATCCGGTCCTCAGATCCTCGGATCCTCAGACCCTCGCCGCCGTCCTCCGCCCTCAGCGGGCCTTCTGCGCCGCGCGCGGTCTGGCCGTCCGGGCCTTGGGGCGGCCGAAGTAGTACTCCGCCGGGATCGAGAGCCCGCTCATCGGTCGCCCGCTGGCCTTGGCGCCCTGCTTGCGGGCGAGGCGGTCAAGGGCGGTCCGAAGTTTTGTCTCGGTGATCATGGCGTTTCTTCTTCCAACACATGGTGGCGAACTCGCAGCGAATGTCCATCCCGGCGGATCGTCAGCCAGGCGGGATCGCGCAGGAGCCGGAAGGTTGTGCCCGAGGGAAACACCACTTCGCGTTGGTGGGGAGATTTGGCCCCGATTGCCCGGAAAATGGGCGCGAGGTTCCGCGCGGCCCGTGGGTGACGGATTTCCCACAGGACACCGTAATGATTCAGGAACTCGGGCCGGATGGCGACGCGGCGAAGGTGGCTCGCACTCATTCCCGCCCGTTCATTGCGGAAGCGGCCGGTTTCCTCCAAGTCGCGCATGAGAATCTCCCGCTTGCGGCCTGACTCAAAGTGCCATCCCCGCCAAACCGTTCGGCTGCTGAGATCAGGGGCAAGATTGCCGACCAGAATGCCCATGGTTTCCCGCCACACGCGGGCTTCCTTGGATCTCGCCGTGATTAAATGGCTGAAGGGGTTTTCGTCGTCGCCCCAGAGCTTAAGAGTGCGGGTTACGGGGCTGTCCGGCTCCCTCGCGAGCACCTTGGCAGCGGTGACAACGGGAACTCCGGAGATGTGCAAGAGCTCGGCGGCCCTGCGAATCGATGGTGTGCCGAGTTCGGGATGAAGCAGGTCCATGCACCCCATAACGCAAAAAACCGGGCCGATCTTTCACCCAATCTGCGATCCGGGATGATTTTTACCCGGCAGGCCGGCCGATCCAACGGGTTGGGCCGAGTTTTGTGGATGAGGGCCGAGCCCATTGGGGTCGTGGCTAGGGTCGGGCCGTTGGCGAACTCGCCCTCAGTGATCATCCGCATGGCCAAGGGCGGCCGGGTCGCGGTTCCGGGCTGGATGCGCGAGATGTACGGCTTGAAGCCCGGCCGCCGGGTGCTCGGCATTGCCAATCGCGGTTCGGCCATGCTCACCGCCGGCGTCGGGTGGCTGCTGCTGCGGGGGGTCGGGCGGAAGGCGGAGGTCAGAGGGCGGAAGGCAGGGGCCTGAGGATCGGAGGGTCGGCAGGCTGTCCATCTGGGCATCCGACCCTCTGACACTCCGATCCTCTGGCCCTCTCGGCACCAAGGCCCGTTCCCGAAGGTTGCCCGAAGGATCCCCGAACCTTCCCCGAAGGATGACCGAATCCCCTGGCTGAGGCATGGCAGCTTGATGACAGCCTGACCGTGGTCTGATGGCAGCTTCCTGCTCCGGATGGCCGGAGGGTCAGAGGTTCGGTAGGGGGCCTTCGGATCCTCAGAATCTCGGCTCATGGGCCGGACTCCGATCTCCTCCCACTCCGCGGCCTCCTGTAAATCAATCAGCGGCGGGTCATCGAGCCAGCCAGATGACTTTGATTTCGCCTTCGACGGACTTGAATTCGCGGTCGGCGGTCACGAGCTCGGCCTTGCGGTTCTTGGCCAGGGCGGCGGCAAAGGCGTCGGCTAGGGCCAGGGTATCGGCGGCGCGGTAGGAGGCAGCCAGCTCCGCCAACTCGCGATCAGCGGGGACCACCATGATCGTGGCGGTCGTGGCGAACTCCTTGGCCCGGGCCAGCGCCTCCGGGCCGCGTTTCTGTTCCACGCGGTAGCAGGTCTCGGCCCAGTTTACCGCGCTCATCAGCATCGGCTGCTCCTTCTCGGAGGCGCGGTGCATCAGGGCCTCGACCGTCTCGGCGCCGGGCTCGTCAAACAGCAGGGCCAGTAGGGCGGAGGTGTCAAAAACGACGGCCTTCACTTTTTGCGATCCGCGGCAATCTCACGGTCCTCCCGCGCGCGTTCCTTGGCCCGGTCGTCCAGATGCTCCTGTACGGCGGATTTTTCTCCGGGCTTCAGTTTAAAGACCCCCCGGAACGAGCTGATGTAATCCTTGGTCACGGGCAGGATGGAAAGACGGTCGGCTTCCTCGGTGAACGCCACCCTGGTGCCTTCCTTGAGGCCGTACTTCCGGCGCAGCCGGGCCGGGATGAGAATCAGCCCCTTGGCGGTCATGTAGGAGGCTTTGGGATTTGCGGCGACCATGATGAGAATAGGAAACTTATCTGACAAAGTGAGACAAGTAAAAGTTAGTGATACTTTATTGAATAAGTGGGAGCTCACGCTCGGCCGCGGGCGGGGAATCAACCGGGAGCGCGGCGGCAGGCCGCATTGCCGGGGCGGGGGAGGATTGGGATTTGGGCGGAGGAGGTGCATTAATCCCTATAACGCAAAAAACCGGGCCGATCTTTCACCTAATCTGCGATGCGGGGTGTTTTTTTACAGGAGGACGCGGAGGACAGGGAAGATGGGTGTCGAACCCGTGAGCGGTGGACGGTGCGCAGTGGGCGGGCCGATCTGGTGGGCGGTGAGCTATGGCCGTGTGGGCTCGGATCATCCGCGATCATTTCCGTGGTAGGGTTGAGGCGGTGCCTCAAGCGCGATGGATCGAACCCGGCTGAAGCACCGCTTCAGCCCTACCTTTCGATCGCCAACTTCTCAAAATACCGACAACGCCTGCGCGCTCTCGATCGCGACCCAGGCGACACCGAGGATGACGGCGGTGATCAGCACTTTCCGGAAGAACACCCGGCCGCGCAGGACGACATCGCGCAGGTCGGTATTCAGCGACTTCCGGTTGCTCTGCGCCACGAAACTCACGAAGCGCGGGTCCCGGAGGCGGCCATGGCGGCGGTCACGCGCCAGCCCGAAACGGAGGGCGGGACGGTGGAACAGATTCTTCAGGGCGCGCAACACGTCCGTAGAACGCGATTTTGGGTTGGTTTTTTCAAGGCGAAAGCCGCACTTTTCCGCGTTTCACGCCTTTTTCCCATCGCCGGCCGGAGTCCGACCCCATCTCCCATCTGCGATCTCCCATCTCCGAATCATGCACCACTTCCACTACGCCGGTCCCAATCTCCACTGCGAATCCGTCGACCTGGCGGCCGTCGCCCAGCTCCACGGCACCCCGACCTACGTCTACAGCGCGGCGACGATGACCGACAACTATGCCCGCCTGAAGGCCGGGCTGTCCGGGCTCGACCTCCAGATTTGCTACGCGATGAAGGCCAACTCCAACCTCGCGGTGCTCCGGCACTTCGCGAACCTTGGGGCCGGCTTTGACCTCGTCAGCGGCGGCGAGATCCGGCGCGTGATCGCGGCTGGGGCCGACGTGAAGACGAGCGTCTTCGCCGGCGTCGGCAAGTCCGAGGCCGAGATCGCCCTCGCCCTGGAGAACGGGATCTTCGCCTTCCACGTCGAGAGCGAGCCCGAGCTCAAGCGCATCAGCCACGTCGCCGGCCGGCTCGGCCTGAAGGCGCCGATCGCCATCCGGGTCAACCCGGACGTCGACGCGCACACCCACGCCAAGATCACCACGGGCAAGAGCGACAACAAGTTCGGCATCCCGCTGGCGGCCGCCGCGGCCGCCTACGAGGCGGCGGCGCGTTACCCGCACCTCGAGCTCAAGGGCGTGCAGATGCACATCGGCTCCCAGCTCACCTCCGTCGCGCCCTTCGTCGAGGCGGTGTGCAAGATCGCGCCCTTCGTCGCCGAGCTGAAGGCCAAGTACGGCATCAAGTACTTCTCCATCGGCGGCGGCATGGGCATCGTCTACAAGGACGCCCTCGCCAGCGGCCAGCAGGCCTGGTGGGACGCGCAGGCTCCCGACCAGCGTCCGCTCACGCCCGAGACATATGGCGCCGCGCTCACCCCGCTGCTCCAGCCCCTCGGCCTCAAGATCCTCCTCGAGCACGGCCGCTTCATGGTCGGCAACGCCGGCGTGCTGCTGGCCCGCGTGGAGCACCTCAAGCGCGGCGCCGGGAAAAACTTCCTCGTGGTCGACGCTGCGATGAACGACCTCATCCGCCCCGCGATGTACGAGAGCTTCCACGAGATCGTGCCGCTGCACCGCGACACCACCCGCCGGGCCCTCACCGCCGACATTGTCGGCCCGATCTGCGAGAGCGGCGACTGCTTTGCCAAGGACCGTCAGATCCAGGAGCTCGGCGAGGGCGAGTTCCTCGCGCTCATGAGCGCCGGGGCCTACGGCTACGCCATGGCCAGCCGCTACAACACCCGCCCGGCCGCCGCCGAGGTGCTGGTGCACGGCTCCGCCTTCGACCTGGTCAACGCCCGCGAGACCTTCGAGCAGATGACCGGCAACGAGCGCGTCCCGGCGTTTTTAAAGTAGGATTTGCCCGCGAATCCCGCGAATAAAGCGCCAATCGAATTTCGTCAGAATGGATGAATGGTAGGGCTGGGTCGACGACCCGGCCGCGATGGCTCCCCGCGGTTTGTCACCCCATGCAGCTCCCTCCTCACGACTACCACCTGAGGATGCCCCCCCCCATGGAGGAGGCCCGTCAGCTGGTTGACGTCGGCCAGGACGCATTTGGTCGGGAAGCGCAGCTGGCTGAAGATGCTGCGGTGGCGTGGGCGGCGATGCGGCGAGGCGCCGAAAGGGAAGGTGTCCGTCTGCTTTTGCTTTCGGGATTCCGCAGCATCGAAGGCCAGGCCGAGATCGTGCAAAAGAAGCTCTCCGCCGGCCAACCGCTCGAGGCCATTCTTCGGGTGAGCGCGTATCCCGGGTTCAGGGAACACCACACGGGCCGGGCGATCGACCTCGGGTCGCCGACTTGCGCGCATTTTTCCGAGGCATTCGGGGCGACCCGTGAGTTTGACTGGCTCAGCCAGCGGGCTCCGCAGTTCGGATTCACGCTTTCTTATCCACGCGGCAATCCGCAGGGCGTCGTTTTCGAACCGTGGCACTGGTGCCTGTGGGAGAAAGCCGGACGAGAACCGTGAGCACGGCCGGGTCGTCGCTTGACGAATAATAATCTGTCAGACAACGTGCCGGCATGACGACCAATGTCCGCACCTTCCTGCGCGAGTTCACCCGTTTCAAGGCGACGGCCCGGCGTGGCGGCACGGTGCGGATTCGCGACGGGGCAGGCGAATTCTTCTTCACCGCGGTCGGGTCGAGAAAGACCCTGCTGGGATCCGCCAAGGGCAAGATCGTTTTCCCGCACGATCTCACCAAACCCACGTTGTCCGCGGAGGCTTGGAAGGCGTCGCTGTGAAGCCGAAGCTGCGCTACCTCCTCGATACGCATGCTTTCCTGTGGGCGGCGGCCGACGAGGATCGCCTCGGCCCGGAGGCGGCGCGGATCCTGGCGGCGACGCCCTACGAGCAGCTGGCGATCTCGGACGTGACATTGCAGGAGATCGGCCTGCTGCTCCACTTGGACAAGATTTCGTTCAAGGGATCGCCGGCAACCGTGCTCGGCCGGTTGCTGGAGCATGTGCAGGTTTTGCCCATTTCACTGCCGGTCGCCACGCTGGCTCCGGCCCTGAGCCTGCCGCATGGTGATCAGTTCGATCGGATTATCGCCGCCACGGCCAAAGTGCACCGGCTGGTGCTCCTGACGAAGGATGCCAATATTGCGGATTCCGGGGTGGTTGCCACGGCTTGGTAGTCTTGATGGCGATCTGCTCCGTTTGATCCTCCGATCCCTTTTTTCGTGTCTTTCGTGTGTTTCGTGGGCTAACCCTAGCCCATGAACTTCTGCGTCGTCGGAGCCGGTGCGTGGGGCACCGCCTTTGCGATCCACCTCGCGCGGCTCGGCCGACCGGTGGTGCTCGTCCCGCGCCGGCCCGAGCAGGCGAGTGCGCTCAAGGCGATGCGCGAGAACCTCGACTACCTTCCCGGCGTCACCCTGCCGCCGGGCTTGGTCATCACCTCCAACCTGGCCGAGGGCCTGGCCGGTGCCGATGTGGTCCTGCTGGCCTGTCCGTCCCAGGCGATGCGCGAGACCTGCACCCGGATCCGGGCCGCGCTGGGGGCCGGCGCCGCGCCCGCGCTGGTGCTCAGCCTCGCCAAGGGGCTCGAGCTGGGCACGCACCTGCGCCCTTCGCAGCTCATTGCCGAGATCCTGACCGGCACACTCTTCGGCACCCTGACGGGCCCGACCAACGCCGGGGAGGTCGCGCGCGGCCTGCCCGGGGCGATGGTGCTGGCCACGCCGCGGCTGGAGCCGGTGGTGACGGAGGCCCAGGCCGCGATGAGCGGCTCCACCCTGCGCCTCTACACCAGCGACGACCTGATCGGCGTGGAGTACGGCGGCTGCCTGAAGAACATCTACGCGATCGCGGCCGGCTGTTGCGACGGCCTGAAGCTCGGCGACAACGCCCGGGCTGCGCTGCTCACCCGCGCCCTGGCCGAGATGGTGCGCGTCGGCGCCTCGCTCGGGGCCCGGCCGGAAACCTTCTATGGCCTGAGCGGGTTCGGCGATCTCGTCGCCACCTGTCACGGCGGCTGGAGCCGCAACCGCGAGTTCGGCCAGCAGCTGGGCGAGGGGCGTACGGCCGCCGAGCTGATCGCCAACCGTCGCACCGTGGTTGAGGGCCACGCCACCACCCAGTCCTTCGCCGGATTGTGCGAGGAACGCCGGATCGACGCCCCGATCCTCGGCGAGGTGAACGCGATCCTGTTTGCGGGCAAGAAACCGGCCGCCGCGCTGGCGGCCCTGATGAACCGGGAGCTCAAGCGCGAGACCCTGATCCCAATGGCGAAGGCCTAGGGAGGCCAGGACACGAGCCATGGCAACCGAGCAATCGAGCGACGAAGCCTCCCTGACCGCGGCCCTGAAGAAGCTGGGGGCCCAGCTGGATCCCATCATCGTGCTCCTCGATCATCTGCAGGACGGGTATTTCTGGATCAAGGACACGCAGGGTCGCTTTTGCTGGATCAACACCGCGGTGGTTATCCGCCGGGGCCTGCGCCACCGGTCGGACATGATCGGGAAGAGCGATCTCGACTACTACGAACCGACCCGGGCCAGTCAGTATCTCAGCGATGACCGCTATGTCCTGGCCGGAAACGTGATCCGGAACCGGGTGGAGCAGGTCGTGATCAACCACGTGGGCGGCTGGTACTCGACCTGCAAGGTGCCGCTGCGCGACCGGCGTGGCCGCGTGGTCGGGAGCGCCGGCCTGTCCACGCCGATCCACAAGCTGGAGCGCTCGACCGGGCAGAGTCCCTCGCTCGCGGCGGCGGTCCAGGACATCGCCGAGCACTACCATGAGCCGATCAAGAATTCGGCGCTGGCCAGGATGTGCGGCATGTCGCTGGGCAATTTCCAGCGCCAGTTCCGCGCCACCTACCATTGCTCGCCCCACACCTACGTGCGGGAGCTGCGCGTGCGCCTGAGCTGCCGGGCCCTGGTGACCACCTCGGTTGCGCTCGCCACGATCGCGGAGGACCACGGTTTTTCCGACCAGAGCCATTTCACCAAGGAGTTCCGGCAGATGATGAAGGAGACGCCGCGTTCCTACCGGATGAGGTTTCAGGGATAACTGGCTGCGCCGCGCCGCCGTGCGCCCCGGCCCGCCCCAAAATCATGCGGCCGGCACGATGACGTGCCGGCCGCATGATGGGTCAGTTTTCCCGCAGGGGTAATCGGGTAACTGACAGGTTATGGATTGGCGCCGGGGAAACGGACCAATGGGGTGGGTGATTGCTAGTGGAAGCGGGACGGACTGGCTCGTCGGCAATGGGGTGATCGGCCTTCGAGGAATGGAAAACAACCAACGCTGACCACCGCACGATACCTGAAGGACGCCCGCACGATCTAGGGCAATCCGGCCGAGTTTTTGTATAAACTGAACGCAGGCGGAAACGTCTGCGCAAAAACGGCGCCGATCATGCCTGCCGTCGACGCCGCCGGGAAGCGTTCCTCGGAATCGGTCGTGTCCTAATTTGAAAAACCCCGCCCGACTGGCAGGGCGTCGACTCCGTCGGCGCCGCGCCTGCCAGAGGGTGGATTCAGCGCAGCTAGTCTGCCCGGCGGCGAACGGAGCCCTTCGACCAGTCGTTTCGGCAAGCTCAAGGTCCCGAGCCCGGTCGAGGGACTCAGGGCCTCGAGCCTGTCGAGACGGTCGCCGCCCTACCGGATTAGGATCCCACCGCGGAATCCCCCGCGTCCGCCATGGGACAGGTGGGGAATTTCCTGGGTTCCACATTCCGGTAATCCGTGCAGCGTCCGACGCATGGCATCAACGCGGCAGGTCGTGATCGTGGGCGGGGGAGCGGCGGGCTTCTTCGCGGCGATCGCCTGCGCGGAGGCCGACCCGACGGCGAAGGTCACCCTGCTGGAGGCCACGGCTAACCCGCTGGCGAAGGTGCGGGTGTCGGGCGGCGGGCGGTGCAACGTCACCCATGCCTGCTTCGAAACGCGCGAGCTGGTGAAGCGCTACCCGCGGGGCGGGCGCGAGCTGCTCGGGGCCTTTCACCGCTGGCAGCCGCGCGACACCGTGGAATGGTTCGCGGCGCGCGGGGTGGAGCTGAAAACCGAATCTGACGGCCGGATGTTTCCGGTGACCGATGACTCGGCGACGATTGCCGACTGCCTGCTCCAGGCGGCCAAGAACGCCGGCGTGGAGGTGCGGACGACCTGCGGAGTTCGGGCCGTGACCGGCCGGCCCCCCCGAGGGGAATGTCAACTATCAGTTGACATTCCCCGGGAGACGCTGGCGCCGTTTTTCTCCCTCACGCTCACCGATGGCGGCACGCTGGGCTGTGACCGGCTGCTGCTGGCGACGGGCGGCGGGCGCGGCTCGGCCGGGCTCACGATCGCGCAGTCGCTCGGGCACACGATCGAACCGCCGGTGCCGTCGCTGTTCACCTTCCACATCGATGACCCGCGCGTGGTGGGCATCTCCGGGGTGACGGTGACCGACGTGGTGACAACGGTGCCCGGCACGAAGCTGCGCGAGACCGGTCCGCTGCTCGTCACGCACTGGGGCATGAGCGGGCCGGCGATCCTGAAGCTCTCGGCGTGGGGCGCGCGGGAACTGGCGGCGCGGAACTACGAGTTCACGCTCGGGGTGAACTTCGCGCCGGGGCACACCCGCGAGTCGCTGCTGAAGGAACTGGGTGCGGTGCGAATCTCGAATCCGAAGAAGCAACTCGGCACGTGGTGCCCGATCGGCCTGCCGGCGCGCCTCTGGGAAAAGCTGCTGGAAGCGGCGAAGCTCAGCCCGACCGCGGTGTGGACCGGGGTGTCGAATGAGGCGCTGGGGGTGCTCGTGTCCCAGGTGACGGCCGCCGAGTTCCGCGTCGTGGGCAAGAGCATGAACAAGGAGGAGTTCGTGACCTGCGGGGGAGTGCGGCTCAGCGAGGTCGACTTCAAGACCATGGAGAGCCGGATCTGTCCCGGCCTGCATTTCGCCGGCGAGGTGCTCGACATCGACGGCGTGACGGGGGGCTTTAACTTCCAGGCGGCGTGGACGACGGGGTTTCTGGCCGGGGCTGCGATGGCTGGGTCGACTTGTCAGCCGTAGGCTCGGCGAAGGCTGACGACCCGGCCGCCGATCGATTTTCGATCCGTTGTCACACAGAGACGCAGAGGACACAGAGCCCTGAGGCGGAAAGCAGTTCGGGTTTCCGAACCCTATAAAATGGCCGCGCTCCGTGTTCTCTGTGCCTATGTGTGAACCACCCGGAAATCATCGCGGCCGACCCGGCGGGTCAGCCCTACCTCGGAAATGGCCGGTCAGAACAACGATCCCGCGACCGTCCCCACGGCGCTGATCGGGCCGGAATCCTGGAGTCCGTCGAGGGCGCGGTCGGCTTTCTTGATGGCGCTCTGGGCGTCCTTGTACATCGAGTCGTCGTTGATGAGTTTGCCGAGGGTGCCCTCGCCCTTGTTGATCTTCTCGGAGATCTCGCGGAGATCGCGGGCGGTGGCCTTGAGCTCGTTGCCGGTGGTATCGTCGTAGATGAGCGCGCCGAGCGTGCCCTTGCCGGACTTGACCTGGTCGACCACGGCCTGGGCGTCGGACATGAACTGTTTTGCCTCGTTGGCGGAGTTCTTGATGTCGCCGACAGCGGCGAGCAGGTCGTCGTGCAGCTTCGGGTCGTTGATGAGCTTGCCAAGGGTGCCCTCGCCCTTGTTGAGCTTGGTGGTGAGGTCCTGGAGGTTCGTCATCGTGGTGGTGAACTTGGCGCCATTGTCGTTCACGAGGGTGTCGAGGCGCTGCACGAGGCCGGGCTGGCCGGGCTTGCCCTTCAGCGATTCGCTGATGGAGCCGAGGGCATCGTCGAGCTTCGTGCCGAGTTTGCCGAGCTGGGACATGATGCTGTTGATGTCGGGGGTCTCGAGAATGCGGATCTCCGCGCCGGGCTTGAGTTTCGGGCGGCCGGGCGAGCCGAGGTCGATGCCGATGTAATTGGTGCCGATGAGGCCGGCCATGACGATGCTGGCGGTCGCGTCGTCGGGGATCTCGATCACCTTCTGGTCCGTGCCGAGGGTGTCGATGCGCAGCACGGCCTCGGCCCGGCGGCCGGTGAGGACGGTGGACTCGACGGAGCCGATCTTCACGCCGGCCATCCGCACCTCGTCGCCGACCTTGAGCTCCTTCAGGTCGGTGAAGCCGGCGGTGATGGTGTAGCCGTTGTCCTTGAAAATCTTGCCGCCGTGCAGGGTCTCGAACGTGACCCAGGTGAGGGCGAGCCCGAGGAGGAAGAAAAGGCCGACGCGGGCCGTTTGTTGGACATTATTCATGGTGACGTTCTCCAGTTAAAAGTGGGTGGGGTGCTCACGTTTCCAATTTTTTGAAACGCGGGTTCTTGAGGTCGATGACCGGCTGCAGGAAGTCGGCGATGACGGGGTCCTTCGGCTGGCGCAGCTCGGAGGGCGGGCCGAGGTGGACCAGTTTGCCGCCCATGAGGATACCGACGCGGTCGGCGATGTTCAGGGCGAGGTCGCGATCGTGGGAAACCACGATGCTGGTGACCCGGTACTGGTCCTTCAGCGTGGCGATAATCTCGCTGATCGTCGCACCCATGACGGGGTCGAGCTCGCTGGTGGGCTCGTCGTAGAGCATGAGCTGGGGCTCCATCACGAGGGCGCGGGCGATGGCGACGCGCTTCTTCATGCCGCCGGAGAGTTCGGACGGGGATTTCCGGGCGGCGTTCTCCAGCGAGAGAATCTGGAGCGCGCGCATGACCTTCTCGTTGATGCCGGCCTCGTCGGCGAGGCGGTGCTCGCGGAGATAGAGGGCGAGGTTGTCGTAGACCGAGAGCGAGTTGAAGAGGGCGCCGGCCTGGAAGACGAGGGCGAGCCGGATCTTCTCGCGGGTTTCCTCGTGGCTGGCGTCATACTTGTCGATGAGCACGCGCCCGGAGCTGGGCAGCTCGAGGCCGACGAGGTGCTTGAGGAGGACGCTCTTGCCGGAGCCGCTGGGGCCCATCAGCACGAAGATCTCGCCGGGTTGGACCTGGAAGCTGATGTCCTTGAGGACGACGAAGTCGCCGAAGCTCTTGGAGAGGTTCTCGACGGTGACGCTGACCGCGGGGTTCTCGGTGCCGGAAAACGGGGAGACGGTGGAGGTGGTGCCGGAATCGCTCATGGGTCAGGTCAGGGCGCGCGTGACGAAGAAATCCAGCACGAGGATAAGAATGAGCGAGGTGACCACGGCGCGGGTGACGGAGGCGCCGATCTCGCGGGGGCCGCCGCGGGTGTTGAGGCCGATGTTGCAGCAGACGAGGACGATCACGAAGCCGAAGACCTCCGCCTTGATGGGGCCGTTCAGGACGTCCTTGAACACCATGAAGCGGCGCAGGGCGGAGAAGTAGGCCTCGGGCTCGATGCCGATGAAGAACTTCGAGGTGAGGGCGCCGCCGAACCAGCCGACGAGGTCGCCGATCATGCAGAGCACGGGCATCATCACGACGATCGCGGCGAGCCGCGGCAGCACGAGGATGCGGGCGGCGGGGATGTTCATGGTCTCGAGGGCGTCGACCTCCTGGTAGACGCGCATGGAGGCGAGCTCGGCGGCGATGGCGGAGCCGACCCGGCCGGCGACGAGGATGGCGACCATCACGGGGCCGAGTTCCCGGGCAATGGAGAGGCCGACGAGCGTGCCGATGAACTGCTTGGCCCCGAAGTTTTCCATCGAATAGCCGGCCTGGAGCGCGAGCACGCCGCCGATGAAGGCGCAGAGGATGGTGACAATAGGCAGGGTGGTGTAGCCGATCAGGTAGCACTGCTCGATGAAACGCTGCCGCTGGCGCCAGAGGGTGCCGGTGTACGACAGGGTCCGCAGCAGCAGCTGCAGCGTGCTGCCGATGCCCTCGAGGACGTTGATGAGCTGTTGCATGGTGTGCTAGGTCAGCGGGAAAGGGAACTTGTGCGGCCTTTTGCCGAAAAATTGAACCAGATAACGCGCCAGGGGCCACCGGCGTCGCGTTGCAGCGTCAGCAAGCCCCGCCCGACCTCGACCTGATCGCCGGCGGGAGAGTGCACGGCTCCGTAGAGGGGGCCAAGATGGAACTCGGTCTCGTCCCCGGACCGCCGGCGGGTGACGAGGTCGAACAAGAACGAGGTGCGTGTCTCGCGCGGGCCCTGGACATCGCGGCGGTAGAACGCGAGGAGCGGCCCCCAAGTCTCCTTGATGTCGTCGTTGTTGGGGAAGAACGAGCCAAACGGGCTGAGCAACTGGAACTGGCGGCGGCCGGCGCCGTTGTCCCACCGGCTGTAGAGCGGCCAGAGGTGGTCTTTGATGGCCACGGGGCCGTCCGGCTGGGTGGTGCGGCGCTGGGTCTCGCTGCGGTAGAGGAAATAGAGCACGCGGCTCTGGGTGCGGGTGAGGCCCTCCTCGTCCCATTGGTCGCGCCGGTAGAAGGGCCAGAGCACCCATTGCTTGTCGTAGCCCTTGGTGACCGAGTGCGTGTAGAACGGGGCCCAGCGCGAGCGCTGGCGGTCGTCGCCCGCGCCCTGCACGAACAGCGGCCAGAAATAGCGGACCTCGCTGTAGCGGTATGGGGCGGTGCGATCGACGTAGCCGAAGAACGGCCAGGCAAACGTCTCGGCCTGCACCTCGGCGCTGCGCTCGTAGGCGTAGAATGGCAGCACGGCGCCCGACTCGACCGGCGCCGGGGTGTCGAGGCCGGTGGTCTGGTGGTAAATGAATGGCCAGAGGTAATAGTTCTCGCGAGAGATCCCGGCCTGGTTCCGCCAGCCGAGCAGGGGCCAGAGGGCAAAGCGCTCGACCCCGCCTCCCGAGGCGGTGCGCACGAACGGCCAGACATACGATTTGGCGACCACGCCGCGGGCCTCGGTCCGGAGGTAGAGCGGGAAAAGCAGCCACGAAACGCGCTCGCGGTAGAACCGGTTGCGAACTTCACCCGCAATAGGGAAGAGCGCATGGTACGAGGTTTCCGCCGAACCGGTGTTGCGCGAGAAATAGAACGGCCAGACGTCGAAGCCATGGGCGGCGCCCTCGGTCGCCGACCCGGCCGCCGGCTCGCGGTGATTGATCAGGTTGAGGATGCTCCAGGCCCGGACGGTTTCGTCGGCCCGCGCGAAAAACACCGGATAGAGGAAAGTCGTCGAGATTCGCTGGCCGACGGCGCTTTCCCGGGCGACCCAGAATGGCCGAAACCCGTGCACCCGCCCGCCCTCGGGGAGGGGGCGCGAGAAAAACAGCGGACCAGCTCCCTGCCAGGCCAAGGTGCTCCCATCGGCATCCTTTTGGTCGACCCGGAACGGCCAGGCATTCTTCTCCCGCTCGGCCCCGTGGGCTGGTGCAGCGGCCGCCAGGATGGCGGCGCCTAGGCACAGGGTGAACATGCGAAAGGACATCAGGATAGGACGGAAGGGTGAGACTTGGCAGCCGCCGCCGCTGATTCAACGCAGGATGATGGCGGAAAGGGTCAAAAGGCCGGTAGTTAGGCGCCTAACGAAACGGTTTCTCCCCTCAGAGCAAACGCGATGTGAAGCATGCTCTCCGTTCTACCCGCTGGCGGGGGAGTGGTTCCGTAGGGACAAACCGCGGAGCCGGTTTGTCCCTTAAGCTTGCCGGCGCAACGCTCCGGCAAGCCTCACTCGTACTTCCGGGTCTTCTTCCAGCCGTACGTGTCGGTGAACGAGGTCTTGGGCGGCGTCGCCGGGGTGTGCTGCTTGGCGAAGCCCAAGAAGGTGCGTTTCCGCATCCTGGTGGGGTCGAGCGTCTCGGTGAGGATCGCCAGCACCCGGGCGCGGTCGAGCTTCAGGAGCGCCTGGATGGTGTCCTCCCGGCGCGTCCAGTCGCCGTTGTAGTCGTAGGCGAGCTTGAACATCCGGCCCGCGCGCTCGGCGATGGTCTTGTCCTCCTCCTCCAGCGTGGACAACGCGCCGGCCACGAGGTCCTCCCAGTCCTTGTCGGTGACCTTGCGGAACAGCTCGGGCAGCTGGCCGATGAACGCCTCGGCCTTCGTTTGCAGCGCGTCGGCGGCATGCTCGCCCGACTGGATGATGAAGTAGCTGAAGAACGTGTTCTCGTCCTCGCCGGCGCTGCCGCTGACGATATAGCCGAGCTGCTGGCGGGTGCGGAGCTCGGAGTAGAACGGTTCGCCGATGAAGTTGGACAGGATCAGAGTGGCGGCGCGCGTCTCGGCGGAATGGCCGGGAATGACGAATTCCTGGCGGAAGGCGGAGTTGTTGACCTCAAAGGTCTCGCTCGCGAGCAGGGCCTCCTTGGCGGGCTGGGCGAGCAGGCGACGACGGAGGACCTCGGCGTCGGAGATGGCCTTGGACTTCAGCGTGGCGGCGACCTTGCGGGCACTCGCGACGGCGTCGGTCGCGCTGATGTTCCCGTGGATCAGGCCCTCGATCCGGCCGCGGGCGTACAGCTTGTGGGCAAAGGCGCGAACCTCGGCGAGCGTGACCTTCTGGGCGACGGGCAGCTGCTCCTGCGGGCGGAAGTAGAACTCGCGCATGGCGGCGCGGCGGCTCTCGAGCAGGACCTGCCAGGCCTCGCCCTTGGGGAAGTTGGCCAGGCCGCGCACGATGGCGTCCTTGAGCGCGGCGAAGCGCTCCTCGGAGATCTTGAAGTCGATGAGGCTGGCGGTGGCCTTGTCGAGCAGGGCGGCAGCGGACTCGTTATAGCCGTCGATCGAGAGGTACACGCCCTCGAGCGAGGCGCTGAGGCTGAAGGCGAGGCCGGCGGTGGCGGCGGTGTAGTTGGTCTCGTTGAGCGCCTCGGAGACGCAGGCGGAATAGAACTGGAGCAGCACGGAATTCTCGAGGGTGCCGAGATTGCGCGGCAGCCGGAAACGGAAGACCTCGGCGACATGCGGCCGCTGAAAGTGGTCGTCCTGCAGGTGGTACAGGCTGAGGCCCGGCTCGTTGATCAGGCGGACCGGCTGCACCGGGACCTGGGCGACCTCCTTCGGCACGAAGGGATTTGGGGCGGGGAGGTGGATCGAGGGCGCGACGGGTGGGTTGAGCAGGTCGGCGTAGGCGGCGCCGGTGTCCTCCGTGTAACTGTACTTCGCACCCCAGCGCGGCTCGGTTTTGTCGGTGGGCTGGCCCTTCGCGACGAGCTGCACGAGCAGGTTGTCGGGCCGGAGCTGGTTGAGGATGAGCTGGTAGCCGTCAGGGCGGTCGTCGGTCCAGAGGTAGGGCATGCGCTCGGCGAGCTCGAGCGGGTACTCGCGGGCGAGGTTGGCGAGATCGGTGGCGCGGCCGGTGCCCTCGCCCTTGTCGGAGAACAGCTCGTCGAGCTGGGCCATGGTGCTGCGCTCCGCGAAAAGCCCCTGCGGCAGGCCGGCGCGCTTGAGGTCGTTGATGGCGGCGAAGACCAGGGCGAGTACGCGGGAGTAGTTGGCGTAGCCGGCGGGCGTGAGGGAGGCGCGGAGATTGAACTCGCCGAAGTCGGCGGAGTAGTCGCCCGCGCCGGCGGAGAGACCGGTGGCGAGGCCCTCGGCCTTGAGCGCGGAGAGGAGGCTGCCCTCGCCCTCGTAGCCGAGGATGAAGCCGAGGAGCTCGCCCGGCTTGGCCAGCGCGTAGGCCCGCGTGCCCGGCAGCGGGAAGCTGAGGCTGAGCGAGCGCGCGTCCTGGATGGGCTCGGAGCGGATGGTCCGCAGGGCGGCCTTGGTCGGGAGGAAATCGGCCGGCCACTTCGGCTCGGGCAGGTTGCGGTTCTCCACCGCGGCGAAATATTTCCGGGCCCACTGCTCGAGCTGGTCGAGGCTGGCGTTGCCGGTGAGGGCGACGGACATGAGGTTGGCGCTGTAGTGGGTGCGGTACCAGGCAAGCAGCTCCTCGCGGGTGGTGCCGGCGAGGGTGGCCCGGTTGCCGATGGCGAAGTTCTTCAGCGGGTGGCCGGCGCGGTAGAACTCCGACTCGACCTGGTTGAGGCGCCAGGCGTCGTTCTCGGAGTTCTTCTGGAACTCGGAGTTCACGGCGTTCATCTCGCGCTCGGTGAAGCGGGCGTCGAACAGCGGGGCGATGAAGAACTGGGAGAAGCGGTCGAGCGCGCCCTCGAAGGCTTCGTGGCGGATCTCGAAGTGATAGTTGGTGTGGTCCTGCTGCGTGTAGGCGTTGCTGTAGCCGCCGTTGCTGGTGAGGAACTTCGAGTACTCGGCCTCGTCAGGGTACTTCTCCGTGCCGAGGAAGAGCATGTGCTCGAGAAAATGCGCGAGGCCGAAGCGGCTCGCCGGGTCCTGGAGCGAGCCGGCGCCGACCGCGACCGACGCGGCGGACTTGTTCAGCGCGGGGTCGGAAAGGAGGAGGACCTTCATCCCGTTGGGCAGGACGAGCCGGCGGTACTCGGAGCGGTCGTTCGGCGCCCGCTCGCGCGGCGGGATCGCGGCGGTCGCGGACTCGGCGGCGCGGATGACAGGCAGCAACGGCAGGACCAGGGCGAGGAGAAGGACGAGACGTTTCATGGGGAAGGGCGGGGCGACTCGGATCGACTCTGGTTTGCCGGCCGTGCCGGGCCAAGCCGATTGCGCGGGCGAAGCGGTAACGGAAAGACAGGTAGTAGTGCATTGTGACTGTAGGAGCGGGTTTACCCCGCGAATGACCGCCAGAATCGCGGCGTAAAGCCGCTCCTGCCCTTGGAGGTACCTCAAACGGTACCACTGCCGAACCGCGGGGGGTCGGGCTTGCCTCACGTTCGGCCACCGGCCATCAAGGAGGTCTCCCGCCGCCCCAAATCGGGTATGAGTCGCGACCCGGTCGCGGGTTGAGCCGCGCCATGCCCTACTTCTTCATCCTCCCGGTCTATTTTGCGCTGTTCGCCGGGCTGCTGGCGATCTCGGCGATGGTGCGGCTCTGGCCTGCGTTCCGCTGGGTCAGCTCCTATCTGTTTTACGGCGCCCTTGGAACCTTCCCCGGCCTGCTCGCGGGCAACTTCCTGTTCTGGTCGGGATTGCTTGGTTTTGTGATGCTCTTCCGTCACGTGCCGATCGCGCAGGCGGGCGAGGTGGTTCGGAACACGGTGGCGGTGGGTTTTCTGGCCGCGGCTGGAATCGGCCTGGTCATCGCGAACTGCGCCGGTTGCGCCAGCGGGTTCGTGGCGGGCCTCTGGTGGCGCGCGCGGCGGGACCAGCGGCGGGAAATGCAGGCTGATGGCGCGGAGTGAGGGGCGGATCGCTCAAGGCCTTGCGCCGGGGCTTGCCGGGTGCCCTCGCTTGGAGCTTGGTCTCGGCCCGGCGGTCACGGAGTGACGCGCCCTACCGTTCGGGCTGAATGGTCCCAATCTTCTCCCGCAGGTGCGTGATGCGTTGGCGGCTCTCGTTGTTGCGGACGGCCATGCCGAAGGCGGCGGGTTCGCCGACGAGGTACACTTTTTTCCGGCCGCGCGTGATCGCGGTGTAGAGGAGGTTGCGCTGGAGCATCATGAAGTGCGCCTTGAGCAGTGGGATGATCACGACGGGATATTCGCTGCCCTGCGACTTGTGGATGCTGATGCAATAGGCGAGGGAGAGGTTGCCGGCGTTGCCGCGGTCGAACTCGTGCTTTTCGCCGTCGAACTCGATCTCGAGCGTGCCGGCGCCGGGATCCGCCGCGCGCACCACGCCGATGTCGCCGTTGAAGAGGTTTTTTTCGTAGTCGTTGCGCAGCTGGATGACCTTGTCGCCGGGGCGGAACTCCCCGCCGGCGGTGCGCACGGCCTCGGTCCGGCCGGGCCGGGCGTGGGCGGGCGGCGGATTGAGCGCGGCCTGGAGCTGGGCGTTGAAGTTGGCCACGCCGGCCACGCCCTTGTGCATCGGGGCGAGCACCTGCACGTCGTCGACCGGGTGCGGCCACTTGAGCTGGCGCGGGATGAACTCGGTGCAGAGCTGGATGACCTTTTTCAGGCAGTCCTCGGCGGAGTCGGCCACGACGAACGTGAGGTCGTTCCAGACCTGGATCGAGGCGACCTCATTGACCGCGGGCGGGATCGACGGGTCGCCGGAGTTGATCGCGTGCGCCGTGGTGATGATCTGGCTTTGTCCCTTCTGGCGGTAGATGACGTCGAGGCGGGTGACGGGGATCGCCGGAGGGCGGAGGACGGAGGACGCAGGACGGAAGGCGGAGGAATCATCCGAGGCGGTCTTCTGACTTCTGTCTTCTGGCATCTGGTTTGCGGCCACCGCGATGAGGTCCTTCAGCACATTGCCGGCGCCGACGCTCGGGAGCTGGTCGGTGTCGCCCACGAGCAGCAGGTGGGCGCGGGAGGGAACGGCCTGGAACAGGGCGGAGGCGAGGCGCGTGTCGAGCATCGAGGCCTCGTCGACGACGAGGAAGTCGGTGGCGAGCGGGGCGGACTCGTTGGCGACGAAGCCGCCGCCGGCGGGATCGTACTTCAGCAGCCGGTGGATGGTGGAGGCGAACCCGCCGGTCGTCTCGGCGAGGCGCTGCGCGGCGCGGCCGGTGGGCGCGGCGAGGTGCACGCGCACCTTCTTGGCGCGGAGGATGTCGACCAGCGCGCGCAGGATCGTGGTTTTTCCGGTGCCAGGCCCGCCGGTGAGGATGGTGAACTTGTGGGTGAGGGCGCAACGCAGGGCGCGCCGCTGCAGCTCGTGGAACTCGAAGCCGGCCTTTTTCTCCGCCCACTCGACGGCGGCCTCGGCCTTGATCGGCGGGAGTCCGCTGGCGACGCGCGTGAGCCGGCCGACCACGCCGGCGATGCGCTGCTCGGCGCGATCGTATGTGGGGAGCTGGATATGCGCCGCGGACGGCGGATTTGAGATTTCAGATTTCAGATTTGAGATTCCATCCGCCGTTCGCGGATGACGGACCAGCTCCTTCGCCTCGACGAGGGCGCTGATCCGCGCGGCGATGCGCTCGGACGTCGTCTCCAGCAGCTGGGTGGCATGGTCGCGCAGCTCGATTTCGCCGAAGGCGGTATGGCCCTCCTCGGCGAGGGTCTCGAGGGCGTAGATGATCCCGGCGTCGAGGCGGGGCGGGGCGTCGTTGGCGAAGCCGAGGTTGATCGCGATGCGGTCGGCGGTCTTGAAGCCGATGCCGTCGATCTCGCGGGCGACGCGGTACGGCTCGTTGAGCAGGACCGTCTTCGCCTGGCCGGAATACTTCTGCACGAGCTTCACGCATTGGCTCGGGGTGACGCCGTAGGTCTGGAGGAAAATGTAGAGTTCGCGCTCGGCGCGCTTCTCGTCCCACGCGGTCTTGATCGCCTGGGCGCGCTTGCGGCCGATGCCGGGGACGTCGCGCAGCCGGGCGGATTCCTCGCTCAGGACCCGGAAGGTGTCGGTGCCGAACGCGTCGACAATCTTGTTGGCGTAGACGCGGCCGATGCCGGGGACGAGGCCGCTGCCGAGGTACTTGCGGATGCCATAGACCCCGGCCGGCAGCTCACTCTTGAAGGTCGCGACCTTGAACTGGTCGCCGTGCTGGGCGTGGCGGGTCCACTCGCCGGTGAGCTGGAGGGTCTCGCCGCATTCCACGCCGGGCAGGGCGCCGGTGATCGTGACCATGTCCGGCTTTTCGGCGGCGGCCTTGGTTTTCGCCGGCAACGCGTCGGGTCGGAACTCGGCGATGGTGTAGTGGTTTTCCTCGTTGAGGAAAATGATGCGCTCGACGACCCCGGTCAGGGTGGCGGCAGGGCGGGAAGTCGGGGCGGCCAAGGGGACGAGGCAGGGCGGAAATACTCAGCCGCGCGCAGGCGACCACGACTTCAGTAGGACGGCTTTGGTGACGAAGAGGGCCGGACAGCTCATGGGTCCCAACCTGCCAGCCCCCCTTCGACCGTCAAGGCCGCCGCCGGCCTGCGGGGATGGTCCTGCTGCGCTAGACCGGCGAACCTTCGGCAGGCTCCGCTTCCTGAGCGGGTTGCATGGGCTCCGTTCGCCGTCGCGCCGGCCGCGCGACTCCGGTCAAACCAGTGGCTGGCCCGGCGCGGACCGAATCCGCGCCCGGCCGGGACAACCGGGATTGCGACGTGGTGGACCACGCACCTGCACTACAAGTAGGTTGCAGCGCCCGGCCCACCGGCTAGGGCTGAAGGCGGATGGAGAACCTATTGCCGAGCCAGCTGCTCCCGATCATCCAGCTTGCGATCACCCCGGTGATCCTGCTCTCGGGCACCGGCATGCTCCTTCTGACGCTGACCAACCGCATGGCCCGGGTGGTGGACCGCACGCGCCACATCGCGGAACGGCTTCGCGATCCGGACCTGATCGACGCCGCGGACCGACAGGGCGAATTGCGCGACCAATTGGCGATCCTCTGGCACCGGGCCCTGCTGCTCCGCGCCACCGTCACCTGCGTGGTCCTGAGCATGCTGGTCTCGTGCCTGCTGGTGATCGTCATCTTCGCCGGCCAGTTGTTTGGGCGGCCCTTTGCCCTGCAGCTGGCGGCGCTCTTCATTACCGACATGGCGCTGCTGATTGCCGCTCTGCTGCTGTTCCTGCGCGACATCTACGTGTCGCTCCGCGCCCTTGGGCTCGAGGTCGCAGGTGTCCGCTGAACCCCGCGCGCAGTATGCCACCGATCCGCCGCCATCCCGGCGCCTGGCGCTTTCTGTTCACCGGCCTGCTGGCCCTCGTGGCTGTCTTGCCCGTCCGGGCGCTCACGCTGGCCGAGCTTCTGGCCGACCCGAAGCTCACGCCCAAGCGTTTCGCGGCGTTGTTCGAATCGTTCCATTACGAGTTTGGCGCCGAGGTGCAGGACGCGGACCAGTTCCTGCGATCGAAGCGCGGCGACTGTGACGACTACGCGGTGCTCGCCGACTACGTGCTCAGCCGGCGCGGCTTCGGGACCAGGCTGGTCCATGTGCGGCTGGTCGGCCGCGTGGCCCATGCCGTCTGCTACGTCAACGAGGAGAGGGCCTACCTCGATTACAACAACCGGACGTACTTCGTGAACCTCCAGAAAAGCGGATCGACCCTGCGCGAGATCGCCGAGAAAGTCTCGAAGGCGATTGAAGGCAACTGGACCTCCGCCTCGGAATTCACCTACGATTATGCCACAAATGAGAAAGCCGTGGTGCGCACCGTCGCCAAGACCAGTCCTCCGGCGCTCGACGCCGATGTCGTGGCGGCAAACGGAAAGGCCGGCCGATGACCGCTGAACCGGCCCCGGGTGCGGTCGACCGCACGATCCGCCGCGTGGCGGTCTTTTTCCTCCTCGTCGCGGCGGTGATCGTCGCGGTGGCGGTGGTCGCGGTGCGCAACATCTCCGGGGCTCGCGCGGCCAGCGACGAGGTGAACCGGACGCATGCGCTGATCCTCGAGCTCGACGGCATCAAGCTGGGCTTCCAGTCGACGGAGGGCTCGCTCCGGGCCTTTGCCGGGAGCGGCGCCGCCGGTGACCTCCGTTCGGCCCGGGAGGCGCTCTCGGAGCTGGCGGAGCATGTCGAGGTGGCGCGGGCCCTGGCCCGCCCCGAGGCCCCGCTGCTGGCGGGGGTCGAGCGGCTGGCGGCCCTGGCCGGCCAGCGCGCCGAGGTGGCGCGAGCCCTGATCTCCGCCCGGCAGGAGGGTCAGGCGGCAGTCATGGCCACGTTTCTCGGGAGCGAAGAATGGCTGGGCGCCAGTCCGGCGGTCAAAATCGAGGTCGGAAAACTCATGGAGGGCCTGATGGGCCAACTGGCGGCGCGCGACACCGCGCAATACCTGCAGGCGCAGACTACGCGCTGGACCGTCTGGGCCGGCGTGGTCCTGAACCTCCTCATCCTCGCCGGCGTGGTCTGGCTGATCCGCGACGACCATGCGGCACGCATCCGGGCCGCGCGGGTCCTCGAGGAGGCCAACCGCGGGCTCGAGGACAAGGTCGTCGCGCGCACCGCGGACCTCGCCGCCGCCAACACGACCCTGCAAACCGAGAACCTGGAGCGCCGCTGGGCCGCCCAGGCGCTCGAGCACCAGCTGCGCTACAACCAGTTCATCGTCGATTCGATCTCCGACCTCGTCTTCGTGCTGACCAAGAGCCGCCGGATCTCCCGGGTGAATCCGGCCACGATCCACGCGACCGGCTGGGAGCCGGCCGAGATCGTGAACCGCCCGCTCAGCGACGTGGTCACCCTGACCGGTGCCGCCGCCGGGGCCGATCCGGTGCCGCGCGCCCTCGCGGAGGGCCATGACCTGCGCGACCTGCCGGCCCTGCTCCAGGACAAGCACGGGCATTGCCATCCCGTGCAATGCACGGTATTCCCCCTCCGCGACGGCAACAAGGTTGTCGGCGGCATCGTCATCGCCCGGCTCACTCCCGACCCCAAGGTCTCCCCATGAATAAGCACATCCTGATCGTCGACGACGAGGCGGAGATCCGCGACCTGCTCGCCCAGTACCTCGGTTCCGCCGGATTCCGCACGACGACCGCCGCCACTCCCGCGGAGGCCTTTGCGGTGGTTCACCGCGATCCGCCCCACCTCGTGATCTCGGACCTGCAGCTGGAGGAGTCCGACGGTCTCGCGATGCTGGAGAAGATCCGCGTCCTCCTGCCGGGTGTCCCGCTGGTGCTGCTCACCGGCGTGCTGTTCGACCAGGAGGTGGTGGACCGCACGCTCAGCCAGAAAATTTCCTGCTACATCGAGAAGACCGCGCCGTTGTCGCGCGTGCTCAGCGAGGTCCGGCGGCTGACCAGCGCGCCCTAGGGCGCGCGGAGATGGCAGATGGGAGATCGAAGATAGGCGCAGGAGTGCTAACTGGACCGGGGCTCGGGATGTCAGTCCCCATCTCCGATCTGCCATCTCCCATCTCCGGCCACCTCCGGCCTACGGACCGGTGAGCTCCGCCCACGTCCAAGGCGTCGTCCGGTTGGCCGCGCGTTCCGCGGCGAGCACCGCGGCGGGCACCGGGGCCGCGGAATTGCCCCACGTGTTGCGGACGTAGGTGAGCACGGCGGCGAGCTCGTCGTCGGTGTATTGCGACGCGAGACCGGGCATGACGCCGTTGAAGGTGCGGCCGTTCACCTCGAGCGGCCCCTGCAGGCCGGAAAGCAGGATGCGGGCGAGCCGGCGGGTGTCGCCGGTGACAATGGACGAGCCGGCGAGGGGCGGGAAGAGCGGGAACAGCCCGGCGCCGGTCGGCTGGTGGCAGGCGATGCAGATGCGGTTGTAGACCGAGGCGCCGGCGGCGAGCTGCGCCGGAGCCGGGACGGCGGGAGCGGCGGCGGCCGGCGCGACCGGGGCGGGCGCCGGCTGGGTGGAAGCTGCGGCCGGCATCGACATGTCCATGCCCGGCATCATGGGCATGCCCTGACCCATCGGCATGTTCATCGGCATCGACATGGCGGGAGCGGAGGATGCTGGGGCCGGCGTCGTCGCGGGCTGCGCCGCCGTCGGGGCGGTGGGCGCCGGGGCCGGCCCGAGCTTCACGTTGGAAAGCGTGAAGTTCATCCCGGAGCTGCTGAAGTCACCGGTGATCGCCTGCCCCTTCTGCGCGGCCTGCAGCGTCGCGGCGTCCACGCGGAATGCCATCGTCATGGCGCGCATCACGCCGGGGATTTCCTCATGTTTGATGACGAGGCTGCTGCGCTCGGGCAGCACGTCCTGGATGACGCCGGTGAGCTTCGGGACGTCCGTCGGGGCTTCCGTCTTGGTGGTAGCGGGAGGCGTCGCGGTCTTCGGCGCTTCGGGGGCGGCGGGTTTGCCGCAGCCGGCAATGAGTCCGAGGGCGAGGAGCAGGGGGAAGAGGGGAAGATGAGTTTTCATGGAGGTGAGATGGAAGAGGTTGAGGAGAGGCTAACTGTAGGAGCGGCTTTACGCCGCGACGTTCATGGAATTCGCGGCG